>NZ_JBITJM010000005.1:0-497063 GCF_044460025.1 Streptomyces sp. NPDC050161 | reverse complement strand
CCGCTACGAGAAACGCGCCTACATCTACCTCGGCACTCTAACCCTCGCAGCACTCATGATCTGGCTCCGCACATGATCCGAGAAACAGTGCCTAGTTCGAGCAATTTCGTGAAACGGTCGTGGGTGGCGTCGCCAGGTGCTCTCTGAGGCAAAACAGCAGCCAGAACGGACCATCGCAACCGACTCTGTCTACCAAGGCCGGTCAGTTGAACTCGCTTGCGCGGTGCTCACGCACGATTGCCCTCCCGGGCTGCCCTGGGGCAGTGGAAGGGCACTCGTTGGTGACCAGCACTGACAACTGGCTACAGGAGTGCCGTAGTTCAGAGCGCCGATCGAGTGGCAGGCCGCAGGTCGCGACCGTCGATGATCAGTTGTGGCTGTACGCGGTGGGGCCGCCCCGTCCGGCGGAGGCCATTGGAGACGGGGCGGGACCGTTCTTATCTGGTGCTTTCTGCCTTCCACACCGGGATGATCGTGCTCGGGTCGAACTTGTGAGACCCCTTCACGCCCGGAAGGACGATCACGGCTTCCAAGGCGTCGAAGATGACTGTCCGCTTCTGCTGGAGGTCCATGTCCTCCCACTGGGCCCGAACATCCGTGACCTCGTTCCGCAGGTCTCCTGCCGGGCAGCCCACCCCTTCCGCTCGTTGCTGAGCCGCTTGATCTCCGCCTCCTCCTTCTTCAGCAGAGCGAAGAACGTGGAGTCGCTGATCTCCTCAGCGTGCCACTGCTCCTCCAGCGCGCTCTTCCTGCGCTGTGCGGCTTCAAGCTGCGGCTCGTCGGCCCATGTCTCCTCGACCGGCTGACGCTCCGCGTCCCGCTTCTCCAGCTTGGCCAGTACGAGCTGCGTGATCAGCTTGTCGATGGCCGGGCCCTGGCGGCTCAGCTTGTCGCAGCCCCCGTCCAGCACGGACCGGCAACGGTACTTGTGCGTCTTCCGGGCGGGGGCTCCCGTCATTTTGGTGTGGCACGTCCGCCTGTCCTCCAGCTTCTTCCCGCAGCGCACCAGCCCGGTCAGCAGGTACTTGCGCGGCGTCCGCTTCCCCTCGCCCGAACCGTCCCAGCCACCCGCATTGCGCCTCTGCTCCAGCAGGGTCGTAACCGCGTACCACTCCTTGGGAGTGACGATCGGCTCCCACTTGCCGACAACGGGATTGCCCTCGGAGTCGGACACCAGCTCACCGTTCAGCTTCCGGTAGCCGCAGATGCGCGGGTTACGAAGGATCTGCTTGACGGTCTGGAGCTGCCAGCTGTTGCCCATCGTGGTGGTGACGCCGGAGGCGACGAAATTCCGCGTCACCGTGGTGATGCTCTTACCTGCCAGCAGCTCCTTGACCCCTTGGCGGACGACCTTCGCCTCTTCCGGGTGCAGCGTGAGCTTGTCCGCGTTCCAGCCGAAGGGACGGCGCCCCGATACCGGCTCACCGCGCTCCGCACGGGCGAGGTGGTTGAGGCGTGCCCGGCGCTTCTTCTTTTTCGTCTCCGAGCGGGATGCCGCGACGCCGAGAAGCCCCCCGGTACTCCGCTCCGTCTCCGTAGAGGTCGTGGCGGCCGGTGTCGTCCGCGTAGAGCCGGTCGGGGTGCGCGGTGAACGAGTCCACGAACCGCTCGTAGGCGTAGGCGCCCCGGTACAGACGGTCGTCGGCTACGCACACCACGCCGTCGACGGGGAAACCGTTCTCCGTGGCGCCGCGTTCCAGCGCGTCAATCATGTTGTCGAAGTCGGCTCGGACCACGTCCGCCTTGGAGGCCGACTTGTCGTTGTCGATGTAGTGGTGGACGGCCACGGCCCTGATGCCCGAGGCGATCCGGCCGCAGTGCCGCGTCTGGTCCTCCACGCCATGACCGTCGCGCTTGTGGGCGTCGTCGGATATCCGGCAGTACGCCACCACCAGACGCCAACCGTCGGCCCGGAGGGCCTTGGCCTCCTCCAGGCCCGGGGCGTTGTCCGGGGCCCCGCGTAGGCGGCTGACCAGCTGTTCCACCTCTGCCGCGCTGAGCTTCCTCTTCGGTTGTTCCGCCAACGTCAAGATCGAATCCACTTCATACGGCGAGGCTCATCTGTTCGAACCTCATATGAAGTTAGCAGTGTTGCTGCCACCACAACTACGTGGCGGAGGAGCGGTACGACGGCATGGATCTGCTGGTGACCCGTAAGGGGGCGATCCGGGCGGGCAGTGGTGAGTACGGCATCATCCCGGGGTCGATGGGCACCGGCTCGTACATCGTGAAGGGCCTCGGCAACGCCGAGTCCTTCAACTCCGCCTCGCACGGCGCCGGTCGGAAGATGAGCCGGAACGCCGCGAAGAAGCGCTTCTCCACGAAGGACCTGGCGGAGCAGACGGCGGGGGTGGAGTGCCGCAAGGACTCCGGTGTGGTCGATGAGATCCCGGGGGCCTACAAGCCGATCGAGAAGGTCATCGATCAGCAGCGTGACCTGGTGGAGGTCGTCGCCAAGCTCAAGCAGGTCGTCTGCGTCAAGGGCTGAGCCGCCGGGGCGGTCCGGAACGGCCGTAAGGGCCGGACCCGTGGGGGTCCGGCCCTTACGGGTCGAGGCGGTTGCGGGTCAGGCCGGTGCGGAGCCGGCGTAGAGGGCGTTCCAGACTTCGGGGGTGACGGAGCCGTCGGGCAGCAGGTCGTGGTTCCGCTGGAAATTGACCACGGCCACCAGGGTGTCGGCGTCGAACGCGCCGTTGAGGCGGTTCCAGCCGAGGTAGTGGCGGTTGGCCAGCAGGCACTGCAACTGCGAGACGCGGTCGCCCTGGTCGCCGAAGGCGAGGGACTGCCGGCCTTCGGAGAACGCGCAGGCGGCGGGGCCGTCGACGAGGTTGTCGCCCATCGCGGCGAAGGCCGGAGAGGCGAACAGGCCGGTGGTCAGCACGCCCGCGGCGGCGGCCAGGACGGCGGCACGCTTGACGGTCCTGCCGGACCTGCGGAAACGGGGGAGGGGGATACGGAAAGTACTCACGTTCCTCCCCGTTCCCCGTGTCCGCACTTTCATGTGGCCGGAAACCAGCCGATGTTGATCTTCTGTCGTGTCTCCCACGCCGCCCCGCCGGGGCCCGGCCGTCGCCCGGTGCACCGTCAGAGTTCGCGGTGCACCTTGGAGTTGGACGCCTGGGCGCGCGGGCGCACCACGAGCAGGTCGATGTTGACGTGGGACGGACGGGTGACGGCCCAGGCGATGGTGTCCGCGACGTCGTCGGCCTCCAGCGGCGCGGCCACGCCTTCGTAGACCTTCGCGGCCTTGGCGCTGTCGCCGCGGAAGCGGGTGGTCGCGAACTCCTCGGTCCTGACCATGCCGGGGGCGATCTCGATGACGCGCACGGGTTGGCCGCACAGCTCCAGGCGAAGGGTCTCGGCGATGACGTGCGCCCCGTGCTTGGCGGCGACGTAGCCACCGCCGCCCTCGTACGTGGCGAGGCCGGCGGTGGAGGACAGCACGACGACGGTGCCGTCGCCCGACGCGGTGAGCGCGGGCAGCAGTGCCTGGGTGGTGTTGAGCGTGCCGAGCACGTTGACCTCGTACATCGCGCGCCAGTCGGCCGGGTCGCCGGTGGCCACCGGGTCGGCTCCGATGGCGCCGCCCGCGTTGTTGACGAGTACGTCGCAGCGGTCGAGGGACGCGGCGAACGCGTCGACGGCGGCGCGGTCGGTCACGTCGAGGGGGTACGCCTCGGCGTGCGGCAGGGAGGCGGCCAGTTCCTCGATGCGTTCCTTGCGGCGGGCGGTGAGCACCACGCGGTAACCGGCGGCGGACAGTTGCCGTGCGGTGGCGGCACCGATGCCACTGCTGGCTCCGGTGACGACAGCGGTACGGGCGTCGGCGGGACGGGCCTCGGCGGTCATGCGCTCTCCTCGGGACGGTGGGGTCGTGCGCGGGCGCGGGGCCGGCCTGCCCGGCGCTCCGGTGACGCCGCCGCGGGCGGCATCGCCGTACGGCGGTGCCGCGGTGCGCGGCCGGTCCGCGATACCGCGCCAGGATATGCAGGCGCGGTCAGCGGCCCCGCGGGGCGTACATGATCACGGCCATGCCGGCCAGGCAGATCAGGGCACCGATGACGTCCCACCGGTCGGGGCGGTAGCCGTCGGCGACCATGCCCCAGGCCAGCGAGCCGGCGACGAACACCCCGCCGTACGCGGCGAGGATGCGCCCGAATGCGGCGTCCGGCTGGAGCGTGGCCGCGAAGCCGTAGACACCCAGCGCGATCACCCCGGCACCGATCCACAGCCAGCCCTTGTGCTCGCGCACCCCCTGCCAGACCAGCCACGCCCCGCCGATCTCGAAGAGCGCAGCGAGGACGAAGAGGGCGATGGACCGGGTGACGAGCATGCGGCCAGCCTAAGGGCGTGGCCGGAGGGCCCGGCGGCGACGCCGTCACCCTCCCGTCGGGCTGCCCGTCCAGCGGTCAAGGGCGTTGCGCAAGGCCGCCGCCCGTGCGCCGGGATCGCGGGTGTCGTCGGCCCAGGCTATGTAGCCGTCGGGCCGCACGAGCACGGCGGTGCGCCGGTCCCCGGCCCAGGAGGCGTGCGCCACACGGTCGTTGGGCCGCTGCGTCGCCGTCTCGGCGGCCGGGGTGATGAGGACGAAGCGGCCGTGGCGCAGGAGTGCGTAGAGCCGGGTGGAGTCGGCGAAGCGGATGTCGGGGGCGCGGCGGCCGGTCAGGGGGTGGGCGCCGCGCCCGGCGGGGTAGGCGATGCCGATGCCGGAGACGGTGCTCAGGGCGCGCCGGGACAGTGGCGGGAAGCGGCTGATGAGCTGGGCGGCGGCCGTGCGGATGGCGCGTCGGGCCGGGTTGTGCAGCAGGGCGAGCCGGAGGAGGGAGCCGCTGCTGCGCAGCACCATCCTGCCGACCGGATGGCGCTCGGCGTGGTAGCTGTCCAACAGGGCGTCGGGCGCCCGGCCTTGGAGTACGGAGGCGAGCTTCCAGCTGAGGTTGGCGGCGTCCTGGAGTCCGGTGTTCATCCCCTGGCCGCCGGCCGGGGAGTGCACATGCGCCGCGTCACCGGCGAGGAAGACCCGGCCCACGCGGTAGTCGGGCACCTGCCGCTCGTCGCTGTGGAAGCGGGAGATCCAGCGGGCGTCGTGCATGCCGTAGTCCGTGCCGAGGGCGAGACGGGTGAGCTCGCGGATCTCGTCCAGGCCGACGGGGTCGGTGTCGGCTGCCTGGCGGCGGGGGTTCCAGCCCACGACGCGGTACCAGCCGTCGCCGAACGCGCCGACGAGGGCGGTGGCGTCGGCGGTGGAGTTCATGAGGAAGGGGGCCGCGGGGGCCTGCTCCAGCCGTACGTCGGCGAGGATCAGGGAGCGGATGACGGAGCGGCCGGGGAAGGGCAGGCCGAGGGTTTCCCTGACCGTGCTGCGGACGCCGTCGGTGCCGACGAGGTAGGCGGCCCGCTCGCTGCGGGTGCCATCGGCGTCCTGGAAGCGCGCCGTCACCCCCTCGGCGTCCTGGTCGAACCCCAGCAGTTCCGCGCCGTACCGGATGACGGCGCCGGCCTCCGTGGCCCGGCGCGCCAGCAGCCTTTCCACCTCGAACTGCGGGGTGACCAGGACGAAGGGGAAGCGGGAGCGGAGCCGGGACGGATGAAGAGTGACGTTGCCGAAGATCTGCATCCGGGTCAACGGGTGGCCGCCGACGACCAGTTCGTCGGCCAGGCCGCGGTTGTCGAGCTGCTCCAGGGTGCGGGCGTGCACCACCAGGGCGCGGCTGAGATTGCTGGTGCTCTCGGCGCGGCGCTCCAGGAGCGTGACGCGGAGGCCGGCTTCGGCGAGGTCGCCCGCGAGCAGCAGACCCGTCGGGCCGGCGCCGATGACGAGGACGTCGGCCCGGCCCGCACCGCCCGGACCCGCGGCCGGCTCGGTGGACGGGCTGGCGGACGGACCGCTGGGCGGGGCGCTGGACGGACCGCTGGACGGGGCGGCGCCCGAGGCGTGCCCCGGGTTGCTCAGGTCGGTGGTGCCGGACTTGCGGTGCGTGGCCCTCATGGCCGCCTCCAGTGCCCACACGTGTTGGTCAACGCTTGTTGGCAAGCGTACGATTGTCGCCGCGCGAAGTCAACGGGTGTTGGCATACAGGTGTGGGCACACGCGTGTGGGCATACAGTTGTGGGCATGGCCGATTCCGTACCGCCCCCTTCCGCCGCCGACGCGGCCGACATCCGTGCGGCCACCGTCGCCGCCGGAGCGCGCCCCCGCCGCTCCGACGCCACCCGCGCCGCGATCCTGGCCGCGGCGCGCGACCGGTTCGCCGCCGACGGCTACGAGCGGGCCACCATCCGCGCCATCGCCAGGGACGCGGGCATCGACCCGTCGATGGTGATGCGCTACTACGGCAACAAGGAGGGCCTGTTCGCCGCCGCCTCCGAGATCGACCTGCGCGTACCCGACCTCACGGACGTGCCGAGCGGCGAACGGGGCACCCGGCTCGTGCGCCACTTCCTGGAGCGCTGGGAGTGCGACGAGACACTGACCGGCATGCTGCGGGTCGGCGTCACGAACGAAGCGGGCGCGGAGCGGATGCGCGGCGTCTTCCGGGACCAGATGGGTCCGGTGATCGCGGCCGTCTGCCCGTCCGACGAGGCGTCGGTCCGCGCCGCGCTGATCGCCTCGCAGATGCTGGGCATGGCGCTGTGCCGCTACGTCCTGCACCTCCCGCCGGCCGTCGGCCTCAGCCACGACGAGGTCGTCGCCTGGCTGGCGCCCACGGTCGAGCGCTACCTCACGGCCGAGCTGCCCTGAGCGTCGCCGCATCCCGGGGAGCGAGCGCGCTGTCCCGGTCGGGCCGGGTCACGAGAGTGTCGACGGTGCCTAGGAGCAGGAGGGGGACGCGGCGGGAAGCGGGGCCTTCGGCCTGCCGGTGTCCCGGCCCGTCGCTACGGCCACACCAGGCAGTACGCCTGGTGCCCCGCGTCGTGCAGGCGGTGGCTGAAGTCCTGCCATTCGTGGAGCAGTTGGTAGACGGAGTAGGCGTCGCGCGGGCCGCCGCGGTCGGGGACCGTGGACCAGATGAAGGCGGCGGCGCCGACCGATTCCTCGCCGACCCCGCGCAGCGGGTCGACCACCGTCATGGGGAGCTTCACCACGGCGTAATCGGGGTGGAGGACGACCAGTTCGAGCGGCGGAACCTTGTGGAGGGGTATGCCCTCGATGCCGGTGAGGACCATCGCGGCCATCGTCTCCGGCTTGATCTTGGTGAACATGCCGCCCATGCCCAGCTCGTCGCCGCCGAGTTCCTCGGGGCGCATCGAGATCGGGACGCGGGCCGCCGTGGCGCCGTTCGGCGCGCCGAAGTATTTGTACGTCACCCCCATACGGCCGCCTCTGTTGTCCCCGCCCTTGGTGTCCTCGCGCCGGTGGCGGCCACGCTGGGCGCGCTCAGGACCCCGGTCATCGGTTCCCTCGCCCAGTTCGCCACCGCGATGCATATCTCCACCCGACCACTCGCAGCCTCAGCCGCGCAAACCCGATCATCGTCTCAGAGACCTCCCCCGTCACCAGCGCGTGAAACGCCCGGCCGCACGCCCCCGTGCGCCTCTGAGACCATTGGTTGCGTGACCCATTCGTACGACGCCCCAGTTTTGCAGACGCGCGGGGGCTGACGCCCGGCCGAGAGCGAGAGGAATCGAAAAGGGACCGAGACGGAACCGCGCGGCGCCGAGGGTGTCCGCGAAGGGATTCCCCCGCACTGTTGCCAGCCGGGCCGCGTCCGAGTGCCGCGCCGCCCTTCCCTCCGTATATGCAGGTCAGGATCGCTGTGTCTTTTCCCTATGAAGCCCCTGTTTCGCAGTCGCTGTTCGACCGTGCGTCCGAGGTGACGCCCGGTGGCGTGAACTCTCCGGTGCGGGCGTTCCGTGCCGTGGGCGGTACGCCCCGTTTCATGGTGTCCGGTACCGGTCCGTACCTCACTGATGCCGACGGTCGCGAGTACGTCGACCTCGTGTGCTCGTGGGGACCGATGATCCTCGGCCATTCCCACCCCGAGGTCATCGCGGCGGTCCAGGAGGCGGTCGCCCGCGGTACGTCCTTCGGTACGCCGGGCTCGGGCGAGGTCGAGCTGGCGGAGGAGATCGTCGCCCGGATCGAGCCCGTCGAGCAGGTGCGGCTGGTGTCGTCCGGCACCGAGGCGACGATGTCGGCGATCCGGCTGGCGCGCGGTTTCACCGGCCGGGCCAAGGTCGTCAAGTTCGCCGGCTGCTACCACGGCCACGTCGACGCGCTGCTGGCCGCGGCCGGTTCGGGGGTGGCGACCCTCGGTCTGCCGGACACCCCGGGTGTGACGGGCGCGCAGGCCGGCGACACGATCGTGCTGCCGTACAACGACATCGAGGCGGTGCGGGCCGCGTTCGCCGCGCACCCGGGCGAGATCGCGTGCGTGATCACCGAGGCGTCGCCGGGCAACATGGGTGTCGTCCCGCCGCTGCCGGGCTTCAACCAGGGGCTCAAGGACGTCTGCGCGGAGAACGGCGCGCTGTACATCTCCGACGAGGTCATGACGGGCTTCCGGGTCAGCAAGGCCGGCTGGTACGGCATCGACCGGGTCACGCCGGACCTGATGACCTTCGGCAAGGTCATGGGCGGCGGCTTCCCCGCGGCGGCGTTCGGCGGTCGCGCCGATGTGATGGCGCACCTCGCGCCGGTCGGCCCCGTCTACCAGGCGGGCACCCTGTCCGGGAACCCGATCGCCACCGCCGCCGGTGTCGCGCAGCTGCGGCTGCTGGACGACGCGGCGTACGCGAAGGTCGACGCGGTCTCGGCCGAGGTGCGCGGGCTGGTCACCGCCGCGCTGGCGAAGGAGGGCGTGGCGCACCGCGTCCAGGCCGCGGGCAACATGTTCACGGTGTTCTTCACGGACGCCGAGGTGACGGACTACGACGGGGCCAGGGCGCAGGAGTCGTTCCGCTTCACCGCCTTCTTCCACTCGATGCTCTCGCAGGGTGTCTACCTCCCGCCGTCCGCCTTCGAGTCGTGGTTCCTGTCGACGGCGCACGACGCGGCGGCCGTCGAGCGGATCGCCGCCGCGCTGCCGGCCGCCGCGCGGGCCGCCGCCGCGGCCACGGCCTGACCGACGTACGGGATGCCGCGCGGCCGGCCGGGCGCTTCGGGGCGCAGCGGCCGGCCGCGCGGCTGACGGATCACGACTCAATGAATGGGTGACATGAGCAGCGAAGACATCACCGTGGTGCACCTGATGCGGCACGGCGAGGTGCACAACCCGGAGGGCGTGCTCTACGGGCGCCGTCCCGGTTACCACCTCTCGGAGCTGGGCCGGAAGATGGCCGACCGGGTCGCGGAGCATCTCGCGGAGCGGGACATCACACACCTCGTCTCCTCTCCTCTGGAGCGTGCCCAGGAGACGGCGGCGCCGATCGCGGCGGCGCACGGTCTTGACGTGGCGACCGACGAGCGGCTGATCGAGGCCGCGAACGTCTTCGAGGGGAAGACGTTCGGGGTCGGGGACGGCGCGCTGAAGAAGCCGGGCAACTGGAAGTACCTGACGAATCCGTTCCGGCCGTCCTGGGGCGAGCCGTACATCGAGCAGGTCGTGCGGATGATGGCGGCGCTCGGTGCGGCGCGGGACGCGGCGCGCGGGCACGAGGCGGTGGCGGTCAGCCATCAGCTGCCGATCTGGATCGTGCGCAGCTTCGCGGAGCGGCGGCGGCTGTGGCACGACCCGCGCAAGCGGCAGTGCACGCTGGCCTCGCTGACGTCGTTCACCTTCCACGGCGACAAGATCGTTTCGGTGGGCTACACCGAGCCGGCGCGTGACCTGGTGCCCGCGCATCTGCTGGCCGGTGCCAAGCCGGTCAAGGGGAAGGCGAAGGCGTTCGGCGCCTGAGCGGCGGGCGTTGAGGCGCCGGGGCTGACGTCCTGTCAAGTACCTGTGCGTCAATAGCAAGCAAAAATGCGAGATCTAACTGAATAGCCCGGAACCTACGTGTCCATCCGGCCATCTATCCCATTGTCCGTTTATATGGATATTGAGATCAGCGAGCACGGATGGGGACGACGCTATGCGCGCAATCAGTCGGCGGAACCTGCTGGGTATGGGAGTTGGGGCAGCCGCGGCGTTGGGCGTCGCCGGCTGTGCCACCGGTACGGACACGCAGTCGGACAAGCAGCGGTCCAAGAACGCGGTGCAGGCCAGGCCGAAACTCATCGGCGACGGCTCCACCGCCGACACCGGGCCGCAGCCCAACCAGCCGAAGGCGCCCGAGCGGCTGGAACCGGGACAGACCCCGCCGCAGTTCGTGATCTTCTCGTGGGACGGCGCGGGAGAGGTCGGCAACGGCCTCTTCCCGCGCTTCCTCCAGCTCGCCAAGGATCACGGCGCGGCCATGACCTTCTTCCTCTCCGGCCTCTACCTGCTGCCCGAGTCGAAGAAGGACCTCTACCTCCCGCCGAACAACCGCCCCGGCGCCTCCGACATCGGCTACCTCACCGACGAGCACATCAAGGTGACGCTGAAGAACGTCCGTCAGGCGTGGCTCGACGGCCATGAGGTCGGCACCCACTTCAACGGGCACTTCTGCACCGGGTCGGGCTCGGTCAAGGGCTGGACGCCCGACCAGTGGCAGTCCGAGATCGACCAGGCGATGGACTTCGTCACCAAGTGGCGTACGCACACCGGCTTCCAGGACATGGACCCGCTGCCCTTCGACTACCGCAAGGAACTGGTCGGCGGCCGTACGCCCTGCCTGCTCGGCCAGGAGAACCTGCTGCCCACCGCGAAGAAGCTCGGCTGGCGCTACGACGCGAGTTCGCCCGGCGGGCTCCAGATGTGGCCCAGGAAAAAGATGGGTGTCTGGGACTATCCGCTCCAGCAGATTCCCTTCCCCGGCCACTCGTTCGAGGTGCTGTCGATGGACTACAACATCCTCGCCAACCAGTCCAAGAACTCCACCCGGGCGCCGTCCGTGAATTACCCGGGCTGGCGCCGGCAGGCCACCGACTCGTACATCTCCGGATTCCAGCGGGCCTACGAGACCAATCGCGCGCCGTTCTTCATCGGCAACCACTTCGAGGAATGGAACGGCGGCATTTACATGGACGCCGTCGAGGAAGCGCTCAAGCACATCGCCAACGAACAGCACGAGGACGTCAGGCTGGTGTCCTTCCGGCAGTTCACCGACTGGCTCGACGTGCAGGACCCGCAGGTGCTCGCCAAGCTCCAGGGGCTGAGCGTCGGCCAGCAGCCGGCCGGCGGCTGGAAGTCGTACCTCGCGGCGGCCTGAGGCGGTGGTGCGCGGCCGGGCAGCCGGTCGCGCACCGCTGTGACATGGCGCTTTGCGGGGAACCTGCCGGGGCGAGGGGGGTGCGGAAGATCCGGAATCCGCCCATGCGAAACTTTTCACATGAGTGCCTGCCGCGCCCCACGCCGCCTCACCGGCCGCCGTCGCCTCACCCTGCTCGCCGCAGGGGCCGCGCTCGCCTCGCTGACGCTGAGCGCCTGCGGGGACGGCACGTCGGGCGGTTCGGCGCAGACCCGGTTCGTCCAGGGCAAGAACGGTATCGCCACGGTCGCCGTGGCCGACCGGCAGAAAGCGCCCGACCTCTCCGGTGAGACCACCAGAGGAAAGCAGCTCGACGTCGCGGATTACCGCGGCAAGGTCGTCGTCCTCAATGTCTGGGGATCGTGGTGCGGCCCGTGCATCGCCGAGGCGCCGAATTTCGCGAAGGTCGCCGGTGACACCAAGGACAAGGGCGTCCAGTTCGTCGGGATCAACACCAGGGATTCCGAGAAGTCACAGGCCACCAGCTTCGAGGAACAGCACAAGGTGCCGTATCCGAGCCTGTACGACCCGTCAGGGAAGCTGATGCTGCGCTTCCCCAAGGGCAGCCTCAATCCGCAGTCGATCCCCTCCACGATCGCCATCGACCGGCACGGCAGGATCGCGGCGCGGTCCATCGGCCCGATCACCGAGGACGACCTGCGCAAGATGATCAAGCCGCTGATCGCCGAGAAGTGATCCAGTGATCGCGCTCGCCGCCGCGGAGAACCAGACCGTCATGACCGGCGCCCTGCTGGCCGCCGTGCCCATCGCGCTGCTCGGCGGCCTGGTCTCCTTCTTCTCGCCCTGCGTACTGCCGCTCGTACCGGGCTACATGTCCTACGTCACCGGGGTCACCGGCACCGACCTCGCCGAGGCCAAGCGCGGCCGGATGCTGGCCGGTGCCCTGCTGTTCGTCCTCGGCTTCACCGCCGTCTTCGTCTCGGGCGGGGCGCTCTTCGGGTTCTTCGGGCAACGGCTCCAGGAGAACAAGGAGATCATCTCCCGCGTCCTGGGCGCCCTGATGATCCTGCTCGGTCTGGCCTTCGCCGGTGTGCTCAAACGCTTCGGCCAGCGCGAGCTGCGCTTCCACAAGAAGCCCACGATGGGCCTGGTCGGCGCGCCGGTGCTCGGGGTGCTCTTCGGCGTCGGCTGGACGCCGTGCCTGGGCCCCACCCTCACCGCCGTCAACACCCTCTCGCTCTACCAGGCCAGCGCGGCGCGCGGCGCCCTGCTGACCATCGTCTACTGCCTGGGGCTCGGCCTGCCGTTCGTGTTCGTGGCGCTGGCGTTCCGCCGGGCGCTCGGCGCGTTCGGCTGGGTCAAGCGCCACTACGTGTGGGTGATGCGGACCGGCGGCGGCATGATGGTCGCGCTCGGCATCCTCCTGGTCACCGGCGTCTGGGACAGCCTGATGTCCGAGCTGCAGAGCTGGACGCAAAGCTTCACCGTTGGGATCTGATTGATGTCCACCAAGACCGACACCCCCCACGACCCGGGGCCGGAGACCGGCGCACGGCAGTCCGGGGACGCGGGCGGGGATCTCGGCGCGGCCGGATCCCAGCTCTCCACCGCACCCAAGGAAGAGATCAGCTTCCCCTCGCTCGGCCCGGTCGGCTGGGCGCGGTGGTTCTGGCGGCAGCTCACCTCGATGCGGGTCGCGCTGCTGCTGCTCTTCCTGCTCTCGATCGGGGCGATCCCCGGCTCGCTGATCCCGCAGACCAGCATCGACCCGGTCAAGGTCGACTCCTTCAAGGCCGACCACCCGACGCTCTCCGGGATCTACGACAAGCTGGGGATGTTCCACGTCTACAGCTCGGTGTGGTTCTCGGCGATCTACCTGCTGCTCTTCATCTCCCTCATCGGCTGCATCGTGCCCCGCACCTGGCAGTTCGTCGGGCAGCTGCGGGGCCGTCCGCCGGGCGCGCCCAGCCGGCTGACCCGGCTGCCCGCGTACACGACGTGGCGTACCGACGCCGATCCCGACGCGGTGCTCGGCGCGGCCCGCCGGCTGCTGAAGAAGCGCAGGTTCCGCGCGGACCTCTCCGGTACGGCGGTGGCGGCCGAGAAGGGCTACCTGCGGGAGGTCGGCAACCTCGTCTTCCACCTCGCGCTGATCGTGCTGCTGGTCGCGTTCGCCGTCGGCAGCCTGTGGAAGTCCGAGGGCGGCAAGCTGACCACCGAGGGCGACGGCTTCGCCAACAACCTCACCCAGTACGACGACTTCAAGTCCGGGCCTTTCTTCGACACGGACACGATGGAGCCGTTCGGCTTCACGCTCGACAAGTTCGACGCGACGTACGAGCGGACCGGCCCCGAGCGGGGCACCCCGCGTACCTTCCGGGCCAACGTCACGTACTACACCGGTGCGGACGGCAAGGAGCACAAGACCTCGATCGAGGTGAACGAGCCGCTCGACATCGCGGGCTCCAAGGTCTACCTGCTCAACCACGGCTACGCGCCGGAGGTCAGCGTCAAGGACGGCCGGGGCAAGGTCGTCTACGACGGCGCGGTGCCCTTCCTGACGCAGGACCCGAAGAACTTCACCTCGACCGGTGTGGTGAAGGTGCCGGGCGCCCAGACCAAGGACGGCAAGCGCAATCAGCTGGGCTTCCAGGGCTTCTTCGTGCCGACGTTCGGCGGCAAGGGCTCCGGTTCGATGTTCTCGCAGTTCCCCGCGCTGGACTATCCGGTGCTGACGCTCACCGCCTACCACGGCGACCTGGGCCTGGACTCCGGACTGCCGCAGAGCGTCTACCAGCTCGACCAGAAGAACCTCAAGCAGTACTCCGCCAAGGGCAAGAAGCTGGCGAAGATGATGCTGCCGGGCGAGACGATGAAGCTGCCCGACGGCGACGGCTCCATCACCTTCAAGGGCGTCAAGACCTGGGCCAGCTTCAAGATCACCCACCAGCCGGGCAACGGTCTCGCGCTGGCCGGAGCGGTGGCGGTGCTGCTGGGCCTGGCGGGCTCGCTGTTCATCCAGCGCCGCCGGGTCTGGGTCAGGGCGCGGCCCGGCGCCGACGGCGTCACCGTCGTCGAGATCGCCGGCCTGGGCCGCAGCGAGTCGGCCCGGCTGCCGGAGGAAATCGCCGACCTGGCCGTGGCGCTGGCACCCGACGCCCCCGCGGCTGCGGACCCGGAACACCCCTCCGCAGGCCCCGACCCCGAAGCCCCGGCGCAGCCCACCGACTCCGCCGAACCTGCTGATCCCTCCGAAGGAGCGCGCGCGTGAACATCGCGGCCGCAGCCAACGAGACACTGGCGCACAACAGCAATCTGCTGGTCTATTCGGCGATGGCTGTCTACACCCTGGCCTTCCTCGCGCACATGGCCGAGTGGGTGTTCGGCAGCCGCAGCAAGGTGGGCCGTACCGCCGCCGCGCTGACCGGCGACGTGAAGGCAGCCGCACCGGTCACCGTGCAGGTGGCGGCCAAGGGCGGCACGGCGGTGCTGGAGCGGCCGAAGGTCGTCACCCGCTCGGCGCCCGGCAGCCGTGACGTCCCGGACGGTCCCGGCGCGGCCGGCGGCACCGAGAAGGGCGACCTCTACGGCCGGATCGCCATCTCGCTGACCGTCCTGGCCTGGGCGCTGCACGTCGCGGGTGTGGTCACCCGCGCGCTGTCCGTACAGCGGGCCCCCTGGGGCAACATGTACGAGTTCTCCACGACCTTCGCCGCGGTCGCGGTCAGCGCGTACCTGATCCTGCTGGCGCTCAAGAAGAACGTCCGCTGGATCGGACTGCCGCTGATCACCACGGTCCTGCTGGACCTGGGCCTGGCCGTGTCCGTGCTCTACACCGCCAGCGACCAGCTGGTGCCCGCGCTGCACTCGTACTGGCTGTGGATCCACGTCAGCTGCGCGATCATCTCCGGCGCCGTGCTCTACCTCGGTGCCGTCGCGACGCTGCTCTTCCTCTTCCGCGACCGCTACGAAGCCAAGCTCGCCGACCCGTCGGGCAAGCAGCCCGGCGCGTTCGCGTCCTCGGTGCTGGGGCGGCTGCCCGCCGCCGCCTCGCTCGACAAGTTCGCCTACCGCGTCAACGCCACGGTCTTCCCGCTGTGGACGTTCACCATCATCGCGGGCGCCATCTGGGCCGGGGCCGCCTGGGGCCGCTACTGGGGCTGGGATCCCAAGGAGGTCTGGTCCTTCATCACCTGGGTCGCCTACGCCTGCTACCTGCACGCCCGCGCCACCGCCGGCTGGAAGGGCCGCAAGGCCGCCTGGCTGGGCCTGATCGCGTTCTGCTGCTACCTCTTCAACTACTACGGCGTGAACATCTTCGTCACCGGTCTGCACTCCTACGCGGGAGTCTGATCCGGCATCGAACCATCGGAGGCGGCCCGCCGAAGGGCCGCCTCCGACGTGTTTCCAGGGGCTCAGCGGCGCTTACGCCCGCCGTGTTCCTGGCGCGGCGGGCGCTGGCCGCCGCCCGGCAGTTCCGGCTTGGGCAGATGCGCCACGTCCCACTGGGCCTCGGCCAGCTGCTCCGCGGTGTTGTGCGGCAGCCGCGGCGGCCGGTGCGCCGCGTGCCGGAAGCCGAACGCCGAGGTCAGGTCGCCGAAGGTGGCCCGCCGCCAGTCGCTGATGTTGGGTTCGTCGACGCCGGTGAAGCGCTCCAGGAACTGGAGCACGGAGGTGTGGTCGAACGCGTCGCCAGCCGCCCAGCCGCCCACCGTCCACGGCGAGACGATCATGCAGGGCACGCGGAAGCCGCCGCCGATGGGCAGGCCACCGACGAACTCGTCCGGGGTGCCGGGCGGCGGGGTGGGCGGCGGCACGTGGTCGAAGAGCCCGTCGTTCTCGTCGTAGTTGAGGATGAAGGCGGTCTTGCGCCAGACCTTGGGGTTGGAGGCGATGGCCTCGATCTTCCGGGCGATGTAGTCGGCGCCGGCGGCCGGCAGGTAGTCCGGGTGCTCGGACTGGTGGCCGGTGGGTATCAGCCAGGACACGGCCGGCAGCCGGTCGTTGCGGGCGTCGTCCTCGAACGTGCCGGCCGGCTGCGGCCTCACCCCCTTCTCGTACAGCGCCTCGCCCGGCTTGGCGTCCCGGAAGGTCTGGAACTGCTCCAGGAGGTTGCAGCCGTAGTCGTCCTCCTCCTGGTAGACCTTCCAGCTGACCCCGGCCGCTTCGAGCCGCTCGGCGTACGTCGTCCAGCGGTACGGCTGCGGCGCGGTGTTGTTGAGGATCGGGCCGCCGTGCCTGCCGCCCGGGTCGAGGGTGCCGGTCATCCAGTACAGCCGGTTGGGCCAGGTCGGCCCGAAGACCGAGCAGAAGTAGTTGTCGCAGAGCGTGAATGCCTCGGCGAGGGCGAAGTGGAAGGGGATGTCCCGGCGGGTGTGGTAGCCCATCACGTACGGCCCGTTGACCCCGTCGGCCTTGCGGTGCGCGGGCAGCCAGCGGTCCATCTTGCCGCCGTTCCACGCCTCGTGCTGGACCGACCAGGCGTGGCTGGTGGACGGGATGGCCTGGGCGCTGGAGGTGTGGGTGTTGAGGCGGAACGGCAGCAGGTAGCCGTCCGGGTTCGCCGCGTCCGGCTGGTGGAAGACGGAACGGCCGTCGGGGAGTGCCAGCGCGTCCGGGTCGGCGAAGCCCCGGACGCCGCGCAGGGTGCCGAAGTAGTGGTCGAAGGACCGGTTCTCCTGCATGAGCAGGACGACGTGTTCGATGTCGTGCAGCCCGCCGTGCCGGGGCGGGCCCGCGGCCACGGCCTTCTGGATGCTCGGGGGCAGCAGCGACAGCGCCGCGGCGCCGCCGACCGTGCCCGCGGCGGAGCCGAGGAGTCTGCGTCGGGTCATATCGGGCATAGGTGGCACTCTCCCTGTGTCGCGTGAGACCGCAGTGGGACGACCCGACTGTCTCGGCGCACGGGTTGCACAGGCAGGGGGAGATGGCTGAACTATGTGTCAAATGGCCATGAACAGGCGCCAGTTGGCTGGGAAAAGCTACGACATGTACGCCAAGAGGCGCGGTGCGGGGGTTTCGGTCGGCGCAGGACAGGGCCGCTCGCCGGGCAGCGGCGCGGCGGCGGACGCGGTGCTACCGGCCCGCACCGGGGCGTGGGTCCTGAAGTCCGGCCGGCGTCACGTCCGTGATGCCGGCCGGCCACTGTGTCACTCGGCGCCGATGTCCTCGTTCCACAGCGCCGGGTGCGCGCCGATGAAGTCGCGCATCATCTCCGCGCACTCCGCGTCGTCCAGCACCACGATCCGTACGCCGTGCCGGGCGAGCCAGTCGTGCCCGCCGTGGAAGGTCCTGGCCTCGCCGACGACCACCCGGGAGATGCCGAACTGCCGTACCAGGCCGCTGCAGTACCAGCAGGGCGAGAGGGTGGTGACCATCGTCGTGCCGCGGTAGCTGTGCTGCCGTCCTGCCGCGCGGAAGGCCGCGGTCTCGGCGTGCGCGGACGGATCGCCGTCCTGGACCCGGCGGTTGTGGCCGCTGCCGAGCAGGGTGCCGTCCGGGCCGTAGAGGGCGGCGCCGATCGGGATGCCGCCCTCGCCGAGCCCGGCCCGCGCCTCGGCGAGGGCGGTCGCCAGCATCGTGCGGGCGTGCTCCTGGAGGTGCCGCGGGTCGCCAGGGAGGTCAGGTGTGCGGCCGTCGTCGCCGTGCAGCCGCACCGCGTCGCGGTCCCGCGCCATGTCCTGCCGGCCGTGCTCCGGTGCCTGGTCCATGGCGCAAGACTCTCAGAGGCGGGCATCCGAAGGGCGTCCGACGGGCTGTCGGCCGGGCGTCTCCCGCGCGCTCAGCCCTTGCCCGGCGGCGTCTCGTCGGGGCCGTTCGGGGAGCCGTCCTCCTTGCGGCGCAGCTCGTCCTCGCGGCGGCGCAGGCCGGCCTCCCAGTCCTTGAGCAGCGCCTCGTCCTTCGTGTTCTCGTCCTTGAGCGACTTGAGGAACTCGGGGTTGTCGTCCGGCGCCACCCAGGTGGTGCGGTGGTTGCGGTGCCACTGCGACGGGGTGCTGCCGCCGTTCGCCGGCTGCCTGACCTTGCCGGCGACCAGCCAGACGATCGGCCCGACCAGCACCTCGCCGAAGAGCAGGATGATGAGCACCCAGACGACCTTGGGCAGCCCGCGGACCTGTGATTCGGGGGTGTTGACGCAGTCGATGAACGCGTAGATCCACAGCGCAAGCACCAAGAGGAAGGGCAGATACCTGAGCATGGCGTGAAGGTCCCCCTGGACGCGGTGGCGGGCCCGCCGCGGGGCCCGGTGACCCGTCCAGGGTAGTGCGTACCCGATACTGGGACGTATGGCTTATGACGATCTTCGCTCGTTCCTGCGCGCGCTCGACCGGGAGGGCGACCTCAAGCGCATCAAGGCCGAGGTCGACCCCTATCTGGAGGTCGGCGAGATCGTTGACCGGGTGCAGAAGGCGGGCGGCCCTGCCCTTCTCTTCGAGAACGTCAAGGGCTCGGCGATGCCGCTGGCCATGAACGTCTACGGCACCGACCGCCGGCTCCTGAAGGCACTCGGCCTCAAGGACTACAGCGACATCAGCGACCGGATCGGCGGGCTGCTCAAGCCCGAGCTGCCGCAGGGCTTCGTCGGGATGCGGGAGGCGTTCGGCAAGCTGGCCGGCATGACGCACGTCCCGCCGAAGAAGGTGAAGGGCGAGGACGCGGCCGTCCAGGAGGTCGTGCTCAAGGGCGACGAGGTCGACCTGGACATGCTCCCGGCGCTGTTCACCTGGCCGAAGGACGGCGGCTCCTTCTTCAACCTCGGCCTCACGCACACCAAGCACCCCGAAACGGGTATCCGCAACCTCGGCCTCTACCGCCTCCAGCGCCACGACAAGCGCACCATCGGCATGCACTGGCAGATCCACAAGGACAGCCGCAACCACTACCAGGTCGCGGCCAAGCGCGGCGAGAAGCTGCCGGTCGCCATCGCCTTCGGCTGCCCCCCTGCGGTGACCTACGCGTCCACCGCGCCGCTGCCGGGCGACATCGACGAGTACCTCTTCGCGGGCTTCCTCCAGGGCAAGCGGATCGAGATGGTGGACTGCAAGACCGTCCCGCTCCAGGTCCCGGCCCAGGCCGAGGTCGTCATCGAGGGCTGGCTCGAACCCGGCGAGATGCTGCCCGAGGGCCCGTTCGGCGACCACACCGGCTTCTACACGCCGCAGGAGCCGTTCCCCGCGCTGACCATCGACTGCGTCACGATGCGCAAGCGCCCGCTGCTCCAGTCCATCGTGGTGGGCCGCCCGCCGACCGAGGACGGGCCGCTGGGCCGGGCGACGGAACGCTTCTTCCTGCCGCTGCTCAAGATCATCGTCCCGGACATCGTGGACTACCACCTCCCCGAGTCCGGCGGCTTCCACAACTGCGCGATCGTCTCGATCGACAAGAAGTACCCCAAGCACGCGCAGAAGGTCATGCACGCCATCTGGGGCGCCCACATGATGTCGCTGACCAAACTGATCGTGGTCGTCGACGCGGACTGCGACGTCCACAACCTCCACGAGGTGTCCTGGCGGGCGCTCGGCAACACCGACTACGCCCGGGACCTGACCGTCGTCGAGGGCCCCGTCGACCATCTCGACCACGCCTCCTACCAGCAGTTCTGGGGCGGCAAGGCGGGTATCGACGCGACGGAGAAGTGGCCCGAAGAGGGGTACACGCGAGACGGCGGCTGGCCGGACATGGTCGAGTCGGACCCGGCCGTCCGTGACCGGGTGACCAAGCGCTGGAAGGAGTACGGCCTGTGAGCGGCGAAGCGATCCCCGTGGAGGGCGGCGCGAACCCGCCCGCCCCACGCGTGCGCGGAGGGGTGTCGGCGTTCCTCCGCCTGGTGATGATCGAGCACTCGGTCTTCGCGCTGCCGTTCGCCTACATCGCCTCGCTGACCGCGATGTACCAGTGGGACCGGAACATCCACTGGGGCCGGCTGCTGCTGGTGACGGTGGCGATGGTCGGGCTGCGGACGTTCGCGATGGCGGCCAACCGCATCATCGACCGCGAGATCGACGCCCGTAACCCGCGCACGGCCGGCCGCGAACTGGTCACCGGCGCGGTCTCGGTGAAGTCGGCGTGGACCGGCGCGCTGGTCGCCGTCGTCGTCTTCCTCGCCGCCGCCGCGCTGCTCAACCCGCTGTGCCTGGCGCTGGCGCCGGTCGCGGTGATCCCGATGGTGGTCTATCCGTACGGCAAGCGGTTCACGAACTTCCCGCACGCGATCCTGGGGCTCGCCCAGGCGATAGGGCCGGTCGGCGCCTGGATCGCGATCAGCGGCAGCTGGTCGTGGGACGCGGTCATCCTGGGCCTCGCGGTCGGCGTCTGGATCGGCGGCTTCGACCTGATCTTCGCCTGCCAGGACGTACAGGCCGACCGCGCGCACGGCGTGAAGTCCGTGCCTGCCCGCTTCGGCATCCCGGCGGCGCTGCACGGCGCCCGCGCCTGCCACGCCGTCACCACCGCGCTGCTGGTCTGGTACGCGCTGGCCACCGACGCGGGGGTGTGCTTCTGGATCGGTCTGGTGATCGTCGTCGGGGCCTTCCTCTACGAGCACACGATCGTCCGGCCGCACGACCTGTCCCGGCTCAACCGGGCCTTCTTCAGCGTCAACGGCTTCATCGGCATCGCGCTGTTCGTCTGCGCGCTGGCCGACCTGCTGGTCCGGGGACTGACGGTCTGACGGGACGTCTGCTGTGACAGGAGGGCGGGGCCGCGCGGCCCCGCCCTTTCGCGTGGGCCGGGCCCGGCGGGTGCACCCCGCGACCGGGGTGCGGACGCGGGCTCTCAGGCCGCCTTGACCATCGGCCAGGCGATCAGCCGGGGGTAGCTCCACCACTCGCCGCGGGTCGCCTTCACCGTGGCGATGATCGCGCAGACGACGCCCGATATGCCGTAGGCGCCCATGATCGCGATCACGGTCAGCATCGGGATCGCGAGGCCGGACGACGCGCGCTGCGCCTCGTCCGCCACCAGCCCGTAGACGAGCATCGTGCCGAAGTACAGCACCGCGCCGAGCACCGCCATGAGGGCCTGGGTGATGCCGAAGTTGAGGGCCTCGGTGGCGTGATGGCGGACGTACCTGTCGTGCTTGTTGCGCTCGCTGCCGCGTACCGACATCGGGCCGATCCAGCCGGCGAACGCGCCGAGGCCGCAGCACATCATCGAGCCCGCGGTCACCGTCAGCAGCGCGCCGAGGTGCGCCCACATCGCGGCGCTCGTCGACGGCGGGGGCGGCGGGGTGCCGTAGCCGGGGTCCGTGCCGTACCCGGGGGCCGACGGGTAGCCGTAGCCGTTCGGCGGCGGGCCGCTCTGCCATCCCGGGCCGCCGCCGTACGGCTGTTGCGGCCCGCTCTGCGGTCCGTATCCGTATCCCGGCTGGTGGTAATCGGACATCGTGCTCACCCCGTGCGCTGCGTAGTGCCCCGCCCGGCGCCGCGTCGGCGGCCCGGCGGCTCCCGTTACCCAGAGATTACGGGACGGGTCCGACAGTGGCCCCCGGCGAGAGCGCGGGCCGCCTGCTGCGGAAGACGAAGGCGGCCAGCACGCCGCCCAGCAGCCCGAACAGGTGGCCCTGCCAGCTGATGCCGCTGTCGGTCGGCAGCGCGCCCCAGACGATCGAGCCGTAGAGGACGGCGACCACGGCGCCGATGCCGATGTCGAGGATCTTGCGGTCGATGAAGCCGCGGACGAGGAGGTAGCCGAAGAGGCCGAAGACGACGCCGGACGCCCCCGCGGTGTTGCTGTGCGGGGCCGCGGTCAGCCAGACGCCCAGGCCGCTGGCGAGGATGATCACCAGGACGACACCGAGGAAGCGGCGTATTCCGGTGCGCAGTGCGGCGACGAAGCCGAGCACCAGCAGCGGCAGGGTGTTGGCGGCGAGGTGGCCGAAGCCGAAGTGGAGGAAGGCGGCGGGGATCACGTCGCCCAGCTCGCCGAACTCCCGCGGCTGGATGCCGAAGGTGTCCAGGGCGTGCCCGCTGACGGTGTCGACACCCTCCAGCAGCCAGAGCAGCCCGATCCAGCCCAGCATCAGGAAGATCGCGGGCTTCGCGCGGCTCATCGGCGGGCCTTTCTCTGCTGCGTTCCGGCTGTTTCCCGGCGCGGCGGGCCAGGGGGTTCATGAGGGAGAACGGCCGTGACGGGCCGGCGGTTCCGGCGGATAGGCTCGATGTCGTGGAGCCTTCGCCCATCGATACCAGTCAGCAGGACCCAGGTCGGCGCCGTCCGTGGGTCGTCGGGATCTCCGGCGCGTCCGGGACGCCGTATGCCGCGTCCGTGCTGCGCGGGCTGCTCGCGGCGGGGGAGGCGGTGGACCTGGTCGTGAGCCGGGCGTCCCGGCTGACCCTGCTCGACGAGACCGGGATCGCGTTCCGGGACGCCCACTGGCGGGCGGACCTGCGGGAGTGGCTGGCGCGCGGCGCGGACGGCAAGCCGGAGACGTTCGCGGTGCACGAGACGGAACTGGCCGATGTGCGGTACTGGCCGGCCGGTGACCTGGCGGCGGGTCCTTCGTCCGGGTCGTATCCGGCGAAGGGCATGCTGATCGTCCCGGCGAGCACGGCATGTGTCGCCGGGGTGGCACTCGGACTCTCGAAGGATCTGCTCCAGCGGGTGGCGAGCGTGACGCTCAAGGAGCGCAGGCCGCTGGTGGTCGCGGTGCGGGAGACCCCGCTGAACGGGCCGACGCTGAAGCATCTGGTGTCGCTGGACGAGGCGGGCGCCGTGGTGCTGCCCGCCTCCCCGGCGTTCTACGCGGGCGCGAGGCACATCCAGGATCTGGTGGACTTCGTCGCCGGCCGGGTGCTCGACGCGGCGGCTGTGCCGCACGGTCTGTACCGGCGTTGGGAGGGGGAACTCGGGGGTGCCTCCTGAGGGAGGTCCCGGCTGCGCCCTAGCGCTTCTTGGCGGCGGCGCGGCCGAGGCGGCGCCGGGCCCGCGGGGCGGCGGGCTGGTGGTGGGCACGTGAACGATTGGCCTGGTCCTGCAGCTCGCGCATGCGGGCGTAGGCCATCTCGATCGAGTACACGGTGACAACTCCTGTGAAGATCGTCGTTGATCATTTGGAAGAATCACAAGGCATCGAGCCCTGTATGCCTTAGATTCTACATGCAGGATCCGAAATTGCGTAAAGATTGGAAGGCTAGAGGGCATGGACGCGGTGGATAGGCAGCTCATCCAGGCACTTCGCGAGAACGGGAGGGCCTCCTACGCGGAGCTCGGCCGTCTCGTCGGCCTCTCCGGGCCCAGCGTCACGGACCGGATCAACCGCCTCGAAGCGGCCGGTGTGATCACCGGGTACCGCGCGACGGTCGACGCCAAGTCCCTCGGGCTCGGCGTCACGGCACTGGTCGGCATCTCCCTCTCGGACGCCGCCGACCACGAGGACGTCGCACGCCGGCTGCGCGACCTCGCCGAGATCGAGGACTGCTGGTTCATCGCCGGCGACGACTCGTACATGCTCAAGGTGCGGGTCGGTGACATGGACGGCCTGGAGACGATCATCCGGCGGCTGTCCGGCACCAAGGGCGTCTCCCGTACCCGCACCACCATCGTGCTCTCCACCAAGTGGGAGAACCGCGTCGGCGAGCTTCCCGAGGAGGTCGAATAGCGGCCGTCGCCTCCCGGCCGTGGCTGCGCGGGGCGGGGCGCCGCAGGGGGCTCCGCCCGTGCCGTTGACGGGGGAGTAGGCTCGGGCAGGCCCGTTTCCGGCACCGAAACGGGACAGATACGGCAGAGAGTGGGAGGCGACCGGATGGCTGCGTCGATGGATGTGGGCCTCAAGCGCGAGCTGGAGGCGAAGGTCCACGCCGGGGAGCGGCTGACCCGCGAGGACGGCATCGCCCTCTACGAGTCCGACGACCTGGCATGGCTCGGCGGCCTCGCGCACGAGGTGCGCACCCGCAAGAACGGCGACGTCGTCCACTTCAACGTCAACCGTCACCTCAACATGACCAACGTGTGCACCGCGTCGTGCGCCTACTGCTCGTTCCAGCGCAAGCCGGGCGAGAAGGACGCGTACACCATGCGCATCGAGGAGGCCGTCCGCCTCGCCAAGGCGATGGAGAACGAGAACCTCACCGAGCTGCACATCGTCAACGGCCTGCACCCGACGCTGCCGTGGCGCTACTACCCCCGGTCGCTCAGCGCCCTCAAGGAGGCGCTGCCCGACACGGTCTCCCTCAAGGCGTTCACCGCCACCGAGATCCACCACTTCGAGACCATCTCCGGCCTGTCGGCGTCCGAGATCCTCGACGAGCTGATCGACGCGGGCCTGGAGTCGCTGACCGGCGGCGGCGCCGAGATCTTCGACTGGGAGGTGCGGCAGCACATCGTCGACCACGCCACCCACTGGGAGGACTGGTCGCGGATCCACCGCCTCGCGCACGAAAAGGGCCTCAAGACCCCGAGCACGATGCTCTACGGGCACATCGAGGAGCACCGCCACCGCGTCGACCACGTCCTGCGCCTGCGCGAACTCCAGGACGAGACGGGCGGCTTCCAGGTCTTCATCCCGCTGCGCTACCAGCACGACTTCGTGGACATGAAGGACGGCAAGGTCCGCAACCGCCTCCAGGCGCGCACGACCATGGCCAGCGGTGCCGAGGCGCTGAAGACCTTCGCGGTCTCCCGCCTGCTCTTCGACAACGTCCCGCACGTCAAGTGCTTCTGGGTGATGCACGGCCTCCAGACCACCCAACTCGCCCTCCAGCACGGCGCGGACGACATGGACGGCTCGGTCGTCGAGTACAAGATCACGCACGACGCCGACAACTACGGCACGCCGAACAAACTGACCCGCGAGGACCTGCTCGACCTGATCCGCGACGCCGGATTCCGTCCCGTCGAGCGCAACACCCGCTACGAGGCGATCCGCGAGTACCCGGGCCCCGACCCGGACCGCCGCGAGTCGCCGCAGGCCATGCGTCTGTGACCCGCTGATCCGCTGACCTGCGCCCCCGGCCCGGCCGGGGGCGTTGTCAGTGGCCGGCGTTAGGGTCCAGGACATGAGCGTGCGCTTCGACCTGGACCCTTCTGTCACCCCGGAACTGCGCGACGGGCTGCTCAGCCTGTGGGCGGACGTCTCCAACGCCGGCGGCGCGGTCGGCTTCGTCCCGCCGGTGACACCGGAGGAGATACGCCCCGACCTGCTCCGGCATCTGACGGCGATGGCCGAGGGCCGCGAGCGCCTGGTGGCGGGCCGCGACGCGGACGGCAGGGTGCTGGCGACGGCGTTCCTGGCCCTCAACTCCCACCGCCTGATGCGGCACTGGCTGTGGGTCTACACCGTGATGGTCCACCCCTCCCTCCAGGGGCAGGGCGCGGGCCGCGCGCTGATGGACGCGGTCGACGACGCCGCCCGGAGCATCGACGGCATCAGCGGCATCCGCCTCACCTGCCGCGGCGGCACCGGCATATCGCGCTTCTACGCCGCGTGCGGCTACAAGGAGGTCGGCCGGGTGCCGGGCGCGATCAAGGTCGCCGACGACGACTTCCGCGACGACATCACGATGTGGCGTGAGCTGCACTGACCGGGCCCGCGGGTAACAGCCCCCGGGGGGACGGAAGATCGCAAGTGGCGCTGTGCTTGACTGGTTGGCGACCCTTTGGTTGCCGTTGAGAAGAAGGTTCCGCCCCGTGAGCAGCCCCAAGTTCGCCACACTCCGCTACACCGCACTTCGCATCGGCCTCTTCATCGCCTGCTTCGCGCTGGTGTGGGTGCTGGCCTACTTCCGGATCATCCCGCTCGGCGTCGGCAGCGCGAACGCCATCTGGCTGCTGCTGCTCGCCATCGTGATCTCCGCGCCGCTCAGCTTCGTGCTGCTGCGCAAGCAGCGGGACGCGATGTCCGTGCAGATCGTCGACAAGGTCGACCGCCAGCGCGAGCGCCTCGCCGCCAACCGCAGCCAGGAGGACGGGCTCCTCTGACCCGGACCGCGCCCGCCGCACCGGAAGCGGGCGGCCGGGCGGGGCGGAAGGCGGGCGGCAGCGGCCCGCCCCGCTGACGGCCGGATTGTCGGCCACCTCACACTCGCGCACCCACACAGGCGCCTCACCGTGGAGTTTCCCCTCCGCGGTGGGGCGCCTGCCGTTTTCGTCCCGCTCGGTATTGCCCTGCCCAAAGATTTTCTTTGAGTTCCCCAAAGTTCGAGTGTTAACGTACTTGTCATGAAGACAGCAGCCGCGCCCTCGTTCCCCGTGAGCGCCCCGCTCGTGGCGCGCCTGCACGTCGATCTTTGCCGCTGTCTGTCCGCGGCCTGTTGCCGCCGCTGACCATGCTCACCGCGGCCGGAGATCCGCGTTACGGACCTCCTGGCGCTCTTCCGCCGTTTTCCCGACGTCTGACCTGTCACCGGAGTGTGTCCGTTGTCCACATCTGAGACCGCTGTGTCCGAAGAGGCCCCCAAGGCATCCAAGTCCTCCCGAATACCGAAGATTCCGTTCTGGATCCAGATCCTGGCCGGTCTCGCCCTGGGTGTGCTGCTCGGCTGGATCGCCAAGAGCAATGACGTCGGCTGGCTGACGTCCACCCTTGAGCACGTCGGCGACCTCTTCATCCAGCTGCTGAAGCTGGCCATCGCCCCGCTGGTCTTCTTCGCCATCCTGGTGTCGATCACCAACCTGCGGCAGGTCAACAACGCCGCCAGGCTCGCCACCCGCACCCTGCTGTGGTTCATGGCCACCTCGCTGATCGCCGTCGCCATCGGCCTGGTCATCGGCCTGCTGACCAACCCCGGCGCGGGCACCGGCCTGACGCCCAAGGACGGCAAGGCGCCCGAACACGCCGGTTCCTGGATCGACTTCCTCACCGGCATCGTGCCCACCGACATCGTCACGCCGTTCACCCAGCTGCAGGTCCTGCAGATCGTCTTCATGGCCGCCGTCGTCGGCATCGCCGCACTCAAGCTCGGCGACAGGGCCGAACCGGTCCTCAAGATCAGCCGGTCCGCGCTGGAACTGCTCCAGAAGGCCCTGTGGTGGGTCATCCGCCTCGCCCCGATCGGCACCGTCGGCCTCATCGGCCACGCCATCGCGACGTACGGCTGGAACCTCATCGGCAAGTACGCGACCTTCACCGTCGACATCTACGTCGGCTGCGCCATCGTCCTCTTCGGCGTCTACCCGCTGCTGCTCTCGACGGTCGCCAAGGTCAACCCGCTGCAGTTCTTCAAGGGCGCCTGGCCCGCCATCCAGCTGGCCTTCGTCTCCCGCTCCTCGGTCGGCACCATGCCGGTCACCCAGAAGGTCACCGAGCGCCTCGGCGTGCCGAAGGAGTACGCCTCCTTCGCGGTGCCGTTCGGCTCGACGACCAAGATGGACGGCTGCGCCTCGATCTACCCGGCGATCGCCGCGATCTTCATCGCCCAGATCTTCGACGTCCCGCTGGGCATCGGCGACTACGTCCTGATCGCCTTCGTCTCGGTCATCGGCTCCGCCGCCACCGCCGGCCTCACCGGCGCGACCGTCATGCTGACCCTGACCCTCTCCACCCTGGGCCTGCCCCTGGAGGGTGTCGGCCTGCTGATGGCCATCGACCCGATCCTCGACATGATGCGCACCGCCACCAACGTCGCGGGCCAGTCGGTGATCCCGATCCTGGTCTCCGCCAAGGAGAAGATCCTGGACCGCGACGCCTACGCACAGGCGCACGGCAGCCGTCTTGAGGACGACGCCGCCGACGGCGCGGACGAGCAGGTCTCCGCCCGGGAGCCGGTCCCCGCGTAATTCCGGCCCGCCGCACGGCTGCGCCCCGACCCCTGATGCTCGACGGGTCGGGGCGCAGCCGTGTCCGCACCCGCTTCGGACAGCCGACGTGGTGCGTCAGGCCGCCGGGAACCGGGCGACGTACGCGTCGAAGGGTTCGATGCCCACCTCGGCGCGCAGTGCGTCCACGCGCGCGGGCTCCTCGCACGGCCACGGCAGGGGCGAGCCGTCCCGCACGCCGGCGATCTGGGTGCCGTAGACCTGCTTGCGCCCCTCGTTGACCAGCGTGCGGTCACGCAGGAAGGCCAGCTCGCGGGGGCCGGCCGCGCCCGCCGCCACCGCCTGCTCCATCAGACGGAGCGCCCGCCGCTGGACGTCGAGCTGCCGGTCGGCGTGCTGCGCGATCAGCCACGCCGCACGCGCCGCGTCCTCGCCGACCAGTTCCGCCGTCGGCCAGCCGCACTCATCCATGATCGCGTTCAGCCGGTCACCGTGCCGGGCGGTCAGCCGCCGCCACGCCAACTGCCCCGCCGGATCCTCACCGTTCGCGTGCACCGAGGCCCGCTGGTCCGCCGCGGCCATCCGCACGAGCTCATCCCTCAGTGCGGCAATATCCTGCGCCACTCTCAACTCCCTGTTCAGACACCCATGTTGTGCCGATCGCCTGAAACCCTAAAGGCGCAAACCACCCACAAAGATCGTTCGGGAGAAGGGTGACGGAGGCCCCTGGGGACGGAGACAATGGATGGGAAGCCGGGGCGGGACCGCTGGAACAGCCACCGCCCCGGAGCCCCATCGGCCCGGGCCCCTCAACTCCCCACTCCCACCCCCACCGCCCCCGTGTGCTTCAGGATGGCCGTCGCGAGAGGGGTGTGTACGGCTGGGGGGAGTGCGTGGCCCATGTTGGGGATTTCGGTGAGGTGGGGGGTGTTGAGGCACTGGGCGATGTGCTGGGGGTGCGGGGGCGGGAAGACCGGTTCGGCGGTGGCGGCGATGACGAGGGTGGGGACGCGGTTGGCGGCCAGGGCTTCGGTGCGCAGCATGCCGGCGTCGTCGGCGGTGCCGTGGGCGGTCGAGGTGGCGTAGCGGCCGGTGTGTTCGATGATGCGGCGTTCCTGGGCGCGGAAGTACGCGGCGTCGAAGGGGAGCCGGCCGCCGTTGAGTACCCGCCAGTGCTGGGTGCGACGGTCGAGTTCGGCCTCCAGGCCGTGGTCCTCGACGGGTCTGGCCCACATCTCCAGTACCTCGGGCGCGATGCCGGGGAGGTCGGCGACGGGTGTCTCGGTGCCGTCCGGGGCGGTGTACGGGCGGGTGCTCAGGGCCATGGTGCACATGAGGGTGGCGCTGAGGAACCGTTCGGGACGGTCGGCGAGCGCCATCTGCGTCAGCATGCCGCCGAGTGACATGCCGACGACGTGCGCGCGGTCGATGCCGAGCCCGTCGAGGACGGTGATCACGTCCTGGGCGAGGTCGGCGATGCGGTACGGGTCGTCGGCGAACGACCAGGTGGAGCGGCCGGTGTCGCGGTGGTCGTAGCGGATCACGCGGTGCCGGGTGGCGAGCGCTTCGACGAACGGGTCGGGCCAGCCGAGGCCCGATGCCTGGGCGCCCATGACCAGCAGCAGCGGGGGAGCGTCGGGGGCGCCGTGCTGTTCGGTCCACAGGCGGACACCGGGGGCGGCTTCGATGAACTGCTGCATGGGTGGGCCCTCCTGGACGCCGTCAACGTAACGAGACGTATCGTCTCGCAGTGGCTGGTCAGCGTCAAGGGAAAGGATGTGCGGGCGGAAGATCGTAAACTTTCCTTGCGGTAAAGGGGTGGGACGGAAGGACATTCGGCGTGGGTGCGGTGAAGGGCAAGCGGGTACCGCGAGCGGTGCGCGAGCAGCAGATGATGGACGCGGCGGTGACCACCTTCGCGCGACGCGGGTACCGGGCCGCGTCGATGGACGAGATCGCCGAACTGGCCGGGGTCTCCAAGCCCTTGGTCTACCTCTACCTGCACTCCAAGGAAGAGCTGTTCAGCGCGGTCATCCGGCGCGAGTCGGCGGCGCTGGTCGAGGCCGTCACCGCGGCCGTCGAGCCGGACGTGGCGGCCGACCGGCAGCTGTGGAGCGGCCTGAAGGGCTTCTTCGCGCACACCGCTGAGCACCCGGACGGCTGGGCGGTGCTGCACCAGCAGGCGCGTACGCAGGGCGAGCCGTTCGCGCGCGAAGTGGCCGTGATGCGGGCCGAGATCACCGAGTTCGTGACGGGACTCATCGCCGCCGCGGCCCAGGAGGCGGGCTGCGACGGCGAGTTGGCCGACCGCGAGGTGGCCGGTCTGGCGCACGCGCTGGTCGGCGCGGCCGAGTCACTGGCGGAGTGGGTCAACGTGCCCGCGGACGGGGGCGCCGCCGGGGAGCGGGAGCAGCCGTCGGCGAAGGAGACCGCGGCCACCCTGATGAACTTCGCCTGGGCCGGCCTCGGCCGCTTGATGGGCGGCGAACGCTGGGCCCCCGGCGCCCCCGGCCCGGCCACGGCGCCGTAGCCCGAACCGCCTCTCAGCCCGTCGCCTCTCGGCCCTCCACCTCCAGCCACCCGTCGAGGTGGACACGCCCCGCACCCCCGTCACCCGCCCCGCCACCGCTCAACTGGAAGACGCAACTCCCGCCGGAATTACTACCGCTACCGGCGCCGCTACCGCTACCGCTACCGGCCTCGTCCCGCCGCCCGTAGGACACCGTGGCCGGGAGCAGCACCGGAGCGCGGAATTCCGCGCCGATGCGGAGCGGGCCCGCGCCCGGCGGTACGGCATCGGCGGCGCAGCGGGCGAACGTCCACATGCCGTGCGCGATGGCGCGCGGGAAGCCGAGTGGCCGGGCGGTGAGCGGGTGGAGGTGGATCGGGTTGTAGTCGCCGGAGACCGCGGCGTGCCGGCGGCCGAGGTCGGCGGCCAACTGCCAGGTGGTGTGCGGCGGCGGCCCCGCGGGCCGCGCACCGCCACCGTCGGCCGTCTCCACCGTGGCCCGGTGGGCTTCCGGGACGCGGTGCCGCGCCAGGTAGCTGCTCCGGTCGCACCACACGAGCACGCCGTCGCGGCGCGCCTCGGTGATCAGCACCGCTTCCGTACCGCGCCGGTGCGCCCGCAACTCCTCGGCGTACACGGTGAGTTCGAGCGCGTCCGCGACCCGCAACGCGTCCCACTGCCGGATCTCGATGCCGGTGTGGACGAGCCCGAGCAGCGGCAGCGGGAAGCCGCGGGCGCTCATCAGCCGGGCGGCCAGCGGGAATCCGGTGATGTGCGGGTAGGTGACCGGCAGCGTGCCGTCGGCCCGGAAGCCGCAGACCTGCGCGTACGCGGCGACCTTCGCGGGGTCGGCCCGTACGGCGGGCTGCACGAGCCGGGTGCCGGGCAGCGCGGCGTCCGGGCGCGGTCGCTTGCCGATGCCGGTCAGGACGCCCTTGGCGAGCGCGGGCAGCAGCCGGGGCGCGCGGCGCAGGACGGTGGCCGTCGGCCGGGCGGCGGCCATCAGGCGCCCAGCAGGCTCTGGCCGCAGACCCGCACGGTCTGGCCGTTGACCGCGGACGAGGCGGGGCCGAAGCGGACATGCCGCACGGAACTCCACTGCTCTTCAGCCATGTTGGCGAGCTGCCGGACCGCCCCGCCCCAGCCGGCGTGCCCGGATTCCCCACGGTGCAGCGACGCCGTCGGCGGCGACAACCCGACCCGACGGGAAGAGAAGCGAACGCCCTCGGAATTGCTAGGACGAAGATGGCGACCGAGCATTGGCCAACTCCTACTCCTCGCGTAAATTTACCAGGAAGTAAGGTTACTGTCGGGTCAGGATCTGGTCGAGGACGAACCATCACGATCCCACAACCAGCCACGCATCACGGCGAGTTGAGCCACGAGGGCACCCCACCCCGAACCCCATCCCACACTCCACACGAAAACCCCACCGAGGCCCGAAGGGCGAGCAAGCCGAGCGAGCAAGCCCGGCGAGCAAGCCGGGGGAGACCGAGCCGGGCGAGCAAGTCGGGGAGACCGAGCAGCCCCACCGCCCCGCAGCCGCCATAGAGACCGGGTGGGTCGGAGGGGCCGTACCGGGGTGCTCCCCGCAGCGACAGGTGCCAACGCCGGGGCTCCGTCGACACGTACCCGAGGGCACATGCGTCGAGGAGACACCCCGGTGCGGCCCCTCCGACCCACCCACCCCCACACCCCCGACAGGCGAACGCACCCGCACACCCCACCACCGCACACCACACCCCCACCCCCCGAGGCGACCGCACCCACCCCAGACGAGGAGCCGCTCGTGACCACCCAGGAAAGTGCACCGCCCCAACCCCCGCTCGTCGCCCCGCAGAAGACGGTCAGGGACGGCACCGTCCGCGAGGTCACCGTCCCCCCGCTGGCCCCGCCCCTCACCCACGGCTCCCTCGGCGACCTCCCGTTCGCCAACGCCGCCGATTCCCCCGACGACGTGGCGCTCGCCCGCAAGCGGCCCAGCACCGGCGCCACCTGGCACGACGTGACCTGCGCCGAGTTCGCCACCGAGGTGCGCGCCGTCGCCAAGGGCCTGATCGCGCACGGCCTGCGCCCCGGCGACCGCCTCGCGATCATGGCCCGCACCACCTACGAGTGGACCCTCATCGACTTCGCGGCCTGGGCCGCAGGGCTGGTCACCGTCCCCGTCTACCCCACCTCGTCCGCCCTCCAGACGCAGTGGATCCTGCACGACTCCGGCGCCACCGCCTGCGCGGTCGAGAACGTCGAACAGGCCCGCCTGATCAGCGGCATCCGCACCGGCCTGCCAGGACTCGCGAACCTGTGGCAGTTCGACACCGGCGCCGTCTCCCAACTCGTCTCCGCGGGCCGCGACCTCCCGGACTCCGTGGTCGACGAGCGCCGCGCGGCCGTCGCCCCCGACGCCATCGCCACCCTCATCTACACCTCGGGCACCACCGGACGCCCCAAGGGCTGCGTCCTCACCCACGCGAACTTCTTCGCCGAGGTCGACAACGCCGTGGAACTGCTGCACCCGGTGTTCACGTCGGTCAGCGAGGACCCGGCGTCCACCCTCCTCTTCCTCCCGCTGGCGCACGTCTTCGGCCGGATGGTCGCCATCGGCTGCCTGCGCGCCCGGGTCCGCCTCGGCCACGCCCCCAGCATCCAGACCGACGACCTCATCGCCGACCTGGCGGGCTTCCGGCCGACGTTCCTGCTCGCCGTCCCGTACGTCCTGGAGAAGGTCTTCAACACCGGCCGCGCCACCGCCGAGAAGATGGGCCGCGCCGCCTCCTTCGACCGCGCCACCCGCATCGCCCGCGCGTACGGCGAGGCGGTCGAGGCCCAGGAACACGGCACGGGCAAGGGCCCAGGACCCGGCCTGCGGGCGGCCCGCAAGCTCTACGACCCGCTGGTCTACCGCCGCATCCGGGCCGCACTCGGCGGCCGGGTCCGCCACGTGATCTGCGGCGGCTCCCCGCTGGGCCGCCGCCTCGCCGGTTTCTACTCCGGCGCCGGCATCGAGATCTTCGAGGGCTACGGCCTGACGGAGACCACCGCGGCGGCGACCGTCACCCCGCCGCTGCGCCCCCGCATCGGCACCGTCGGCTGGCCGCTGCCCGGCACCGGGGTGCGGATCGCCGACGACGGCGAGGTGCTGCTGCGCGGCGGCCAGGTGTGCGCCGGCTACTGGGACGCGTCCCGGGCGGCGGCCGTGCCGGTCACCGACCGCGGCTGGTTCGCCACCGGCGACCTCGGCGCCCTCGACGCGGACGGCTACCTCACCATCACCGGCCGCAAGAAGGAGATCATCGTGACGTCCGGCGGCAAGAACGTCGCCCCCGCGCCCCTGGAGGACCGCCTGCGGGCCCACCCGCTGGTCGGCCAGTGCCTGGTCATCGGCGACGACCGCGCGTACATCACCGCCCTGATCACCCTGGAGCCCGACGGCCTCGCGCACTGGCGCCAGATGAAGAAGAAGCAGGACGTCCCGCTCGCCGAACTGATCCACGACGACCGGCTGCGCGCCGACCTCCAGCACGCCGTCGACGACGCGAACAAACTGGTCTCGCGCGCCGAGTCGATCCGCCGCTTCGCCGTACTCACCGAGGAGTTCACCGAACGGTCCGGCCACCTCACCCCGTCGCTCAAGATCCGCCGGGCGGCCGTCACCCGCGACTTCGCCAAGGAGATCGAAGCCCTGTACGCGCCCGAGTGACGCCTCGGCCCACCGGCGAGCCGCCACCCGCGCCGCCCCGGCCGCCCCACAGGCCGCACCAACCCCGCCACACCTGACTCCGGCGTAAGAAACCCGCCTTCTCCTCTGGAGCCAGGCCCCGCGGCACGTCAGACTGGAACCCCCGTGTCACCTCTGTGGGGGAGGTGGCACGGGGGCTTCCTTCCGGCCGGGGCCTCGCCCCCATCGGCCCCTTCCGCCACCCCGACCTCGCACCACACGGTCTTGCACCCCGCCGCAGACCACACGCCCCACCTCAGCGAGACGGCCGCCAGCAGCGCTATCCCGCGCCCGCCCTCCTCGTCACGCGCGGCCGACCGCCGCACCGGCATCCCGTACGGATCCGGATCCGTCACCTCGATCCGGACCCGCCCGTCGCCCTCACCGCACACCCGCACCGTGACCGGCGCCCCCTCCCCGACGTGCAGAATCACGTTGCTGAGCAGCTCACTGACGCACAACTGCGCCGCCCCGCCCGCGTCCCCGAGGTACCGCCGCAGCACCCGCCGCACGCCACGGACCGCCCCCGGAACCGCGAGCAGCTCGATGACCAGCGTCGTCCTCACCGCACCGCCGCCTCACGCAGCACATCGGCCAGCCGCAGCGCCGTAGCCGCATTGCAGTTACCGAGCGCGACGAGCGGCGCGTGATAGGCCCCCGCAAACGCCGGCAGCTCGACCCCGAGCGACGGCAGGGTAATCCCGTTCTCCAGCAGGGCACTCCGCAGCGCCTCGGTGCACTCGTGCACGTCATCGGGGGAGGGACGGTGGTGGTGATCAGACATGGCGTACGCCTTCCTGTGCGCATCGTGATGAACCGGTCACAGCGTGCGGTCACGGGGCGTAGCGTGGGAAGGGAATCAGGTTGTACAGATCAACCTGCGGACGTAGGTGGTGAGTTGTGCCCCTTCGCAAGAACCCTGATGCGTCGGCGAATGTGCCGTGCTTCTACGGCGCGGAGCTGCGCTACAGGCGCGAGGCGGCCGGCCTCACGCTTGAGCAGTTGGTGGACGGCAGCTTCCGTGGAGTCTCGTTCCTCAGTCAGATCGAGCGCGGTGAGCGGCGCATGCCCGAGGACCTGGCCCGGCACGTCGACCGAGTGCTGGGCGCGGACGGTTTTTTTCAACGGCGGTGTGCAGATGCCCGAAAGGCAGGTCTGGCAGGGCATCCGCAGTACTACGCGGATATGCCGGAGATGGAGAAGAACGCCACGACGGTCGAGGACTGGGCGCCTGCTGTCTTCCCGGGCCTGCTCCAGACCGAGGCGTACGTGCGCAAGCTCAGTGAGGCCGTGAAACCGTGGGAGGGCGCGGAGGCCATTGAGCGCAAGGTCCGTGCCCGGGTCAAGCGCGCCGAATTGTGGCGACGGCCCGATCGCCCGGTGTACTGGGCGATCCTGCACGAGCGGCTGATCCGGCGCTCGTTGCTCCCGCCGCTGGAGATGGCCGAGCAGCTGGAACACATTGCCGAAACCATCCGGGCCAGCAAGAGTTTTCTGCAAGTGGTCCCTGAAACCACCGTCGCGCACCCGCTCATGATGGGCATGGCCAAGGTCCTGACCTTCTCTGATGCTCCGCCATTGGTCTGGAGCGAGGGCGAGTTCAGCGGTGAGGCCATCGACAATCCGGAGCTCGTGGTGGGCTATCGAAGGTCCTACGATCTGCTGAGGGCCGCCGCACTGCCAACTGAGGCGTCCCTGGCCATGGTTGAAGAAGCGGCAAGGAGATACCGGGATGAAGCACAGCACGACTGACCTCGGCGCCGCCCGCTGGCGCAAGAGCAGCTACAGCAACGGCGATGGCGCCGACTGCGTGGAGATCGCCGACAATCTCCCCGGTCTCGTCCCCGTCCGCGACTCGAAGGCGGCTCCCGGCGGCCCGGCGCTCATGATCCCGGCGGGTGCCTGGCACCAGTTCGTGACAGCGGTCAAGGCGGACGGGCTCGCGGCATAGGCGAGACCCGGCGCGTTGACGGGTGTGAGGGCGGGTAGGCACGCGGGGGCACGCGTCCCAGGTGTTCGTGCCATGGCCGAAGCGACGGTGGGGATGCAGAGATGAAGCACCGCAGCACGACTGACCTCGGCGCCGCCCGCTGGCGCAAGAGCAGCTACAGCAACGGTGACGGCGGCAACTGCATCGAGATCGCCGAGGGATTCCTCAAGGATGCCCGCTGGCGTAAGAGCAGCCACAGCAACCCCGACGGCGGCAACTGCATCGAGATCGCCGACAATCTCCCCGGCCTCGTCCCCGTCCGCGACTCCAAGGCGGCCCCCGGCGGCCCCGCGCTCATGATCCCGGCGGGCGCCTGGCACCGGTTCGTGACGGCGGTCAAGGTGGACGGCCTCACGGCGTAGGCAGTCCAGGGCAATGCGACGGACCCCCGACCGGCTACGGCCACGGGGGTCTTGGCATATTGAAATGACCCGCGAGTCGGTTTCCCGTTCTCTCAACAGGTGCCGCTTGACCGCGTGTTGAAGGCCCGCAAGGATCGACCTGGACGCGGTGCATAGGTGTCGCGTGGAATGGGGGCAAGGATGACCATGCAGGTCACCAAACTGGTCAGCACGTGCGAATACGACAACTGTCCCACCCTGTATGCGACCGACCGGGGGACGCTTTTAGTGCAGGGAGAGACGCCGAGTGACCATGGCCTGGATATTCCCGGCCATGAAAATCTCGTGGAGATCCCCATGGAACTCATCAGGAAGGCGATCCGTGGCAAGCTCATCTAGGACCCTGGGGGAATACTTCGAGACCTTCGGGCAGGAAGCGTTCAGGCTGGAGACGCTGGACGACTACGGCAAGTCCGGCAACACCGAAGCATTCCAGACGTTCCTGGCGGGGAAGCCGCAGCCGGAAAACTATAACGAACGCTGGGTAGCCGAGCTCCGCAAGCGCTCTGCGGGCGGCAAGAGGATTTACCGGGTGCACGTCCTTTCCCGGCCGCTGACACCGTATCTCCAGTATGAACTCGGCTGGGCATACTGGAAGAACATGACCGGCGGGGAAGAGTTCTTCATCCTCGACACCACAGAGCAGCCGAACCCGTTCGAAGGCGTGCCGGATTTCTGGCTCTTCGACTCCGAGTTGGTCGCCGTGTTGAACTACGACGGCGAGGGGGGATTCTTGGGGCCTGAAGAGCTGCCGGCGGATCGGGCGCAAGAGTTCATCGCCCACCGGGAGAAAGCCTTGGCTCTCGCCGAGCCGTTCCCTGACTGGTGGGCAAAGCACGGCCAGTGAATCGTGCGCAGCTTGGGGCAGCGCTGCGGGCACTGCGGAAGGCATCCGAGAAGGAGGCCAAGGCCGTGGCCCGCGGCGCAGTCATGTCGCCGTCCAAGCTGTCGAAGATCGAGAACGGCAGGCTGATCCCCAGCCCACAGGACGTGGCCCGCATCCTGACGGCCATCGGCGTATCGGACGAAGTCAAGGGCGAATATATAGAAGCCTCACGCGAGGCCACCACGGAGGCCGTCGCGTGGCGCCTGCTGAAGCGATCGGGAATCCATAAATCGCAGCAGGCGACAAGGGCACTCGAAGCGCAGATGTCGACGTTGCGGCTCTTCCAGCCCGCGCTTGTCCCCGGGCTGCTCCAAACACCGGAGTATGTCCGGTGTATTTTATCGCGCCATGGACTGTCCAAAGATTCCCTCCTGCGCACCATCAGCGGTCGGCTGGAGCGTCAGGAAGTTCTCTACGATTCGAGCAAGGAACTGCGCTTCATCATCACTGAGCCCGTGCTGCGTTGGCGCATGGTGTCACCTCAAATGATGGCAGCGCAATTGGATCGTATGATTTCGATTTCACGGCTTGCGCACGTGGACATCCGGATCGTACCCCTCGGTGTGCAGCAGTGCGATGTGCCGAGCCATTCATTCGTGATCCGAGATGATCGCATGGTGGCGGTGGAAACTATGCACGCGAAGATGACGGTTACTGATCCCAGGGACGTAGAAATTTACATCCGAAAGTTCGAGGGGTTCGGACGGGTAGCGGTTTCCGGTGATGCCATGCGCGTGATGGTCGAAGAGATCCGGGACGACTTCTTGCGGGAACAGGAAAGCGGCGGGAGCGGGCCGGATTCGGGCGGAAGATGAACCGGGGAAACTCGTCATCCGAGGAATGGGGAAGGTTCATCATGTGCGAGACCGACCTGTATGAGCTGTCGCTCGACGGCGTGGAATTCGTCAAGGCGTGCGGCGGCAACACGCACCCCGACGGTGAATCCTGCGTGACTCTCGCCCGTATCCGGCCCGGGGCGTGGGCGGTGGCCGACAGCAAGCGGCCCGGTGCCGAGCCGCTGCGGTTCACCACCGAGGAGCTGGCGGTGGCCGGCATCGATCCGGCCCGTTTCGGGCTCTCGGCCTGACGGTCGCCCGTTCGTCGGCGATCCCACCGGAGGGATCGGGTGGGATTGCCGCCAACTCCCTTGGAGGGGCGACTCGTTGCATCACCACGGATACCTCTGGGTGGGGCCGAAGCGGCTCCCGGAGCGAGGGGCGCGGCCGTACGGGGCGGACGGGGGCGAGGGGGACGGCGTCCACTTCGACCGGGAGGGCATCCGTCGGCCGCCGCCCGTGATGGAACCGGCCGCGACGAGCCCGCCGGACGTGATCGAGCGGTACCGGCGGGCCGCGATCGAGTGGCGTACGAGCGAGGTGCCGCCGATCGAGGTGGCGTTGTGGCTGACGAAGCCGCGCACTGCGATCCGGGGGACCTGGCAGGAACCGGAGGGCGCTGCGGCCTGGATCGCCGAACAACTCGCCCTCCACACCGCTCGGTTCGCGTCCGAGCAGGACCGCGAGGCCGCCCGGCTGGCACGGAAGGCCGACGCGGCCGGCGACCGGCTCGCTCGCGGGCAGGACGTGGTGTACGGGTTCTATCTCGGGCGCCCGCTGTTCCTGTCGCTGGGGGTGGTGACCTGTTCGCCGAACCGTGCGCGGGCTGAACTGGGCTGTCCCTTGGGGTGCGATGGGCAGGGGAAGGGAAGGTGATCGGTGGGGACGCCGTCCATCGGGGTAGGGAAGTGACGGCAGTGCACAGCGACGTCGGCAAGAGCCCGTGGAGGCACGCATGGCGGAACGTCCAGAACCCCGGCTGATCCTGCTCTGCGGGCTGCCGGGTGCAGGCAAGACGACGCTGGCCAGGCGGCTTGTCGAGGAGATTCCGGCGGTGCGGCTGTGTCCGGACGAGTGGCTGGCCGATCTCGGTATCGGGTTCGAGGACGAGGAGACGCGCGAGCGGCTGGAGGGGCGGTTCCGGGCGCACGCCCAGGATCTGCTGCGGCTGGGCCAGACCGTGATCCTGGAGTTCGGTTTCTGGGCGCGTTCGGAGCGGGACGCGATGCGGCTCGGTGCGCGGGCGCTCGGCGTCCCGGTCGAACTGCGGTATCTGGCGGCGCCGCTCGACGAGTTGCGCCGTCGCCTGCACGTCCGTAACGGGGAGGCCGAGTCCGGCACGGTCCAGGTCACCCGCGAGATGCTCGGCGCGTACGCGAAGGTGTTCCAGGCTCCGGACCGTGCCGAACTCGCCCTGTATGACGAGCCGTTGGTGACCTGACCGGGCTGACCGGGAGCCGTGCCGTCTCCGCCCGTCGGCTCAACCCTCCCGCCGCACCCCCGGTGTGAAGCCGTGCCGCCGAGCGGTCGTGACGATCGCCAGCGCGACGGCGGCCAGCCCCAGCAGTACCCACGGGAAGGCCCCGGCCCCCGAGGACTGGAGCAGCATCCCGCCGAACGTGCCGCCGCCGAAGATGGCGAGGTTGAACGAGGTGGTGAGCATGGCGTTGGCGACGTCCGTGTCGTTGCCCGCGGCGTCCGCCGACGCCGTCTGGAGCTGGGTGGCCGACCCGCCGAAGGTGAAGCCCCACACCAGGATGGCCAGGCAGAAGGCCACCGGGTGGTGCGCCACGAGGGCGAAGGTGAGGGCGGCCAGGCCGAACGCGGCCACGCTGCCCAGCGTCAGCACCCGCAGTGCGCGGTCGACGAAGACGCCGGTCACCCAGATTCCGGCCAGCGCGGCGAGCCCGAACAGCAGCAGGGCGATGTCCACCCGGAGGCCGACGCCGGCGTAGGAGGTGAAGGGGGCGATGTAGGTGTAGAGGATGTTGTGCGCGAGCATCCAGCTGAACACCACCGCCAGAATCGGCAGGATTCCCGGTATCAGCAGCACGCGCAGCAGCGGGGTACGGCTGCCGGCGGCCTGCCCCGGCGCGTCGGGGACCTTCGCCAGCGCGAAGAGGGACAGGGCGACCGAGACGACCGTCATGGCGCCGAAGGCCCAGCGCCAGCCGACGAGGGAACCGGCGAACGCACCGAGCGGCGTGCCGACCGACAGTGCCACCGGTGTGCCGGTCATCGCGACGGCGAGCGCCTTCCCCTTCTGCCCCGGCGGCGCGATGCTGCGTGCGTACCCGGCCAGCATCGCCCACAGCAGCCCGGAGAACGCGCCTGCCGCGAACCGTGCGACGAGGGCGGTCGGGTAGTCGCCCGACAGTGCCGTCACGGCGTTGGTGGCGGCGAACCCGATGATGCCGGTGAGCAGCAGGGGCTTGCGGCGCATGCCCCTGGTGAGGGCGGTGGCCGGTATCGCGGCCAGCACCGTTCCCGCCGCGTAGGCGCTCACCAACTGGCCGGCTCCGGACGCGGTCACGTCGAGTCCGCGGGCGATCTCCGGGAGCAGGCCGGCGGGGAGCGTCTCGGTCATGATGACGACGAATCCGGTCCAGGCCATCGCCAACAGGGCGGCCCACGGCAGGCGTTGGCCCGGTGGCGCCGCCTCCTGCTCGTCGTGGACGGGCGGCGCGTCATGCGTTCTGCTCACGGTGGTTCCCTCGGGTCGGGCGAATTGTGGATCGATTGATCTACAACTAGACCACACCCGGGGCGCCCCTCGTCAAGAACTTTCTGGATCGACTATTCTGTAAGTCGGCGGCTTCGGTGCGGGCGCTTCGGCGCAGGCGCTTCGATCCGCCGGCTCGGACGTGTTGACCGACCAGGAAGGGGCGCGGAGCCGATGGCGCGAACGGGAAGGCCCCGGGGGTTCGACACCGGGCAGGCCGTCGACGCGGCGCTGGCGCTCTTTTGGCAGTACGGCTACGAGTCGACCTCGCTGGCGCAACTGCGGGAGGTGATGGGCATCTCGTCCGCCAGCTTCTACGCCGCGTTCTCGTCGAAGGAGCAGCTCTTCGAAGCGGTTGTGCAGCGCTACCTGTCCACGTACGGGCAGGTCACCGCCGTCGCCGCCGACGAAGCGCTCGCCCCGCGCGAGGCGGTCGAGCAGACGCTCCGCCGCTCCGTCCGCATGCAGACCGACCCGTCGCATCCCAGTGGCTGCCTGGTGGTGCTGGCCGAATCGACCTGCGCATCCGAGAACCAGCGGGTCCGCGACCTGCTCGCCGACCGCAGGGCCTGGGACCGCCGGAACATGACGGCCTGTGTCGAACGCGCCGTCACCCGCGGTGAACTCCCGCCCGGCACGGACCCGAAGGCGCTCGCCGCCGTATTCCACAGTTTCCTGCTGGGGCTCTCCACCCAGGCCCGCGACGGCGTCCCGGCGGCGGACCTCGACGCGTCCGTCACGCACGTGATGCGGGTGTGGGACGTCATGGCTTCGGCCGCGCATCCGGTGTGAGTGCCGGGGCGGGGCCGGGTGCCGCCGCCCGTCCCTCCACGCGACAACCCTGACGGCCCGCCCGGCGCAGGCATGCAAGCATTCCGCATGCTTCTTGTGCTTTTCGGGCTTCCCGCCGTGGTGGTGCTCATCGCGCTGACGTTGCTGCTGGTCGGTCATGCCAGGAGGCGGCTGCGGGACGGGGGCGGGGTGCGGCTGGCCAGTCCCAAGCCGTGGGCGTTGGTGTGCGGGCTCGCGGCGGTCGGGGCGTTTTTGGTGTTCGCGTATGCGGAGGGGGCGTACTCGCCGGGGCTCTACGGGGACAAGACCTGTATGTGGCGGATGGGGGTGCGGGCCCATCCGTCCTCGTACAGCTACTTTCCGCTCAGCACGGTGTGCAGTGGGGGTGTGGAGATCGTGCCGGGGTGGGTGAATCCGGCGCTGGCCGGGCTGGGGGTGCTCGCGGTGGTGGCGTTCGTGGCGTTGCCGGTGGCGGGGGTGGTGCGGTGGCGGCGGGCGGTGGGAGTGCGGGCCGCCTGACCGTGTCGGGGCGGGCTGGGCGGTGGGGAACGCCCCGGCCCTCCCGTCGTCCGCCGGACGTGCGGACGAGGGGAGGGCCGGGGCCGTCGAGTGCCGTCAGGGTGTGACGGCGGCCTTCCGGCCGCTGCCCTGCGGCCGGTTGAGTCCTTCGACCACGGTCAGCAGGGACGTGTGGTCCAGGGCGCCGAGGCCCTGGGCGCGGGCGGCGGCGATCAGTTGGGTGACCAGGCCGGTCATCGGCAGGCTGACACCCAGTTCGCGGGCCGCCTGGCCGAGGATTCCCATGTCCTTGTGGTGCAGGTCGATGCGGAAGCCGGGGGTGAAGTCGCGGGCCAGCATGGAGGCCGCCTTCTGGTCCAGGATCCGGTTGGCGCCCCAGCCGTTGGCCAGCACTCGCAGGCCCTTGGTGCCGTCCACACCCGCCGCTTCGAGCAGCACGATCGCCTCGGACACCAGGGCGATGATGCCGCCGTGCAGCAGCTGGTTGGTGGCCTTGACCAGCTGGCCCGCGCCGTCCGGGCCGAGGTGGCTGACGACGGAGCCGAGGGCGGTCAGCAGCGGCTCGGCGGCGGCGAAGTCGGCGGGTTCGCCGCCGGTCATGATGGACAGGGTGCCGGCCACCGCGCCCGGTTCACCGCCGCTGACCGGGGCGTCCAGCGGACGGAGTCCCGCCGCGCGGGCGGCCCGTGCGACCTTGCGGCTCGCCTGCGGGGCGATGGTGCTCATGTCGATGAGCAGGGTGCCGGGGCGGGCGTGGGCGAGTACACCGTCCGCGCCGAGCCACACCTCTTCGACGACCGGTGAGTCGGGGAGCATGGTGATCACGGCGTCCGCGTTCCGTACGGCGTCGCCGATCCGCTCGGCCGCCGCGCCGCCCGTGTCCACCAGGCGCTGCCGCGCCGCGGGAACGGGATCGACGCCGGTCACCCGGTGGCCCGCCCCGACCAGATTGGCGGCCATCGGCGCACCCATCACACCCAGGCCGATGAAGGCGATCTCACTCATGGTCTTCCTCCTTCTGTTGTCCCGCTGTTCGCGCCGGGAGCCGCTGCGCGCGGACCGGCGCGACGTGCGTCGGCGGCCCGCTCAGGCCAGGTAGTCATGGGCGACCTCGGGGACCGGGATGGTGACGTCCGCGATGATGTGGTCGGCCGAGACCACCTCGCGCACGGGGAGGTCGGCCAGCGGCGCCGCGACGTGCTCGAAGAGCTGGAGGCGGGCGGGGGCGGTCCAGGCGCCGCGCACGGTGAAGTCGGTCAGCCGTATCCGCAGCAGCTCGCAGATGCGCTGGCCGCCGTCGTAGTGGGGCAGCACCTTGAGCATGTAGGTGGGGCCGCTCATGCCCGCCCGCACGGTGTCGAGGTCGAGCGGGCGATGCTTGTAGCCCATGGTCGCGGTGGCGACCGGCAGCGTGCCGTAGTCCAGGCTGCCGACCAGCGTGTCGTTGTCGACGAAGAGGCGCGGCGAGCCGGCCTTCTTCGGGTACGCGGCGGTCTCCCGGCCCAGCGCGATGGCCGGGGCGTTGTCCAGGTACAGGGCGTGCAGGTACGCGCCGGGCTTCCCCTCGTACGTCACCGGAACGACCTGGCCGCACTCGGTGAAGTCACCCATCCCCGAGGTGTCGGGCGTCCGCATCACCTCGAACTTCACCAGGGGATTGTCGGCGTCGACCGCGAGCGGCTCGGGGACGACGGCGCGCAGCGCGTCGGGGTCGGTCCGGTAAGTGATGTGCAGGTACTCGCGGTTGACGGCACGGTAGGGGCCGGGCGGGAACGCCGGGCTCGACAGGGGAGTGGCCGTTACCTGCTTGATGTCGTCGATGCGCATTGCCGTCACACTTCTTTCCAGGTTTTACGGGAGATCCGCAGAACACGTCGAGATCTGGAGAACACGTCCGGCCGGGGCGTGACAACGACGCTAGGCCGCATCGCAAGGCAGGAGAAATACGGAACGGATGCCATTTATGCTGGGCTCGTATGGATCTCGAACACGTCGAACTGCGGGTGCTGCGCGGCTTTTTCGCGCTGGCCGAGGAAGAGCACTTCTCCGTCGCCGCCGCGCGCTGCCGGGTGTCCCAGCCGACGCTGTCGCGCATGGTCGCCTCGCTGGAGCGGGACCTGGGCGTACGGCTCGTCGAGCGGACCACCAGGAGCGTGTCCCTGACCGCGGTGGGACGGCGGCTGTATGCGGATCTCGCCGGGGCGCTCGGACAGCTCGACGCCGCCCTGCAATCCGCGGGCGGCGCCGCGGAATTCCGGCTCGGATTTCCCTGGCTGCTGCCGCCCCAATGGCTCCGTTCCGTCCTGCCAGCCGTGGAGCGTGCCATCGGGATCGGCGTCGAATTGCTGCGCAGGGACGAATTCCTGGCCGGGGTGGACCGGGGTCTGGTGGACGCCGCCGTCATTCACGGCACGGTCTCGCACCCGTCCCTGCACGCCGTCGAACTCTTCGATGAACCCCGCATCGCGGTCGTCCCCCGGAGCGGTCCGCTCGCCCGCCGCCGCCGGCTGCGCTGGACCGAGATCGCCGGTCATCCCCTCATGGTCATCGGCCGCGACGGGACGGGGACGGTCGGGCCGCATCTGTGGCCGGACGGCGAGCGCCCCGAAATCGCCCACGAATACCGGAACTTCGACGAGTGGCTGGCCGCGATAGCCGCGGGCCGCGGCATAGGGGTGGCCCCGCACTGCGCCAGGGAATACGGCCACCCCTCCGTCACTTACGTCCCCATCGCCGACGCGCCCCCGGTCCCCTTCACCCTCGTCCGGCCCGCCCGGGGAGCCCACCCGCTCGCGGAGCGCGTCGAGGCGGCGGCGCTGGCGGCGGTGCGGGCGGGCGGGGCGGCGGGCTGAGGGCCTGATGCCCTCGTCCGCCCGGGGAAGCGCGCCCCGCCCCTTCCGCAGCCGGAGTGTTAGAAGCCCACGTCCCGGCTGCGGAAGTCGTCCAGCGACTCGCGCCGCATGAGCAGCCGGGCCCTGCCGTTGTGGACGGCCACCACCGGGGGCCTGCCCACCAGGTTGTAGCCCGAGGCCATCGACAGCTGGTACGCGCCGGCCACCGGCACCGCCAGCAGGTCGCCGGGCCGGACGTCGGCGGGCAGCGGCACGTCGGCGGCCAGGATGTCGCCCGCCTCGCAGTGCCGCCCGACGACCGTCGCCTGGCACGTCGCGGCGTCCGGGCGGCGGCCGATCAGGCGCGGCGCGTAGCGCACTCCGTAGAGCGCCGGGCGCGGGTTGTCGCTCATCCCGCCGTCGACCGCGACGAACACCTGGCCACCGGTGCGCTTGACGGACAGCACCCGGTACAGCGCGATGCCGGCCGGGCCCGCCACCGCGCGGCCCGGCTCGATGATCAGGCGGGGCACGGTGAGGCCGGCCGCCGCGCAGCTCTCGATGAGTTCGGCGCGCAGCTTGCGGGCCAGCGCCGTGAGGTCGAGTGCGGGCTCGCCGGGCCGGTAGGCGATGCCGTGGCCGCCGCCCATGTCCAGCTCGGGCAGTGCCACGCCGTGCGTGTCGCGGACGCGGGCCATCAGCCCCACGACCCTGCGCAGCGCCGCGAGGTACGGCTTGACGCTGGTGATCTGGGAGCCGATGTGGCAGTGCAGGCCGGTCAGTTGGAGCTGCGGCTGGCCCATGATCCGGGCGATGGCGTGCTGCGCGGAGCCGTCGGTGAGGGACAGGCCGAACTTCTGCCCTTCGGTGCCGGTGCGGATCTTCTCGTGGCCGCCGGCGGAGATGCCGGGGACGACGCGGACCATCACCTTCTGCTGGCCCTTGGGCCCGACCGCGGCGGCCAGCCGGGCGATCTCGGACGGGCTGTCGATGACGATCCGGCCCACGCCGAGCCGCAGCGCGGTCTCGATGTCGCGGGGCGACTTGGCGTTGCCGTGCAGCACGATCTGCTCCGGAGGGAAGCCGGCCGTCACCGCGAGTTCCAGTTCACCGGCCGAGCACACGTCGAGCCCGAGCCCTTCCTCGTCGACCCAGCGCACCATGGCGCGGGAGAGGAACGCCTTGGCGGCGTAGAGCACGTCGGCGTCGGGGAAGGCGTCGCGGTACATCCGGCAGCGGGCCCGGATCTCGCCCTCGTCCAGGACGTAGGCGGGGGTGCCGAAGCGGTCGGCGGTCTCGGTGAGGCAGACGCCGGCGACGGCCAGGCCGCCGTCCGGGAGCCGGGTGGTGGAGGCAGGCCAGACGGACAGGTCGTCGGCGTCGGCGGGGAGCTGGGGGAGGACTGCTGTGGTCATGGAGTGCGGCCCCTTCAGGCGGTTCTGGCCGCGGGGCGGCCGTTCGCCGACGGCCGGTACGGGACGGCGGGCGCGGGCGCGGCCTGGGCGGCGGTGAACGTCGGGTCGACGGTCAGCAGCCGCACGCCGAGCGGCCGGGTCATCGCGCGCAGGACGGGTCCTGAGAGCCGGATCCAGGGCTGGCCTGCGCCGAGCGTGCCGGTCAGGCGTTCCGGTTCTGTGAAGGCGACGGCGGTACGGGCGCCCAGCGGGGTACGGAACAGACGCACCGCCACCCCCGCTCCTCCCGGCCGGACGGGCACGTACAGGGGTCCGGCCGGGACCGGTTCTTCCGGCTCGGGGTCGTCGGCGTACTCGTACAGGCACATGGGGTCTCCTGGGGATCACGGATGGTGCGCCAGGGGATGCGGGGAGGCAGCCCGTGGCGCGGCACCGAAGGTATCCCCGCCGTACGGCGGTTTCGGCCCTGTCATGACGGGTCCTTGACGGCCCGCGCCCCGGCCCTTGCGGATCGCTGACGGCGGGGCGCGTGCGGCGTGCGCCGGGGCGGTGGCGGCCTGCGGAGGTCAGGATTCCGGCGACACCCAGCCGACGCGGTGAGCGAGCCACGCCCGGCAGGCCCAGGTCAGGGCGCCGAGGGTCAGCAGGACCACGGCGCAGGACACCGCGCCTCGCACGCCGCGGCCGGGGCGTGCGCCCACGGCGGAACGGGCCGCCGCCCACGACAGGAGGGTGAGCGCGGGCAGGCCGAGCAGCATGCAGGGCAGCTCGATGTACAGCAGGCTGAGGTCGCGCTCCCCTTCGAACGCCCCGCGCAGCCCGGGGCGCGCGCCGTCGAGCCACGCCCAGAACCCGGTACCCGCCGCGAGCGCCGCCACCAGGCAGCCGGCCGCTCCTGCCCGTCCCGATTTCGCTTCCATGCCGGTCAGGACACCGTCCGTCCACGGGCAGTTCCCGCGGGCTTCGCGGGCCGGAAAGGGGCGGGTGCGGTGGCTGGGTACGGTGGTGGCGAGCGACGGAAGTCGATCATCGGTCGGGGAACGGGAGAGTGGTGCGTGGTGCTGGGGAATCTGGGGTCCGTGGGGGCGGTGCTGCTCGGGATAGTGGCGCTGGTGGTGTACTTGCTGCCGTCCTTCATCGGGTTCTACCGGGGCAGCGACAACCGGTGGCTGGTGCTGGTCGTCAACGTGCTGTTCGGGGCCACGTTCGTGGGCTGGCTGGTGGCGCTGTACCTGGCCACGCGGAAGGTGCAGGCCCGGCCGCAGGCGGCCTGAGCGCGGGACGGGGCCGCCGCCGCGGAAGCGCGCTACGGCGTCTCCCTGCGGCCCCGCGACTTCGGCTGCGGAGCGAGCAACTGCTCGCGGAGCGCCGTGAGTTGATGTGAGGTCTCCACCGCGCGGGTCTCGTCGAGCGTCGTCAGGGCGAGCAGCAGGGCGTCCGCGACCACCAGGCCGGTCAGTGATTCGGCGGTGATGCCGGTGGGGGTGTGCGGCGCGGTCAGTACCGCCTCGATGCGGCCCCCGAAGGTCTCGCCCAGCTCGTCGGTGACGAAGACGACCTTGGCGCCGACCGCGCGGGCCCGCTCCACCAGCACCGTGAACTCGTCCAGCGGGCGCCCCGGTTGGAAGACCACCACCGCGTCGCCGCGGCCCAGCGGGAGCAGCGCGTCGGCGAGCGCGAAGCCGGTCGCGCCCAGGAAGCGGGCCCGGCGGCCGGTCCTGGCGAGCATCAACGCGAGGTGGCGGGCGGCGAGTTCGGATGCGGCGACGCCGTAGCAGAACACCTCGCCCGCCGGTGCGAGCGCGGCCACCGCGCGCTGGAAGGACGCGGTGTCGGTCAGCCGCCTGGCGTGCCCGATGCGTTCCTCCGCCTCGTCGAAGACGTCGTCCCAGATGCCCCGCAGGTCCTGGCCGACGTGGGCGATGCGCTGCCGCAGCCGGACCTCGGGGGCGACCGACGTGGTGAAGTCGGCGGCCAGGTCGCGCTTGAGCGCGGGCAGGCCCGCGTAGCCGATGCGCTGGAGGGCGCGGACGACGGTGGCGTTGCTGGTGCCGCTGGCGCCGCCCAGCTCCTGGGCGCTGGCGAAGAGCAGCTGCTCGGCCTCGGCGCCTGCCAGGTACTGGGCGACGGCACGCTCGGACGTGGTCAGCCCGTCCCAGGCGTCGCGGACGGCGGCCCGCAGCCGGGTGAGGCCGGTGGTGCCGTCCGCGGGGTGCGGGCCGTCGTCCGCCGTCCGCCCCGGGTGGCCGGCCTGCGACGTTTCTGGAATCTCCATTACCACCATTGACTTTCGTGTGACCGCCGTTACTCTCCTGGACAACGCATTCCAAGAGAGCCACTTGCTGAAATCGACGTTACAGCAGCGGGCCCTGCGCAGGGAGACACATGGCACAGCGCACTCTTCCGGTCATCGAGATCTCCGGCCCGCCCGCCGAGCGGGGCCGCCAGTACGGCGAGGCGGTGCGCGACCGCATCCACGCCGCGACCGCCTACTACGAAGCGGCCTTCGGCGCCTCCAGCGGCCTGACCTGGGAACAGGTCACCGCCCGCGCCGCCCGCTGGCTGGCGCCCGTCCGCGACTACGCGCCGCACCTGGTCGATGAGATGCAGGGCATCGCCGACGGCGCAGGCGTCGACCTGCTCGACATCCTCGCCCTCAACGCCCGCGGCGAGGTCATCTACGACAAGTCGTTCGCCGCGATGGCCGCGGACGGCGGCGGGCACCCGGGCGCCCCGGACGACGAGGAGCCCGCCGAAGGCTGCACCTCCTTCGCCGCGTTCGGCGAGGCCAGCGGCGACGGGCACGTCTGGGCCGGGCAGAACTGGGACTGGCGGGCCGGTGTCGCCGACACCGTCGTCCTGCTCCGGATCGTGCAGCCGCCGAAACCGACCCTGATCATGCAGGTCGAGGCCGGGCAGATAGGCCGCCAGGGCGCCAACTCGGCCGGTATCGCCCTGAACGCCAACGGCCTCGGTGGCCGCTTCGACGACACCGTCGGACTGCCGCAGACCGTCGTACGGCGCAGCGTCCTGGACCGGCACAGCATCACCGACGCCCTCGACGTGCTGTGCCGCACCCGCGCGCACATCGCCAGCAACGCCCTGCTGACCTGCCGCGAAGGCTTCGCCATCGACCTGGAGACCACCCCTGCCGGGCACGGCTGGATGTACCCGGCCGGCGGACTGCTGGTGCACGGCAACCACTACCAGGCGGGCGTCCCCGCCGCGCTCGCCGCCGGATACCGCCCGATGGCGTCCGACTCGCTGGTCAGGGTTCCGCGCGCCGAGGCCGGACTGCGCGCGCTGCGCACCTCCACCGGGCCCGACGACTCCCGCAGGATCATCCGGGAGGCGATGTCGGACCACCTCGGCCACCCCGAGTCGCTGTGCACCCACCCCGACCCCCGCGCCCCCCTGCTCAAGCACTGGACGACGCTGGTCTCCTCCTGCGTCGACCTCACCACGGGCGACTACCACGCGACGGCCGGCACCCCCTGCGATCACACCTACCAGCACCTGCCGTGGAACCTCTACGACGGCCCCGGCGCACCCGCCGACGGGCACTGTTCCGACGGGGCACGGCGATGACGCGGGCACCGGCCCGGCGCCGGGCCGCGCTGGCCGCCGCCGTCACCGTCCTGGCACTCGGCGCCGCGGCGTGCAGCGGCGCCACGAACACCACAGGCGGCGGCAAGGCCCTGCGCGCCGCCGACCTCGAACTCACCCCCACGACCGCCGGGGCCACCGGCCACCTCGGCACCGTCAACTGGCTCCTGGAGGACGAACCGGACTCCCTCGACCTCGACACCCAGGGCAGCAGCGCGGGACGGATCGTCCTCACCAACGTCTGCGAACGGCTCTACCAACTGCGGCCCGACATGTCCGCCCGCCCCTTCCTCGCCCGCAAGGTCACCAGGCCCGACCCCACCACCCTCGTCCTGGACCTGCGCGAGGACGTCACCTTCCACGACGGCGCCAAGATGACCGCCGACGACGTGCTGTGGAGCCTGAAGCGGCACGCCGACCCGGACATGGAGCAGGCCGACGAGTTCGAGAACGTCAAGAAGATGACGAAGACCGGACCGCACCGGATCACCGTCACGTTCAAGGAACCCGACGCGCTCTTCACCAAGGCGCTGGCCGGTGACGCCGGGATCGTCTACCAGCGCAGCGAAGTGCAGGCGGCGGGCAAGGAGTTCGGCACCCCGGGGCGCGGCGACGCCTGCTCGGGCCCGTACCGGCTGACCCGCTGGAAGTCCGGCGACTCGATCACCATCGAGCGGGCCGCCCACTACTGGGGCACCGCACCGCTGACCCGGAAGGTCGTCTTCCGCTGGGCCGCCGACAGCGCCTTCGTCAACGCCCTCACCACCGGCGCGGCCGACGGCGGCTACGCCGAATCCCCCAACACCGCCGCCGCCCTCGCCGGCCGGCGGGGCCTGCACGCGTACTACGGCCCCAGCACCGCCTCGCTCGCCCTGATCCCCACCGAACGCGGCGGCCTCAAGAACCCCGCGATCCGCCGCGCCCTCTCCCTCACCCTGGACCGCACCGGCATCGCCACCGCCGGCTACGGCGGCCTCGTCCAGCCCTGGGCCACCCCGGTCGGCTCCGGCGCCTGGGGCTACCAGAAGCCGCAATTCGCCGCGGCACAGCGGAAGATGGCGGCCCTGGCCCCCGACCACCCGGACGCACGCGACCTCGCCGCCGCCAGGAAGCTCGTCAAGGAAGCGGGCACACCCACCGCGCCCATCGTCATCGGGACCGACGCCAGCCAGGGCAGGACCGTCATCGCCAACGCGGTACGCGACGCACTCGCGCGCATCGGGCTCACCGGACAGATCAAGACCGTCCCGACCGCCCAGTTCGAGGAGTTCTACAGCTCACGGGCGGCCCGCTCGGACATCGACCTGCTGGTCGGCGACTGGTACATCTCCAAGAGCGACCCGATGGGCTTCTACGACAACGGCCTGTCCACCAGCTCCAACAACTGGGTCGGCTTCCACGACCCGGCCTACGACACCACCGTCCGCACCGCGCTGCGCACCCTGGACGACGCCGAGCGCGCCCGCCTCGCCGTCCGCGCCCAGCGGCAGTTCGCCGAGGCCGCCGTGTGGATCCCCGTCGCCCAGGTGCCGTCCGTCCTGGTCCTCAAGAACGGCCTCACCGGACCGCCCGCCTCGCAGGCGTACCTCTACTACCCGTGGGCCGCCGACCTGGGCGCCGCCCCGCACCACGCCTCAGGGAAGGACTGAACCGCCGTGCTCCGCAGCCTCGTCCGGCGCATCGCCGGCCTGTTCGCCACCCTGCTGGCAGCCTCCTTCGTCATCTTCGCCGCCGTCTACGCGGCACCCGGCGACCCGGCGGTCTTCCTGGCGGGCGGCCGGGACAAGCTCACCCCGGAAAAGCTCCTCGCCGTCCGCGCGCAGTACCACCTCGACGAACCGCTGGTCGTCCAGTACGGCCGCTGGCTGTGGGACTGCGTCCACACCGACCTCGGGCGCTCCTTCAAATACGGCGACCAGGTGGCCGACCTGGTGGCTGCCCGGCTGCCCACCACACTCGAACTCGTCGGCTACGCCACGGTGTTGTTCGTCCTCTTCGGCGTCGGCGCCGGGGTGCTCGCCGCGGTCCGCCGCGGCTGGGCGGACTCCGCCGTCGTCGGCCTCACCACCCTCGCCGCTTCCGTCCCCTCCTTCGTCGCCGCCATCGCCCTGGTCTCCGTCTTCGGGGTGCGGCTCGGCTGGTTCCCGGTGACCGGCGGCGGCGAAGGGCTCGGCGACACCATCCGCCACCTCACGCTGCCCGCGGTGTCCATGGCGCTGGGCGCGCTGGCGATCATCAGCCGGGTCACCCGGCAGGCCATGCTCGACGCCCAGGCAGCCGACCACGTCGAGGTCGCACGGGCATCCGGCGTCCCCGAACGCGACATCGTGCTGCGGCACGTGCTGCGCAACGCACTCGGCCCGATCGTCACCATGTGCGGCCTGGTCACCGCCGGCATGCTGGCCGGCACCGTCGTCGTCGAGACCGCCTTCGGCATCAGCGGCATCGGCTCGCTGCTGGTCGGCGCCATCAACACGCACGACTTCCCCGTCGCCCAGGCCGTCCTGCTGCTGATGGTCACCGGCTACATCCTCGTCACCACCCTCGTCGACCTCGTACACCCGCTGCTCGACCCCCGGGTCGCGGTCGCAAGGAGCGCCGCATGACCACCTCCCTCACCGCACCTGCAGGCCCGCTCACCGCGCCCCGCATCGCCACCAAGCGCCCCACCGGCCCGCTGATCGCGGCCGGATTCCTCGCCCTGGTGGTGCTCGCCGCGGTGTGCGCACCGCTGCTCGCGCCGTACGCCCCCGACCGCATCGACCTCTCGTCCTCCCTCGCCGGCACCGGCCGCGCCCACCTGCTCGGCACCGACGCCTCCGGCCAGGACCTGCTCAGCCGCGTCCTGTACGGGGCCAGGACCAGCCTGATCGCGCCGCTGCTGCTGCTCACGCTGGCCGCCGTCATCGGCGTCACCCTCGGCACCGTCGCCGCCTGGCGCGGCGGCTGGGTCGACACCCTGCTCTCCCGCGTCACCGACGTCATGTACGCCTTCCCCGGGCTGCTGTTCGTCGTCCTGATCATCGCGGTCTTCGGCGCCGGCATCACCACGTCCGTCCTCGCCCTGGGCCTGGCCTTCGCCCCCACCATCGCCAAGTACACCCGCAGCGTGGCACTCGCCGAACGCGCCAAGCCCTACATCGACGCCTACCGGGTGCAGGGCATGGGCGGCGCCCGGATCTGCGCCCGGCACCTCGTCCCCAACCTCGGCCGGGCCATCGCCGGCTACCTCGTGGTCCTCTTCGGCGAGGCCCTGATGAGCCTGGCCACCCTCAGCTACCTCGGCTTCGGCACCCAACCGCCCAGCTCCGACTGGGGGTTGATGGTCCAGGAAGGCCAGGCCGCCGTCGTCCAGGGCGCCCTGCTGCCCGCCATGGTGCCGGGCTGCGCGGTGGCCGCCGTCGTGGTCGCCTTCAACGTCGCCGGCGTCTGGGCCGCCGACCGACTCTCCGCGAAGGGATAGCCGCATGCCGCACACCGCAGCCACCGTCCGCGGCAGCGCCGCACCCGCCCCGTCCGACGGGCCGCTCCTCGCCATCGACCACCTCACCCTCCACCTGCCGGGCACCGCACGCCCGGTGCTCACCGACGTGTCACTGCACGTCGCACCCGGCGAAGTCGTCGGCCTGGTGGGGGAGTCGGGCTCCGGCAAGTCCACCACCGCCAAGGCCGCACTGCGGCTGCTGCCCGACGGCGCCCGCGCCACCGGAAGCGTCCGCGTCGCCGGCACCGACGTACTGTCCCTGACCGGAGCGGCGCTGCGCACCCACCGCGCCCGCACCGTCGCGATGGTCCACCAGGATCCGCGCTCCGCACTCAACCCGGTCCGCAGGATCGGCGACTTCCTCGCCGAACGGCTCGCCCACACCGGAGCCGAGCGGGCCGCCCTGCGCGCCCGCGCCGTCCAACTCCTGACCGCCGTCGGCCTGTCGGAGCCGGAACGCCGCATCCGCCAGCGCCCCCACGAACTCTCCGGCGGCATGCTGCAACGCGTCGTCATCGCCGGCGCGCTCGCCGCCGAACCCCATCTGCTCCTCGCCGACGAGGCCACCAGCGCCCTGGACGTCACCACCCAGGCCGAGATCCTCACCCTGCTGCGCACCCTGCGCGACACCCACGGCACCGGCCAGCTCTTCATCACCCACGACCTGCAACTCGCCGCCGCCTACTGCGACCGCGTGCACGTCATGTACGCGGGCCACGTCGTCGAGTCCGCCCCCGCCGCCGCCCTCTTCGCCGCCCCCCGGCACCCCTACACCCGCGGCCTGCTCGACTGCTCACCCGACGTCACGGCGGCCCCGCGCCCACTGCGCCCCATCCCGGGCCGCCCGCCGTCCCTCGCCGACACCTTCACCGGCTGCCCCTTCGTCGCCCGCTGCGCCGACGGCGACGACGCCTGCGCGACCTGGACCCCCACCCCGGCCACCGCCCCAGGCGGCTCCACCGTGGCCTGCCGCAAGGCGGACGAGAAGAGGACGCGATGACCGAGCCCCGCCCCCGCCAGGCCGCCGGGCCCGGCACGACGGACGGCGCCGCGCCCGTCCTCGTCGCCGACGGACTGTCCAAGGCGTACCCGATGCCCGGCGGCGGCCGTCACCTCGCCGCCGACTCGATCACCTTCACCGTGCCCCGCGGCGGCTCGGTCGGCATCGTCGGCGAGTCCGGATCGGGCAAGACGACCGTGGCCCGGATGCTGGTGGGCCTGGTCCGCCCGGACGCGGGCACGGTGACCGTCGAAGGCCGCGTCCGCCCGCCCCGCGCCCCCCGCGGCCGGGCCGCCCGGCTGGCCAGGGCCCGGGAGATCCAGATCGTCTTCCAGGACCCCTACGTCTCGCTCGACCCCCGGCTCACCGCGCGGCAGTGCCTGCTCACCGTGCTCCGGCTGCACGGCGCCGCACCGCAGGCCGCCGAAGACCGGGCCGCCGCACTCCTCGACCAGGTGGGCCTGGGCGCCAGGGAAGCCGGCGCCAGGCCGCACGGCCTGTCCGGCGGTCAGCGGCAGCGGCTCGCCATCGCGCGGGCGCTGGCCGTCGACCCGCGGGTGCTGGTCCTGGACGAGGCGGTGGCCGCGCTGGACGTCTCCATCCAGGCGCAGATCCTCGAACTGCTCGCCACCATCCGCCGCGACACCGGCGTCGCCCTGGTCTTCGTCAGCCACGACCTCGCGGTGGTGCGGTACCTCACCGACGAGACGCTGGTGATGCGGCGCGGCCTGGCCGTCGAGCAGGGCCGCACCGAGCAGGTGCTCGCCGCCCCGTCGGCCTCGTATACGAAAGCGCTGCTCGCCGCGGTCCCCCGGGAGGGCTGGGATCCGGCGGCGGTGGCGGCCGGACGCGGCTGACCGCCCCGGCGCCGGAATGCGGCGTCCGCGGAAAGGCGGCGGCAGGGGTGAGGGCCCGGACAAAGGAACGGACGCGCACCGGGAAAGGGAAGCGGCCGACAAAGGGCCCCGGACCGACAAAAGGCACCCGGCCGGTGAAAGGGCCCGCACCCGCGAAAGGACCGCCCCGCAAAAGGCAGGAGCCCCTCTCCCCACCGAAGTGGAGGAGCGGGGCTCCTTGGGTACTGCGTTAGCTCGACCTAAAGGTTTTCAGGTCGGACCGGGCAACTCAGACCGGCGTGACATTCTCCGCCTGCGGGCCCTTCGGACCCTGCGTGACGTCGAAGTTCACCTGCTGGTTCTCCTCCAGGGAGCGGAAACCAGAGGCGTTGATCGCCGAGTAGTGGACGAAGACATCCGGGCCGCCGCCGTCCTGGGCGATGAAGCCGAAGCCCTTTTCAGCGTTGAACCACTTGACGGTTCCGGTAGCCATAAGCCCTCCTTGGGCCAAAGGGTTGCCCTGCTCCAGAACCTGCAAACAAGTCTGAAAACTACAAAAGCCTGCGGGTCACATGCTCCGCAGGCTCTGTACTGCAAGGGAAACCAAACTGCAACTTGCGCTGAGCGTAGCATGGGGCGCTCGTGAGGCGGAAGAGCCAAAGATCACGTTTACGAGCTGGGGAGCAATGGTCATCGGCGTCGCGGCGACAGGCCCACCGGCCATGTGCGCCCCCGCCGTGCTGACGCGCGCCCCACAGGTCTAGCCTCCGCATGTGGACAATTCAACCTTTGGAGACGCACCCGAAGACGCCACTGCCGACCTCCGTCGCAGCCGGCCGCGGGTGGGCCACATCCAGTTCCTGAACTGCCTGCCCCTTTACTGGGGCCTCGCCCGTACGGGCACCCTGCTCGATCTGGAGCTGACCAAGGACACCCCGGAGAAGCTCAGCGAACAGCTGGTCCAAGGGGATCTCGACATCGCGCCGATCACCCTCGTGGAGTTCCTGCGCGCCGCCGACGACCTCGTGGCCTTCCCCGACCTCGCGGTCGGCTGCGACGGCCCGGTGATGTCCTGCGTGATCGTCTCGCAGAAGCCGCTGGACCAGCTGGACGGGGCACGGGTGGCCCTCGGGTCGACCTCACGCACCTCCGTGCGCCTCGCCCAACTGCTGCTCGCCGAGAAGATCGGGGTCCGTCCCGACTACTTCACCTGCCCGCCCGACCTGGGCCTGATGATGCAGGAGGCGGACGCCGCCGTCCTCATCGGCGACGCCGCGCTGCGCGCCAACCTGCACGACGGACCCCGGCTCGGTCTGGAGGTGCACGACCTCGGCCAGATGTGGAAGGACTGGACGGGCCTGCCGTTCGTCTTCGCCGTCTGGGCCGCCCGGCGCGACTACCTGGAGCGCGAGCCGCTGGTCGTGGAGAAGGTCCACGAGGCGTTCCTGGCCTCCCGTGACGTCTCCCTGGAAGAGGTCACCAAGGTCGCCGAGCAGGCGGCGCGCTGGGAGACCTTCGACGAGGAACTCCTGGAGCGGTACTTCACCACCCTGGACTTCCGCTTCGGCCCCGACCAGCTGCGCGGCGTCACCGAGTTCGCCCGCCGCGTCGGCCCCACCACCGGCTTCCCCGCCGACGTGAAGGTCGACCTGCTGGGCCGCTGACCTGACGCCCGCCTCCCACCACCCGGCGGGAGGCGGCCGGGCGGGCCTTAGGGCGTGTCGTTTGGCTCAGGTCGGGCTCGCGGGGTCCGGCACGCGCATCTGCGGCGTTGTCGTCAATCACCAACGCTCCGCGTTGCCTCAATCCTCCGCCTTGCAGCTGCACGCACCGGACCCCGCTCCCTGATCCGACCTGAGCCAAACGACACGCCCTAAACCCCTGGCGTACGCTGGACCGGTCCGTCAATACCCCTCCGAAAGGGACGCCCCGGTGACCGAGAACGCCGACCTCCAGTCCGTACTCGACCGCGCCGCGCAGGGCGGTCGCATCACACCGGAGGAAGCACTCGACCTGTACCGCTCCGCGCCGCTGCACGCCCTCGGCCGGGCGGCCGACGCGGTGCGCCGCCGCCGCTACGCAGGCACCGAGCACATCGCGACGTACATCATCGAGCGGAACATCAACTACACCAACGTCTGCGTGACGGCCTGCAAGTTCTGCGCCTTCTACGCCGCGCCGAAGGACACCAAGAAGGGCTGGTCCCGCGACCTCGACGACATCCTGCGCCGCTGCGCGGAGACCGTCGAACTGGGCGGCACCCAGATCATGTTCCAGGGCGGCCACCACCCGGACTACGGCGTCGAGTACTACGAAGAGCACTTCTCGGCGATCAAGAAGGCGTTCCCGCAGCTGGTCATCCACTCCCTCGGCGCATCCGAGGTCGAGCACATGGCCCGGATCTCCAAGGTGACGCCGGAAGAGGCGATCCGCCGCATCCACGAGGCCGGTCTTGACTCCTTCGCCGGTGCCGGAGCCGAACTCCTCCCGGCCCGCCCGCGCAAGGCCATCGCCCCGCTCAAGGAGTCCGGCGAGCGCTGGCTCGAAATCATGGAGACCGCCCACAACATGGGCGTGGAGTCCACCTCCACCATGCTCATGGGCACCGGCGAGACCAACGCCGAACGCATCGAGCACCTGCGCATGATCCGCGACGTCCAGGACCGTACGGGCGGCTTCCGCGCCTTCATCCCGTACACCTACCAGCCGGAGAACAACCACCTGAAGGGCCAGACGCAGGCCACCCTCTTCGAGTACCTGCGGATGATCGCGCTCGCCCGGATCTTCCTCGACAACGTCGCGCACATCCAGGGCTCCTGGCTGACCACCGGCAAGGAGGTCGGCCAGCTGTCGCTGCACTACGGTGCCGACGACCTCGGCTCGATCATGCTGGAGGAGAACGTCGTCTCCTCGGCGGGCGCCAAGCACCGCTCCAACCGCATGGAGATCATCGAGCTGATCCGCACGGCCGGCCGGGTGCCCGCCCAGCGCGCGACCACCTACGAGCACCTCGTCGTGCACGACGACCCGGCCAACGACCCCGTCGACGACCGCGTCGCCTCGCACATCTCATCGACGGCCATCGAGGGCGGCACCGCCCACCCCGAACTCAAGCTCATCGACGCCAACTGAGCCCACGGTGCTGACACTTCACGTCGCCGAAGCCTCCCCGGAGACCGCGGTCCTCGTCGACGGCGCGGCCATCGCCGCCGTCGGCCCGTACGAGGAGCTGGCCGCCGCCCGCCCCGAAGCCCGGGTGCGGCGGTGGCCCGGCATCCTCACCCCCGGGCTGCTCAACCCGTACGGGCCCGAGCTGCTCGAAGGCACCTACCACCCGGACCCGCGCGAGGCCGACGAGTTCGGCACCGAGCCGATCACCGGTGAACGCGCGCGGGCCCTCTTCCGCGCCGACCCGGCACGGCAGGGCGCCAGCGCCAGGCGCGGGGTGCAGCGGATGCTGGCGCACGGCACCGTCGCCATCGCCGGGGAACTGCGCGGCCGGGCCGCCGTGGACGCGGTGCGCAGGGCCGGGCTCGCGGTCGGGCAGCGCCCGGACAACCTGCCGGGACCTGCGTCCTTCTCGCCGGTCCCGCTCGTCCTGCTGCCGCCGCTGAAGCCGGGCGGACCCGCCAGGTTCGCCGTGTTCGACGTGCCGGACCGGGCCGCGCTCGTCAGGCTCGGCGCCGCCACCTGCGTCGCCACGGTCATCGAAGGACGCCTGGTCCACCGCCGCCGCTGACCCGCCACGGACGTGACCGCCGCCCTGCGGACGAGGCCGGGGGGCGTCCTGCGACAATGGACGGGTGACCCGCGCATCCCTGGACAAGCAGCCGCACGAAGTCGCCGCGATGTTCGACGACGTGGCGGCGCGCTACGACCTCACCAACGACGTGCTCTCGCTGGGCCAGGCCCGGCTGTGGCGCAAGGAGGTGGACCGGGCGGTGGCCGCGCGGCCCGCCGAGCGGGTCCTCGACCTCGCGGCCGGTACCGGCACGTCCTCGCTGCCCTTCGCCGCGACCGGCGCCTACGTCGTGCCGTGCGACTTCTCCGTCGGCATGCTGGCGGAGGGCAAGAAGCGGCACTCCTGGTTGCCGTTCACCGCGGGCGACGGCACCCGCCTGCCGTTCGCGGACGCGGTGTTCGACGCCGTCACCATCTCCTTCGGACTGCGCAACATCCAGGACACCGACGCGGCGCTCGCCGAGCTGTACCGCGTCACCAAGCCCGGCGGCCGGGTGGTGATCTGCGAGTTCAGCGAGCCGACCTGGGCGCCGTTCCGCACCGTCTACACCGAGTACCTGATGCGCGCACTGCCGCCGGTCGCCCGCGCGGTCAGCAGCAACCCCGACGCGTACGTCTACCTCGCCGAGTCCATCCGCAGCTGGCCCAACCAGCCCGAACTGGCCGCCCGGATGCAGGGCGTGGGCTGGACGAAGGTCGCCTGGCGCAACCTGACGGGCGGCGTGGTGGCCCTGCACCGGGGGACCAGACCGGCCGCCTGACGGGCGTCCCGCCGGACCGCGGTTCACCCGGTCATCCGGTGAACCGCGGCCACCCGCCCACCCGTTGGACCGCCGTCACAGCTCCAGCCGGTAGCAGTACGCCTCCCGCGGCGACACCGGCGTACTCACCGTCTCCGCCCGCCGCATCCCCAGCCGCTCGGCCACCGCGACGGACCGCTCGTTGCGCACGTCGATCATCGCGACGACCTGCCGTACGCCGCCCGCCCGTACGGCATCCAGCGTGGCCCGCGCCGCCGCCGTCGCGTAGCCCTTGCCCCAGTGCTCGCGGCCGAGCCGCCAGCCGATCTCTATCTCGCCCGCAGGACCCCAGTCGTCGTACGGCCACGGCTGGGCCCCGGTGAAGCCGAGCACCGCGCCGTCCTCCGGGGCGAGCAGCGTGTAGAAGCAGAAGCCGCGTTCGGCGTGATGCCGGCGCTGGCGGGCGGTCAGCTCGTCGTACACCGACAGTTCGGCCGGTGCGCCGCCGTGGAATTCCATGACCTCGGGGTGCCGGAAGACGCGGTGCCAGTGCAGCGCGTCCTCGTCCGTGGGCACCCGCAGCTCGACGGCCGGCAGCGGCCTGTCCGTGGTCTTCGTCATCGGCTTCACGGGGTTCCTCCGAGGATGCCTCGCCCTTCGGGGCGGGGAGGGATCGGACTCCTGCGGAGCAGGGGGCCAGTGCCCGTATGAGTGCTCAACTGTCATACCTCCCGAGTAGGTTGTTGTTCATGATGACGGGAGCGATCGCGGAGGGGGCAGGGTATGCCCGGTACACCTTCCGCGTGCGCGTCTCGTCGTCGGCCCGTACCGCGCTCGAAGCCGAGTGGGACCGGTGCCGGTGGCTGTGGAACGAGTGCGTGGCCAAGTCCCGGCAGACCCATGCCTGGAACCAGAGGCGCCCCCGGGGGGTGGGCAGGCGCACATGTGGCCCGGCGCAGCTCGACAAGATGCTGACCGCAGCGCGCAAGGCCACGGTGTGGCTGCGGGAGGGCAGCTCGGTTGCTCAGCAGCAGGTCGTACGCGACTTCGGCACGTCGAGGGCGAAGGCGCAGAAGGACGTCAAAGACCGGCTTCCGATGCGGCAGCGGGCCGGGATGCCCACGTACAAGAGGAAGCGCGAAGCACTGCCGAGCCTGAACTACACCCAGCGTGGTTTCCGGCTCAGGGATGGTCGTCTGCACCTGGCCGGTGGCATCGTGCTGCGGGTGGTCTGGTCGCGAGAGCTGCCCGAGTCGCCGTCCAGCGTGCGCGTCTACCAGGACGCCACGGGTGCCTGGTACTGCTCCTTCATCGTCCCCGCCGTGACCGCAGCGCTTCCGGCCACTGGGAGCGTGATCGGCATCGACTGGGGCGTGAAGGAGACCGCGACCACCACATCCGACGACCACGATCTTCCCCACGCGCAACACGGCAGGACAGCCGCGCAGAAGCTCGCGAAGTACCAGCGGATGATGGCCCGGCGTAAGCCAAAGAAAGGACAGGCTGCTTCGAAGGGCTGCCTGAAAGCGAAGCGGCAGACCGCGAAGCTGCACAAGAAGATCGCCCGGCAGCGGCAGGACACCGGCCGCAAGTGGGCCAAGCGTGTGGTCCGCGACCATGACGCCCTGGCGGTGGAGGACTTCCGGCCCAAGTTCCTGGCGAAGACGACCATGGCCCGCAAAGCCGCCGACGCGGCAATCGGCGCGACCAAGCAAGCGTTGATCCACATGGCCCGCAAGCACGGCCGTGAGCTGCACCTCGTACACCCCGCGCACACCACCATGGACTGCGCGCAGTGCGGAGCGAGAACCAAGCACGCACTACCTCTCTCAGAACGTACCTACACCTGCACCGCGTGCGGAGCCGTATCCCCCAGGGACAAGAACTCCGCGCGCGTGATGCTGGTCCGGGCTGGTCTCAACCCGGCTGATGCCGAGGGCGTAAGACCCGACCGCTCGCTGAGCGGGCAGGCAGCCTGAGTCAGGAATCCCTTCCCCGAGCCCGCGAGGGGAGGGGAAGGGAGGATTCAACAAGGCACCCATAGACTGCCTGCTCGGTGCCCTTCGGCACCCAGATATGCAGATACCCCGATTTCGACTTCCGGGAGACCCCCCGTGACCGAGTCCTTGACCGAGTCCGTGACCACACCCCGCTCGGAGAACAGCGCGGATGTGATCGTCGTCGGTGCCGGTCCTGCCGGCTCGACCACCGCCTACCACCTGGCCAAGTCCGGCCTGGACGTGCTCCTCCTGGAGAAGACCGCCTTCCCCCGGGAGAAGGTCTGCGGCGACGGCCTCACCCCGCGCGCCACCAAGCAGCTCATCTCGATGGGCATCGACATCTCCGAGGAAGCGGGCTGGCTGCGCAACAAGGGCCTGCGCATCATCGGCGGCGGCTCCCGCCTTCAGCTCGACTGGCCGGATCTCGCGTCCTTCCCCGACTACGGTCTGGTCCGCAAGCGCGACGACTTCGACGAAACGCTGGCCCGCCAGGCGCAGAAGGCCGGCGTCCGGCTGCACGAGCGCTGCAACGTCGGCGCCCCGATCATCGACGACCTGACGGGCCGCATCACCGGCGTGCACGCCAAGCTCGGCGAGGAGAAGACCCCGGTCACCTTCCACGCCCCCGTGGTCGTCGCCGCCGACGGCAACTCCACCCGGCTGTCGCTGGCGATGGGCCTGCACCGCCGCGAGGACCGTCCCATGGGCGTCGCGGTCCGCACCTACTTCACCTCCCCGCGCCACGACGACGACTACCTGGAGTCCTGGCTGGAGCTGTGGGACCGCCGCGGCGCCCAGGACCGGCTGCTGCCCGGCTACGGCTGGATCTTCGGCATGGGCGACGGCACCAGCAACGTCGGCCTCGGCATCCTCAACTCCAGCTCCGCCTTCAAGGAACTGGACTGGCGCGAGGTCCTCAAGGCGTGGTGCGCCTCCATGCCCGAGGACTGGGGCTACACCCCCGAGAACATGACGACCCCGATCCGCGGCGCCGCCCTCCCGATGGCCTTCAACCGCCAGCCGCACTACACCAAGGGCCTCCTCCTGGTCGGCGACGCCGGCGGCCTGGTGAACCCCTTCAACGGCGAGGGCATCGCGTACGCCATGGAGTCGGGCTCCATCGCCGCCGATGTCATCGTCCAGGCGCACGCCCGCACCACCTACGCACAGCGCGAACTGGCCCTCCAGGGCTACCCGAAGGTCCTCAAGGAGACCTACGGCGGCTACTACTCGCTCGGCCGCGCCTTCGTGAAGCTCATCGGCAACCCGAAGGTCATGAAGATCGCCACCCAGCGCGGCCTGACCCACCCCCTCCTCATGCGCTTCACCCTCAAAATGCTCGCCAACCTCACGGACCCCACCGGCGGCGACGCGATGGACCGCATCATCAACGGCCTGAGCAGGGTGGCGCCGAAGGCGTGAGCGCACGCCCGACGACATGACAGCGGCCCCCGCCGGATGGCGGGGGCCGTGCGCTGTGGGCCTGTCGGCGTCCACGAGCCGTTCCGGGGCCCGGCGGGCTCATCAGGGCTCATCAGCCCGTCAGGCCCCCGTAGGTCCCGTCAGGCCGCGGGAACCGCCCCCGGAACGCCCGAAGGAACCGTCGCCGGTGCCGATCGGCGCGGCTCCGGGGCGGTCAGCTCTCCGGCGCCCGCAGGGACGGGTACGGCGGCGAAGATGGCGTTCTGCCGGTTCTGGAGTTCGCGGACCCGCTCGGGCGGGGTGCCGGGCAGCCGCTGCTCCTCGTACAGCTTGTGGGTCTCCAGCTGGGCGGCCTTGCTCTCGGGGGTGTGGAACTGGACCTCGAAGAGCTGGCCCGAACGGGGCGCGCGCCAGGCGGAGTTGATGGCCTTGTAGCCGGACTCGCGCTTCCAGGTGTTGGCCCAGCGGGTGCTGTCGTTGCCCCAGGAGGAGAGCAGCGCCGCGGCGGTGGCGGCGCCGGCGGTGTAGCGGCCGGACGGCCACTGGAGGGTGTAGCGGACCGAGTCGTTGATCTGCGCGAGTGACTCGTTGACGGTCTGGCCAGGGGTCTCCTGCATCCAGGTGGCGACCTTGCGCTTGAGCGAGTCGGGGGACTTCAGCCGCTGGTCGAAGCCGATCAGTTCGGCGTGGCTGAGCTGGGCGGCGGCCCGCACCTGCGGGCTGATGGAGCGTTCGGCCTGCCGGGCGCGGGTGGCGAAGGCGTCGACCGTGGCGTTGTCGGATGCGTTCAGGCTCAGGCCGTCCTGGTGCCAGCCGCCGTTGGTGCCGGTGTCCTGGCCGGTGGTGTGGGCGGGGGCTGCGGCCTTGGTGGCCGGGACGGCGGCGGCGGTGTGGATCGCGCCCATGCCGAGGGCGGCGGCAAGGGCGGCGCCGGTGACGGCTCGGCTGACGGTGCGATGGGTGTTCATCGGAGTGCGTGTCCCTCTCTGCGAGTGCCGCAGGTGCCGTAGGAGGCAGATGTGCGGCAGGTGGCGAGAGGTGCAACGGTCCGCCCGGCCCGTCGGTAGCGGGTGTGCGGCCATGGGGATGTACATGACCGGATCGCGGTGCCGGGCGGCGTGAACTCGCCGCAGGTGCGGGCCGGTCGGCGCGGTGGACGCGCGAAGGGCCGCCCCTCCCGAGCGGGGGAGGGGCGGCCCTTTTCAGGCGCTATGGGACATGAGTGGCATAACGCACTGCTCGTGTCCGTGAGTTGTCGCCGGAGCGTGCCGGGGTGCCGCGCGCTTCAGGGGCTCGCGGCGCTCAGGGCGGCTCAGAGGACGCGGACGGCACCCGTGGGCTGGTCGTAGCTCAGCGGACGCTCGACGATGCCCGTGCTGGGGTTCTGGGCGCCGATGAAGTTGCCGTTACCGACGTAGACACCCACGTGGTACGCGCTGCCCGCGCTGCCCCAGTAAAGGAGGTCGCCGACCTGGAGGTTGTCCAGGCCGACCTGGGTGCCGGCGGTCGACTGGCTCTGCGAGACGCGCGGCAGGCTGATGCCGATCTGGCGGAACGCGGCCTGGGTGAGGCCGGAGCAGTCGTAAGCGGCGGGGCCGGTGGAGCCCATCACGTACGCCTTGCCGATCTGGGCGCGCAGGAAGGAGACCAGGGCGGAGGTGCTGCCGCTGGATGCCGGTGCCGTCGTCTCGGACGTCCCAGAGGTGGCCGGCGAGGAGGCACCGACGAGGGTGGTGCGCTCGGAGGAGCGCGAAGCGCGGGTCTGCGCCTCCTCCTTGGCCTTCTGCTCCGCCTCGGCCTCGGCCTTCTTCTTGGCCTCGGCCTTCTTCTCCGCCTCTGCCTGGTCCTTCTTCGCGGTCTTGGCGGCCGTCGTCAGGGCGCTGTCCTGCGCGGCCTGACGCTCGTAGGAGAGCGCGACCTGCTGGGCGGTGTCGGCGCTCTCGGCGAGGTCGGCGGCGAGCGCCGTGGTGATGGTCGGCATCTCCTGGGTTTCGGAGACCGGCTTCTCAGCGGCGTTGGCGGGCACGTTGGCGCCGGCCACCGCGAGGGTGAGGATGCCACCGGTCACTCCCGCACGCAGTGCCCGCGAGGACGCGGAACGGCGGGGCTTCCGGTGGCTGGGTATGAGTGCGTTCGGGGACATGGCACCACGGCTATCAGGAGCCGCAGGTTGCTGCCAACAAAGGTGGCCTGCACCACACTTGACGTGTACGCGGTGAACAAAACGGACTTTTGACTGTCCGTCGGCTCGGCGGCGCGATGCCCGAATTTCGTGATCATGTTCCTACGCATGGCATTTGCAGCCGATGCGGGGGTCTGAAGGCGCCTATCACCTCTCCAGGCGCCACGCCAAGGCTTCCCGCGAGTCAAGGATTTATGGCGCGAAGCCGGGTGGGATAGCTCACTCCTGAGTGTCCGTTATGTTCCCGTGACCTCGCGTCGGGGCGCGTTCGTGAACGCGTGCACGTACGGACGATCACGACGGGATCACGAGCGGGTCACGCCTGCGGGTGTGCCGCGTATAGCAGTTGACGGTGTCCAACGCCAATTTGCTTGTACCGTCCATGTCTTGATAGTGGCGTTGCCGTCCTGACCAGCGGTAACCCGCGTGAATATCACCTCTCGTGATCACTCGCGTGCTTCACGTACGAAGATCACTGCTCATCCGACTTCATGATCCTTCGTCAGGTGGTGGAGATCACAAAGGTGTTGGCGTACCCCGTGTCGCAGATCACAGACCGTCGGGCATAAGATGCAGGCGGTTCGGGCTTGTGAACTGCCTCACATGCGCGCGATCTCCATGAGGTGAAGATCGAGTCCGGGCGGACCGCCATCCAGTCATCGTCGACTGAAGGGAGCGAGGACGGTGAACGCCTATGCGCCCATCCTCGTACTGGGTGCCCTCGGGGCAGGCTTTGCGATCTTCTCTGTCGTGATGGCCACGCTCGTCGGGCCCAGGCGCTACAACCGGGCCAAGCTCGAAGCGTACGAATGCGGAATCGAGCCGACCCCGCAGCCGTCCGGCGGCGGTCGATTTCCGATCAAGTACTACCTGACGGCGATGCTGTTCATCGTCTTCGACATCGAGATCGTCTTCCTCTACCCCTGGGCCGTCACCTTCGACGCCCTGGGGCTGTTCGGGCTCGTCGAGATGCTCCTCTTCGCGCTCACCGTCTTCGTCGCCTACGCCTACGTCTGGCGTCGTGGCGGCCTGGAATGGGACTAGGGGCCACCAATGGGACTTGAAGAGAAGCTGCCCAGCGGCTTTTTGCTGACCACTGTCGAGCAGGCCGCGGGCTGGGTGCGCAAGTCGTCGGTCTTCCCCGCGACCTTCGGGCTCGCCTGCTGCGCCATCGAGATGATGACGACCGGCGCCGGGCGCTACGACCTGGCGCGCTTCGGCATGGAGGTCTTCCGCGGGTCGCCGCGGCAGGCCGACCTGATGATCGTGGCCGGCCGGGTGAGCCAGAAGATGGCGCCCGTTCTGCGGCAGGTCTACGACCAGATGCCGAACCCGAAGTGGGTGATTTCCATGGGGGTTTGCGCCTCATCGGGCGGAATGTTCAATAATTACGCGATTGTTCAGGGCGTCGACCACATTGTTCCGGTTGATATCTATTTGCCGGGTTGCCCGCCGCGTCCCGAGATGCTGCTGGATTCCATCCTCAAGCTGCACCAGAAGATCCAGGAGACCAAGCTCGGGGTCAATCAGCAGGAGGCGGCCCGTGAGGCGGAGGAAGCCGCGCTCAAGGCGCTCCCGACGATCGAGCTGAAGGGGCTGCTGCGGTGAGCGAGCAGGACGACCCGAACGCGCCAGGACAGAACGTCCCGGCGCAGCGCGACAACGCAGGCGACCTCATCGCCACCCGCCACGGCATGTTCGGCGCCGCCAACGGAGGCGACACCTCCGGATACGGCGGTCTCGTCCGCACCGTACGGCTGCCCGGCGCGAGCGGCCGGCCGTACGGCGGCTGGTTCGACGAGGTCGCCGACGAACTGGAAGGCGCCCTGGAGGAACAGGGTCTGGTCCCCGAGAACGTCATCGACAAGACCGTCGTCGACCGGGACGAGCTGACCTTCCACATCGAGCGGGAGTACCTCCCGGCCGTCGCCAGGACGCTGCGCGACGACCCGGCGCTGCGCTTCGAGTTGTGCACCGGCGTGAGCGGCGTGCACTTCCCCGGCGACAAGGGCCGCGAGCTGCACGCCGTCTACCACCTGCGCTCGATCACCCACAACCGGCTGATCCGGCTGGAGGTCTGCGCCCCCGACACGGATCCGCACGTGCCCTCGCTCGTGGACGTCTATCCCACCAACGACTGGCACGAGCGCGAGACCTACGACTTCTTCGGTCTCATCTTCGACGGCCATCCGGCGCTGACGCGGATCATGATGCCCGACGACTGGCAGGGCTTCCCGCAGCGCAAGGACTACCCGCTCGGCGGCATCCCCGTCGAGTACAAGGGCGCCCAGATCCCGGCTCCCGACCAGCGGAGGTCGTACAGCTGATGTCCCCTTCCCCCACCCCCGAAGCGCCGTCCGCTTCGCAGGCGTCAGGCCGCGAGACGACCGAGGGCACCGTCTACACCGTCACCGGCGGCGACTGGGACGAGGTCGCGGCGGCAGCTGCGAAGTCGGACGACGAGCGCATCATCGTCAACATGGGCCCCCAGCACCCCTCCACGCACGGCGTGCTGCGGCTCATCCTGGAGATCGACGGCGAGACCGTCACCGAGGCCCGCTGCGGCATCGGCTACCTCCACACCGGCATCGAGAAGAACCTCGAATACCGGACCTGGACCCAGGGCACCACGTTCGTCACGCGGATGGACTACCTCACGCCGTTCTTCAACGAGACGGCGTACTGCCTGGCCGTGGAGAAGCTGCTCGGCATCACCGACCAGGTGCCGGACCGCGCCTCGGTCATCCGCGTGCTGCTGATGGAGCTGAACCGGCTCTCCTCCCACCTCGTGGCCATCGCCACCGGCGGCATGGAGCTGGGCGCCACCACCATCATGATCTACGGCTTCCGCGACCGTGAACTCATCCTCGACATCTACGAGTTGATCACCGGCCTGCGGATGAACCACGCCTACATCCGGCCCGGCGGGCTCGCCCAGGACCTGCCGCCCGGCGCCGTCGACCAGGTGCGCGCCCTGATCAAGAAGATGCGCAAGAACCTCCCCGAGTACGACAAGCTCGCCAGCGGCAACCCCGTCTTCAAGGGCCGCATGGAGGGCATCGGCTACCTCGACCTGGCCGGCTGCATGGCCACCGGCGCCACCGGACCCCTCATCCGCTCCGCGGGCCTGCCGCACGACCTGCGCAAGACGCAGCCCTACTGCGGCTACGAGAACTACGACTTCGAGGTGCCGACCGCCGACACCTGCGACGCCTACGGGCGGTTCCTGATCCGCCTGGAGGAGATGCGCCAGTCGCTGCGGATCGTCGAGCAGTGCCTGGACCGGCTTGAGCCCGGCCCCGTCATGGTCGCGGACAAGAAGATCGCCTGGCCCGCCCAACTGGCCCTGGGGCCGGACGGACTCGGCAACTCCCTCGACCACATCAAGAAGATCATGGGCACCTCGATGGAGGCCCTCATCCACCACTTCAAGCTGGTGACGGAGGGCTTCCGGGTGCCGGCGGGGCAGGCGTACTCCGCCGTGGAATCCCCCAAGGGCGAGCTGGGGGTGCACGCCGTCAGCGACGGCGGCACCCGCCCCTACCGGGTGCACTTCCGCGACCCGTCCTTCACCAACCTTCAGGCCATGGCGGCGATGTGCGAAGGCGGCCAGGTCGCCGACGTCATCGTCGCCGTCGCATCCATCGACCCCGTGATGGGAGGCGTCGACCGGTGAATGAGACCACTGCGACGAGCCTGGGCATGCCTCAGCTCCCCGCCCCCGACTACCCGGCCGACGTACGGGCCCGGCTCGAAGCCGACGCCAAGGAGGTGATCGCCCGCTATCCCGGCTCGCGTTCGGCGCTGCTGCCGCTGCTGCACCTCGTACAGGCCGAGGAAGGGCACGTCACCCGGACCGGCATCCGCTTCTGCGCCGAACAGCTCGACCTGACCACCGCCGAGGTCACCGCGGTCGCGACCTTCTACACCATGTACCGCCGCCGGGCGAGCGGCGACTACCAGGTCGGGGTCTGCACCAACACGCTCTGCGCGGTCATGGGCGGCGACGCCATCTTCGACGAACTCAAGGAGCACCTCGGCGTCGGCAACGGCGAAACCACCGAGGACGGCGCCGTCACCCTCGAACACATCGAGTGCAACGCGGCCTGCGACTTCGCGCCCGTCGTGATGGTGAACTGGGAGTTCTTCGACAACCAGACGCCGCAGTCCGCCAAGCGGCTGGTCGACGACCTCCGGGCGGGACGCACCGTCGAGCCCACCCGGGGCGCGCCGCTGTGCACCTTCAAGGAGACGGCGCGGATGCTGGCCGGCTTCCCCGACCAGCGCCCGGGAGCCGTCGAGGCCACCGGCGGCGCGGGCCCCGCCTCGCTGGTCGGCCTGCGCCTGGCCAAGGGCGAACCCGTCACCGGACGCGGCACCGACCACGTCATCGCGCCGCGCGCCACCACGGACGGCACCCCGGACGCGCCGCGCGCCGATGAGCCGACCACGGGCGAACCGCCGTCCGGCCGCCCGGCCGAAGAGGCGCCGGGCGGGCACCCCAGCTCACACGACGCACCGCAGCAGACCTCGGCGTCCGACGTGGAGCACCCGTCCGGGCCCACAGCCGAGGAGGGGGAGTGATGACGGTGGCAGCCGAGATCAACGAGACCAGCCCGGAGAAGATCCTCGCGCCGGTCCTGTCCGCCTTCTGGGACCAGCCCGAATCCTGGACCCTGGAGACCTACCGGCGGCACGAGGGCTACGAGGGCATGCGCAAGGCCCTCGCCATGGCCCCTGACGACGTCATCGCGTACGTCAAGGACGCCGGACTGCGAGGCCGCGGCGGCGCAGGCTTCCCGACCGGCATGAAATGGCAGTTCATCCCGCAGGGCGACGGCAAACCGCACTATCTAGTTGTCAACGCCGACGAGTCGGAGCCCGGGACCTGCAAGGACATCCCGCTCCTCTTCGCGAACCCGCATTCCCTCATCGAGGGGATCGTCATCGCCGCTCACGCGATCCGGTCGAACCATGCCTTCATCTACCTGCGTGGTGAGGTCGTGCCCGTCCTGCGGCGGCTGCACGAGGCGGTGCGTGAGGCGTACGCGGCGGGCTTCCTCGGGAAGGACATCCTCGGGTCGGGCCTCGACCTGGACGTGATCGTGCACGCGGGCGCCGGCGCGTACATCTGCGGTGAGGAAACCGCGCTGCTCGACTCACTGGAGGGCCGTCGCGGACAGCCCAGGCTGCGTCCTCCCTTCCCCGCGGTGGCCGGCCTGTACGCCTGCCCCACTGTCGTGAACAACGTCGAATCCATCGCGTCGGTTCCCGCCATCATGAACAAGGGAAAAGACTGGTTCAGGTCGATGGGCAGCGAGAAGTCCCCGGGCTTCACGCTGTACTCGCTCAGCGGCCACGTCACCAACCCCGGCCAGTACGAAGCCCCGTTGGGCATCACGCTGCGCCAGCTGCTCGACATGAGCGGCGGCATCCGGCGCGGCCACCGGCTCAAGTTCTGGACGCCGGGCGGCTCCTCGACCCCGATGTTCACCGACGAGCACCTCGACGTACCGCTCGACTACGAAGGCGTCGGCGCGGCCGGCTCGATGCTCGGCACCAAGGCGCTCCAGTGCTTCGACGAGACCACCTGCGTCGTGCGCGCGGTCACCCGCTGGACCGAGTTCTACGCGCACGAGTCCTGCGGGAAGTGCACGCCCTGCCGCGAAGGCACGTACTGGCTGGTGCAGTTGCTGCGTGACATCGAGGCCGGCAAGGGCGTGATGGACGACCTCGACAAGCTGAACGACATCGCCGACAACATCAACGGCAAGTCCTTCTGCGCCCTCGGCGACGGCGCCGCCTCGCCGATCTTCTCCTCGCTGAAGTACTTCCGCGAGGAGTACGAGCAGCACATCACCGGCAAGGGCTGCCCCTTCGACCCCGCCAAGTCGACCGTCTGGGCCGACAACGACGCTCACCTGGGGGTGAATGCATGACCGTCACGACCAATGCTCCCAACGGGGGCGGCGAGGCGGCGAAACCGCCGGAGGACCTCGTCTCCCTGACGATCGACGGCATCGAGATCTCGGTCCCCAAGGGGACGCTGGTCATCCGCGCCGCCGAACTCCTCGGCATCGAGATCCCGCGCTTCTGCGACCACCCGCTGCTGGACCCGGCAGGCGCCTGCCGCCAGTGCATCGTCGAGGTCGAGGGCCAGCGCAAGCCGATGGCCTCCTGCACCATCACCTGCACCGACGGCATGGTCGTCAAGTCGCAGCTCACCTCCCCGGTGGCCAAGAAGGCCCAGCGCGGAGTGATGGAACTGCTGCTGATCAACCACCCGTTGGACTGCCCGGTCTGCGACAAGGGCGGCGAATGCCCGCTGCAGAACCAGGCGATGCAGGTCGGCGACCCGGACAGCCGCTTCGACGGCAAGAAGCGGACGTTCGAGAAGCCGGTGCCGATCTCCACCCAGGTCCTGCTGGACCGCGAGCGGTGCGTGCTGTGCGCGCGCTGCACCCGCTTCAGCAACCAGATCGCCGGCGACCCGATGATCGAGCTGCTCGAACGCGGCGCCCTCCAACAGGTCGGCACCGGTGAGGGCGACCCGTTCGAGTCGTACTTCTCCGGCAACACCATCCAGATCTGCCCCGTCGGCGCGCTCACCTCCGCCGCGTACCGCTTCCGCTCCCGCCCCTTCGACCTGGTGTCGTCGCCGAGCGTGTGCGAACACTGCGCGGGCGGCTGCGCGACCCGTACGGACCACCGGCGCGGCAAGGTGATGCGGCGGCTGGCCGCCGACGACCCCGAGGTCAACGAGGAGTGGATCTGCGACAAGGGCAGGTTCGGCTTCCGGTACGCGCAGCAGCGTGACCGGCTGGAGACCCCGCTGGTGCGCAACGCGGAGTCCGGCGCCCTGGAGCCGGCGAGCTGGCCCGAGGCCCTGGAGGCGGCGGCCCGCGGACTGGCGGCGGCCAAGGGGCGGGCCGGCGTGCTGACCGGCGGCCGGCTGACCGTCGAGGACGCGTACGCCTACGCCAAGTTCGCCCGGGTCGCCCTGGACACCCACGACATCGACTTCCGGGCCCGTGCGCACAGCGCGGAGGAGGCCGACTTCCTGGCGGCCCGGGTCGCGGGGCGCGGCCGTGATCTGGACGGCAGCGGGGTCACGTACTCCGCCCTGGAGAAGGCGCCCGCCGTCCTGCTCGCCGGGATCGAGGCGGAGGAGGAGGCGCCCGGCGTCTTCCTGCGGCTGCGCAAGGCGTACCGCAAGAGCGGCCAGCGCACCTACGGCCTGGCCACCCACGCCTCGCGGGGCCTGACCAAGGCGGGCGGCACCCTGCTGCCGGCCGCACCCGGCACCGAAACCGAATGGCTGGACGCGCTCGCGGGCGGCGTCGGCCTGGAGGGCGAGGGGCACGCGGCGGCCGAGGCGCTGCGGGCCGAGGGCGCCGTCATCGTCGTCGGCGAGCGGCTCGCGACGGTGCCGGGGGCGCTGACCGCGGCGGTCCGCGCCGCCACCGCCACCGGGGCCCGCCTGGTCTGGATCCCGCGGCGGGCCGGTGAACGCGGCGCCGTCGAGGCGGGCGCGCTGCCGGGTCTGCTGCCCGGTGGCCGGCCGGCCACCGACCCGAGGGCGCGCGACGAGGTCGCCGCCGTCTGGGGCGTGGCCCAGCTCCCGAACCGGCACGGCCGGGACACCGGCCAGATCATCGAGGCCGCGGCGACCGGCGAACTGAGCGCCCTCCTGGTGGGCGGCGTGGAACTCGCCGACCTGCCCGACCCGGCCCGCGCCAGGACGGCGCTCGACGAGGTCGGCTTCCTGGTCAGCCTGGAGCTGCGGCCGTCCGAAGTGACCGAACGGGCGGACGTGGTCCTCCCGGTGGCGGCCGTCGTGGAGAAGGCCGGCACCTTCCTCAACTGGGAGGGCAGGGCCCGGCTGTTCGAGGCCGCGCTCAAGCCGGACCAGATGACCCGCAGGCACCTGCTGCCGGACGCCCGGGTCCTGCACATGCTCGCCGATGCCCTCGACGTGCACCTGGCGCTGCCCGACGTCCAGTCCGTACGCCGTGAGCTGGACCGGCTCGGCGGCCGGAGCGGGCCGTACGCGCCTGAGCCCCTGGAGAGCGGGCAGCCGGTGCCCCGCCCGCAGACCGGCGAGGCGGTGCTCGCGGGGCACCGGCTGCTGCTGGACCGGGGGCGGCTCCAGGAGGGCGACGAGGCGCTGGCCGGCACCCGGCACGCGGCGGTGGCCCGGATGTCGCAGGCCACCGCCGAGGAGACCGGCGTCAAGGACGGCGACCTCCTGGCGGTCACCGGCCCCGCGGGCGCGGTCCAACTCCCGTTGCAGGTCACGCCGATGCCCGACCGGGTGGTGTGGCTGCCGCTCAACTCCGTGGGCGGCGGCGTGGCGGCCGACACCGGGGCGCTCCCCGGTGAACTGGTGAAGATCTCCGCCGTCCCCGGTGCGCCGGAGCCGGCCGAGGAGGTGGACGCATGATGCAGCAACTCGCCCTCACCGGCGGCGCGCTGGCGCAGGAAGACCTGTCGATGTTCGGCCGCGACCCGTGGTGGCTGATCGTCATCAAGGCGGTCTTCTGCTTCGCGTTCCTGATGGTGACGGTGCTGTTCTCGATCGTCTGGGAACGCAAGGTCGTCGCCTGGATGCAGCTGCGCATCGGCCCCAACCGGCACGGCCCCTGGGGCATGCTCCAGTCGCTCGCCGACGGCATCAAGCTGATGCTGAAGGAGGACCTGGTCGTCAAGCGGGCCGACAAGGCGGTCTACATCCTGGCGCCGGTCGTCGCCGCGATCCCCGCCTTCATGGCCATCGCGGTGATCCCCTTCGGGCCCGCCGACAACGAGATCTCGATCTTCGGCCAGCGCACCCCGATGCAGCTGACCGACCTGCCGATCGGCATCCTCTACATCCTGGCCACGGCCTCGGTGGGCATCTACGGCATCGTGCTGGCGGGCTGGTCGTCGGGATCGACGTACCCGCTGCTCGGCGGGCTCCGCTCGTGCGCCCAGATGATCTCCTACGAGATCGCGATGGGCATGTCGTTCGCCGCGGTCTTCCTCTACTCCGGGTCGATGTCGACCTCGACCATCGTGGAAGCGCAGCAGAGCAGGTGGTACGTGCTGCTGCTGCCGGTCTCCTTCATCATCTACATCGTCGCGATGGTGGGCGAGACCAACCGCGCGCCGTTCGACATGCCGGAGTCCGAGGGCGACCTCGTCGGCGGCTTCAACACCGAGTACTCGTCCATCAAGTTCGCGATGTTCATGCTCGCCGAGTACATCAACATGGTCACCGTGTCGGCGGTCGCGATCACCCTCTTCCTGGGCGGCTGGAAGGCACCCTGGCCCATCTCGACGTTCTGGGAGGGCGCGAACCACGGTTGGTGGCCGCTGCTCTGGTTCACCATCAAGGTCCAGCTGCTGCTGTTCTTCTTCATCTGGCTGCGCGGCACGCTGCCACGCGTGCGCTACGACCAGTTCATGAAGCTGGGCTGGAAGGTCCTCATCCCGGTCTCGCTCCTCTGGCTGATGCTGGTGGCGACCGTCCGCGCCCTCAAGAACGAGGGCTACGCCTTCCAGCAGATCGTCCTCTACGTCGCCGGGGCCGCGGTCGCCCTGCTGCTGATCTCCCTCGTCGTGGACTTCTTCCGGCGGGGCGAGAGGGAGGCGGAGCCGGCCGGTGAGGGCGACGGGGCCGACGGCGCGTTCGACCCGATGGCCGGCGGATTCCCCGTGCCGCCGCTGCCGGGACAGGAGTTGCCACCCGTGCCGCGCCGACGGCCGCGCCACGAACGCGAGTTGATTGTCAGTGGTGGGGTGGACACTGTCAGTGACGGAAATGGACTCGACGGAAAGGGGGGCGACGGTGCCTGAGTTCCAGAACCCTGTGGCCGGCTTCGGCGTGACCTTCAAGGCCATGTTCAAGAAGCGGCTGACCGAGCAGTACCCGGAGGAGAAGAAACCGACGGCGCCGCGTTTCCACGGCCGCCATCAGCTCAACCGCCATCCCGACGGGCTGGAGAAGTGCATCGGCTGCGAGCTGTGCGCCTGGGCCTGCCCGGCGGACGCGATCTACGTCGAGGGCGCGGACAACACCCCCGAGGAGCGCTACTCACCAGGGGAGCGCTACGGCCGCGTCTACCAGATCAACTACCTGCGCTGCATCCTGTGCGGCCTGTGCATCGAGGCGTGCCCGACCCGCGCCCTGACCATGACCAACGAGTACGAACTCGCCGACAGGTCACGCGAATCGCTCATCTACACCAAGGAAGAGCTGCTCGCGGGCCTGGAGGACACCATGGTCGACTCGCCGCACGCGATCTTCCCCGGGATGACGGAGAAGGACTACTACAAGGGCCTGGTCACCGAAGCCGCGCCCGGCACGGTCCGGCAGGTCGCGCACACCAAGGGCGAGATGCCCCAGGAGGCGGCCCACACGGCGGGGGACAACGAGCCCGCGTCGCCGGAGGTGATCGAACGATGAACTCCCTCGCCGCCGCGGCTTCCACGGGCGAGGCCGTGCAGTTCTGGATCCTGGGCACCGTCGCGGTCGTCGGCGCGCTGTGCACGATCCTGATGAAGCGGGCCGTGCACAGCGCGCTCTCGCTCGCCGGGACCATGATCGTCCTCGCGGTGTTCTACCTCGCCAACGGCGCGTACTTCCTCGGCGTCGTCCAGGTCGTCGTCTACACCGGCGCGATCATGATGCTGTTCCTGTTCGTCGTCATGCTGGTCGGCGTCACCGCGGCCGACTCGCTCAAGGAGACGCTCAAGGGCCAGCGCTGGCTGGCCGCCGGCCTCGGCATCGGCTTCGGCATCCTGCTCATCGCCGGGATCGGCAACGCCTCGCTCAAGGAGTTCAACGGCCTGGGCGAGGCCAACGCCGGAGGCAACGTCCAGGGCCTGGCCGCCCTCATCTTCACGAAGTACGTCTTCGCCTTCGAGATCACCGGAGCCCTGCTGATCACCGCCGCCGTCGGCGCGATGGTGCTCACCCACCGGGAGCGCACGGAACGCCCGGCGTCCCAGCGGGAGCAGTCCCAGGCGCGGGTCCGTGAAGGCAAGCAGGTGCCGCCGCTGCCCGCCCCCGGCGTCTACGCCCGGCACAACGCCGTGGACATCCCCGGCCTGCTGCCCGACGGCAGCCCGTCCGAGCTGACCGTCAATCCCACACTGCGCAGCCGCGGTCAGATCCGTGACGTCTCCGGGGAGTCGCTGGCCGGACTGAAGGCGCTGGAACAGCGGTCCACGCAATGGCTGGGCCGTGAGACGGAGAAACCCCCGGCCGCACAGTCACCCACGCCGGCCGAGCCGAAGGAGGAGGCCAGCACATGAACCCGGTCTACTACCTCTATCTCGCCGCCCTGTTGTTCACCATCGGCGCGGCCGGGGTGCTGATCAGGCGGAACGCCATCGTGGTGTTCATGTGCATCGAGCTGATGCTCAACGCCTGCAACCTCGCCTTCGTCACCTTCTCGCGGATGCACGGCAATCTCGACGGCCAGATCATCGCCTTCTTCACGATGGTCGTCGCCGCGGCCGAGGTCGTGGTCGGCCTGGCGATCATCGTGACGATCTTCCGCACCCGTCATACGGCCTCGGTCGACGACGCCAGCCTGATGAAGCTGTAAGGGGTCGCACAAAGTGGAGAACTTGATCGCGCTGCTTGTCGCGGCACCGCTGGTCGGTGCGGCCCTGCTGCTGTGCGGCGGAAAACGGCTCGACCGCGCAGGCCACTGGATCGGCACGCTCCTGGCGGTGGCCTCGTTCGCCGTCGCCGCGGTGCTCTTCGCCGACATGCTCGGCAAGAGTGCCGGGGACCGCGCCCTGCACCAGCACCTGTTCAGCTGGATCCCGGTCGGCGGCTTCCGCGCCGACCTCGCCTTCCAGCTCGACCAGCTGTCGATGACCTTCGTCCTGCTGATCACCGGTGTCGGATCGCTGATCCACATCTACTCGATCGGCTACATGGAGCACGACGAGCGGCGCCGCCGCTTCTTCGGCTACCTCAACCTCTTCCTCGCGGCGATGCTGCTGCTGGTGCTCGCCGACAACTACCTCCTGCTGTACGTCGGCTGGGAGGGTGTCGGCCTCGCCTCGTACCTCCTCATCGGGTTCTGGCAGCACAAGCCCAGCGCCGCCACCGCCGCCAAGAAGGCATTCCTCGTCAACCGCGTCGGTGACGTCGGCCTGTCCATCGCGATCATGCTGATGTTCACCACCTTCGGTACCTTCGCCTTCGGCCCGGTGCTCGCCTCGACCGGCGACACCGGCGAGGGCAAGCTCACCGCCATCGGCCTGATGCTGCTGCTGGCCGCCTGCGGCAAGTCCGCCCAGGTGCCGCTCCAGTCCTGGCTGGGCGACGCGATGGAGGGCCCGACCCCGGTCTCGGCCCTGATCCACGCCGCCACCATGGTCACCGCAGGCGTGTACCTCATCACCCGCTCCGGGGCGGTCTTCAACGCCGCGCCGGATGCCCAGATGGCCGTCGTCGTGGTCGGCGCCGTCACGCTCCTCTTCGGTGCGATCGTCGGTTGCGCCAAGGACGACATCAAGAAGGCGCTGGCCGGTTCGACGATGTCGCAGATCGGCTACATGATCCTGGCGGCCGGCCTCGGCCCGATCGGCTACGCCTTCGCGATCATGCACCTGGTCACCCACGGCTTCTTCAAGGCGGGGCTCTTCCTCGGCGCCGGATCCGTGATGCACGGCATGAACGACGAAGTGGACATGCGCCGTTACGGCGGTCTCCGCAGGTACATGCCGGTCACCTTCATCACTTTCGGCCTCGGGTACCTCGCGATCATCGGCTTCCCCGGTCTGTCCGGCTTCTTCTCCAAGGACAAGATCATCGAGGCGGCGTTCGCCAAGGGCGGTACCGAGGGCTGGATCCTCGGCGGAGCCGCCCTGCTGGGCGCCGCGATCACCGCGTTCTACATGACGCGCGTGATGCTGATGACGTTCTTCGGCGAGAAGCGCTGGGATCCGCAGGAGGTCCATCCGCACGAGTCGCCCCGGACCATGACGATCCCGATGATCGTGCTGGCCGTTGGATCGGTCTTCGCCGGTGGCCTGTTCAGCATCAACGACGCGTTCGTCAGCTGGCTGGAGCCGGTCACCTCCTTCGAGCACGGCCACTCACCGCTCAGCGCGACGGCCACCACCACCGCGACGATCGTGGTGCTGCTCGTCGGCGTGGGCCTCGCCTGGCTGATGTACGGCCGCAAGCCCGTCCCCGCCGTCGCCCCGCGCGGCTCGCTGCTCACCCGCGCCGCCCGCCGCGATCTCCTCCAGGACGACTTCAACCACGTCGTCCTGGTACGCGGCGGCGAACACCTCACCCGCACCCTGGTCTACCTCGACCACTCGCTGGTGGACGGCGCGGTCAACGGCACCGCGGCCACGATGGGCGGACTCTCCGGCCGGCTGCGCCGGTTGCAGAGCGGCTTCGTCCGCTCCTACGCAGTCCAGATGTTGGGCGGGGCGGCCGTGCTCGTCGCCGCGACCCTGCTGATGAGGGGTGTCTGAGCCATGTCGTTTCCCCTGCTGACGGCCACCGCGGTGGTGCCGGCGGTCGGTGCCGTCGCCACCGCCGCGCTGCCCGCGGCCAAGCGCACCGCCGCCAAGTGGGTGGCGCTGTCCTTCTCGCTGGTCACCTTCGTCCTGGCCCTCGTGATCGCGTTCCGCTTCACGCCAGGCGCCAAGGGCCCCTTCCAGCTGACCGAATCGCACGCCTGGATCGCCGACTTCGGCGTCCGCTACGAACTCGGCGTGGACGGCATCGCCGTCGCCCTGATCGCGCTCACCGCCCTGCTGATCCCGTTCGTCATCCTGGCGGGCTGGCACGACGCCGACCCCCTGGAGGAGGCGCGCCCCAACCGCCGCTGGCGCCCCACCCAGGGCTTCTTCGCGCTGATCCTCGCCGTCGAGGCGATGGTGGTCATCTCCTTCGAGGCCACCGACGTCTTCCTCTTCTACCTCTTCTTCGAAGCCATGCTGATCCCGATGTACTTCCTCATCGGCGGCTTCGGGGACGGCGCGGGGGAGCACGGCGAGGAGCAGGCCGCCACCCAACGGTCCTACGCCGCAGTGAAGTTCCTGCTCTACAACCTCGCCGGCGGACTGATCATGCTGGCCGCGGTCATCGGCCTCTACGCCGCCACCGCCGACCAAATCGGCGCGGGCACCTTCTCGTTGCCGCAGATCGTCGAGGCGCGGGCCGCGGGGAAGCTGGACTTCGGCGCCGGCACCGAACGCCTGCTCTTCCTCGGCTTCTTCTTCGCCTTCGCGGTGAAGGCGCCGCTGTGGCCGCTGCACACCTGGCTGCCCAACGCCATGGGCGAGTCGACGTCGCCGGTCGCCGTGCTGATCACCGCCGTCGTCGACAAGGTCGGCACGTTCGCGATGCTCCGCTTCTGCATCCAGCTCTTCCCCGAGGCCAGCAAGTGGGCCACCCCGGTCATCCTGGTCCTCGCCCTGATCAGCGTCCTCTACGGCGCGCTGCTCGCGGTCGGCCAGCGGGACATCAAGCGCCTGATCGCCTACGCCTCGATCTCGCACTTCGGCTTCATCATCCTGGGCATCTTCGCGATGACCTCCCAGGGCCAGGGCGGCGCCACCCTCTACATGGTCAACCACGGCATCTCGACCGCCGCGCTGATGCTGGTCGCCGGCTTCCTGATCAGCCGCCGCGGCTCGCGGCTGATCGCGGACTACGGCGGGGTGCAGAAGGTCGCCCCCGTCCTCGCCGGCACGTTCCTGATCGGCGGTCTGGCCACCCTCTCGCTGCCCGGCCTCGCCCCGTTCGTCAGCGAATTCCTGGTGCTGGTCGGCACGTTCAGCCGCTATCCGGTGATCGGCATCATCGCCACCGCCGGCATCGTCCTCGCCGCGCTCTACGTCCTCGTCCTCTACCAGCGGACGATGACCGGACCGGTGCGGACCGAGGTGCGGAAGATGCCGGACCTCCGGGTGCGGGAGCTGGTGGTGGTGGCTCCGCTGATCGCGCTGCTGCTCTTCCTCGGGGTGTACCCGAAGCCGCTGACCGACCTCGTCAACCCGGCGGTCGATCACACCCTCTCCGTCGTGGACAAGCAGGACCCCAAGCCCGACGTGCACGTGGATGCCACCACCGGCGGCAGCCGGCCCGGCCATGCCACGCACGGTGACGATGCGGAGGCCGCGAAGTGAGTTCCGTGGCAAGTGTCCACAGCCTGTGGACAATGGCGGCCGATACACCCGGCAAGATCCCGGGGCCGCACATCGAGTACGCCCAGCTCTCCCCGACGCTGATCGTCCTCGGCGCCGCGGTCCTCGGCATCGTCGTCGAGGCGTTCCTGCCGCGCCGCAGCCGCTATTACACCCAACTGCTGCTCTCCGTGGTGGCGCTGGCCGCCGCGTTCGCCGCGGTGATCGGCCTGGCGGCCGGCGGCTTCGGCACGACGAAGGCGCATGTCGCGGCGATGGGCGCAATCGCCGTCGACGGCCCCGCGCTCTTCCTCCAGGGCACCATTCTGCTGGTGTCGCTGGTCGCCGTGTTCACCTTCGCCGAGCGCAGGCTCGACCCGGCGTCGCACGGCAAGCGGGTCGACTCCTTCGCCGCGCAGGCCGCGGCGGTGCCCGGCGGCAAGGCCGAACAGGAAGCCGTCAAGGCCGGGTTCACCACCACCGAGGTCTTCCCGATCGTGCTGTTCGCGGTCGGCGGCATGCTCGTCTTCCCCGCGGCCAACGACCTGCTGACGCTCTTCATCGCCCTGGAGGTCTTCTCCCTCCCGCTCTACATCCTGTGCGCGCTGGCCCGCCGCCAGCGGCTGCTGTCGCAGGAAGCCGCGCTCAAGTACTTCCTGCTCGGTGCGTTCTCCTCGGCGTTCCTCCTGTTCGGCATCGCCCTGCTGTACGGCTACGCCGGGACGGTCACCTACGCCGGTATCGCCGAGGTCGTCGCCGACGGCGCCAAGCAGATCGACCCGGCGCTGGCCGGCACGATGGGCAACGACGCGCTGCTGCTGATCGGCGGTGCGCTGGTGCTGATGGGCCTGCTGTTCAAGGTCGGCGCCGTCCCGTTCCACATGTGGACGCCGGACGTCTACCAGGGCGCGCCCACCCCGGTCACCGGCTTCATGGCTGCGGCCACCAAGGTCGCGGCTTTTGGAGCGCTGCTGCGGTTGTTGTACGTGGTGCTGCCGGGGCTGCGGTGGGACTGGCGGCCGTTGATGTGGGGCGTCGCGATCGTCACCATGCTGGGCGGTGCGATCGTGGCCATCACCCAGACCGACATCAAGCGGCTGCTGGCCTACTCCTCCATCGCGCACGCCGGCTTCATCCTGGCCGGTGTCCTCGCCACCAGTGAGGACGGCATCTCCTCGGTGCTCTTCTACCTCGCCGCGTACTCCTTCGTGACGCTCGGCGCCTTCGCCGTCGTCACCCTGGTACGGGACGCCGGGGGCGAGGCGACGCACCTGTCCAAGTGGGCGGGGCTCGGGCGGCGTTCGCCGCTGGTGGCCGCGGTGTTCGCGATCTTCCTGCTGGCCTTCGCGGGCATCCCGCTGACCTCCGGTTTCGCCGGAAAGTTCGCGGTGTTCAAGGCCGCGGCGCAGAGCGGTGCCGGCTGGCTGGTCGTCATCGGTGTGCTCTCGTCGGCGATCGCCGCGTTCTTCTACATCCGGGTGATCGTGCTGATGTTCTTCAGCGAGCCGAAGGCCGAAGGACCGACGGTCGCGGTGCCCAGCCCGCTGACGACGACGGCCATCGCGGTCGGCGTCGCCGTCACCGTCGTACTCGGCCTGGCGCCGCAGTACTTCCTCGATCTGGCGGGCCAGGCGAGCGTCTTCGTCCGCTGACCCCGGCGCGACCCGGGGCCCCGACCGATACGCGAACGGCCGCTGCCCGGCACCTGTGAAAGGGGTGCCGGGCAGCGGCCGTTCGTGCGTCGGCCCGTGCTCTCAGCTGCCGTTGGGCACGCCGCTGGGAAGCTCCGGCAGGTCGGGGATCTTCACCTTGCCGTCGGTCGACCGGGTGTACTTCTCGGTGGGGCCGCTCTTCCAGTCGACGGTGAGGGACGTGCCGTCGGAGCTGGGCTTGAGCGTGCCCATGGTGCGGGTGTCGTCCCCGGTGGTGCACTTGAGCGCGGCCATGGCCATGCCGCCCATCTTCTCGACCTTGCCCAGGCAGGCCGTCTTGTGGCCCTGGCTGAGCGCCACCGTCCCCTTGGAGACGACCAGGATCAGCGGGTCGTCCCCGGCCTTCGTCTGCCACGCGCCGTCGAGGGAACCGCCGTCGGCGGGCTTGCCCGCGTCGTCCGGCGCCGTGGGAGCCGTCGTCTCCGGCTGCTTGCCCTCCTTGTTCCCGGAGTTGCTGCCGCCGCTGTCGCCGCAGCCGCTGAGCAGCATCGCGACGAGGGCGGTCGCTCCGGCGATCTGCACTGCCTTGCGCACGTACGTCTCCTCGGTCGGTGGTGGAACAGGAGGACGTGAGGCTAGCAGCCGGCCGGTCCCCGGGAGGCAGCGGCGAGAGACGTCGCCTCCGCCCCGGTCTCCCGGTACTGCTGCGCGTGCGGCAGGCTGCCGGACGCTACTTGTCGGCGCCGACCGGGCTCACGGTGATGTCCGGGGCGGAGTCGGAGGCAGCAATGTTGATGTGGAGTGCCAAGGTGCGGGAGTGGGTCTCGTTGGGCGGGGTGACCACCGTGCTGGTGAAGGTCAGGCCGCTGCCGCCCGAGTGGTTCGGCGGGAAGCGCAGCGTGAACCGGGTGTCCTGCCCCGTCCGCAACGTCACGCGCGGCGCGGCGGACGAGGTGCGCTTCGCGCTGAGGCCGCCGTCCTGCGTCCTGAGGTCGACACCGGGGAAGCCCTGCAGCGAACACGTCGCGGCGCCCGTGTTCTTGAGATGGATCAGAACCTGCCCCTCGGCCTTCCCGTCGGAGAAGCTCATCTTCAGGTGTGAGGTCTTGCAGCCAAGGGGTGCCGACTGCCGTGGCGCGTTCGCCCCGGCCTCCGGCTTCGTCGCCTTCGCGGAATCGGCTCCGGAAGCCGGCTTCTTGGCCGGGGCCGGTGTCTCCGGCGAGCCCGAGGCCGACTCCTTCGGTGCGGCCGAAGCCGACGTCGATTCCTTGGGCGAAGCCGAGGGCGATCCGCTCCCGGGCGTCGCAGTGCCGCCGTCCGCCGCGCTCTGTGAGGAAGCCGCGCTCGCGCCCGAAGACGCGTCATTGCTGCTGCCGCCGTCGCAGGCCGTGAGCGAGAGACCGGCCGCGACCACAGCCACGGCGAGGGCCGGCATTTTCTGAACGCGCATCGCTATTCCTCCACTCAAGGGTGCCGCCCCTGCCACCCACCCCCAAGCCTCACCAGCCTCAAGAGCGTCACGAGCAAGCTTTTTGATCATGCGAACAGCGACGCTACGGCCCTGCGTTCCGCTTGCAAACCCCTGCATACGTGTCCGTTGCACAGAGGTGGGAGATCCGTGACTCGACGACAGCCCCGCACAGCAGCGCGCACGCTAAGGGAGTGGGACGGCGGCTGCGGGCCGCCGTCCCACCACGCTTACGTGGTCATCCCCACCGCGATGCGGCTGCGGCTGCGGCTGCGGCTCCGGCGACTGCCCGCCGGACGGTCTTCAGCCGGCGGACGGGGTGCGAGGGGCGCGCCGCATGGCCCACAGCGTCGGGCCGCCGCCCGGCAGTTGCATCTCCCCGAGCACGGTGAAGCCGAAGTGCTCGTAGAGGGGGAGGTTGGACGGCTTGGAGGACTCCAGGTAGACGGGCAGGCCCGCCGCGTCGGCCTGGGCCAGCCCCGAGCGCAGCAGGGCGGACCCGTGCCCCTGGCCCCGGGCGGCCGGGTCGGCGCCGATCACGGCCAGGTACCAGTGCGCTTCCCCCGGTGTGTGCTCGGCCGCGGCCTCGACAGCATCGCGGAACAGCGGGGCCCGGTCGCCGAGGATGTCCTGGAGTTCCTGGATGGTCTCGGCGTCGGGAACGGCCTTCGCTTGCCCCTCGGGCGGCACCCAGAAGGAGGCTGCCGCGTCGGTGCGCTCGCACACGCCGTGGTGCACATACTGCCGGGTGAAGAGCGTGGTGAAGTAACGGCCCAGCCCCGCCTCGCGAGAGGAGCCTTCAGGGAAGAACCAGCGCATCATCGGGTCGTCGTCGAACGCGCGGGCCAGCGCGCGGCTGACCATCTGGGCGTCGTCGAGCGTTGCCCTCTTTGAGATGTTAGTTATCGGCACGCGGTCATTGTGCACCCCTGATGATCTCGGCCGGTCGGCGGGCGGCTCACTCGCGGTGGGCCAAATGCGCGGCCCGGCAAGGGAGTCACCCGAAACGGCCCAGCGCCCGCACCTCGCATGCGCCCCGCACACCGCTTCTCCGGCCGCCGCGGGCAGAGCCAGGTGAGCGGCCGGCCGTCCGAGCGCGCCCAACGCCGCGTGGGCACACCCTTGGTGCCCTTCGCCGGCCCCGCAGCAGGACCGGCGCGCTGCCGGCGCCCCGCCGTGCACCGGCAGCGGATCGAGCGCGCCCGGCGGCCCGTTCACGCCCCCGAGGACGTGTCCCGCGCGGGCAGGATCCGGCCGGTGACCTCGCCCAGGCCGATCCGGGCGCCCTCCGGGCCCGGCGCCCAGGCGGTGAGGGTGACTTCGTCGCCGTCCTGGAGGTACGGCCCCTTGCCCTGGGTGAGTTCGAGCAGGCAGCCGAGCTGGTCGGGTTCGGGGCCGGAGACCGTACCGGACGCGAAGAGATCGCCGGTGCGCAACGAGGCGCCGTTGACGGTCATATGGGCCAGCTGCTGGGCGGCGGTCCAGTACATGGTGGAGAACGGCGGGCGGGAGACCGTCTCGTCGTTGATGCGCACCTCGATGCGCAGGTCGATGCCGCCCGGTTCGGCCGCCGTGTCGTCGAGGTACGGCAGTACCGGCAGGTCGCGGGCGGGCGGGGCGGTACGGGCGTGGTCCAGGGCGTCGAGCGGGGTGATCCAGGCGGAGACGGACGTCGCGAAGGACTTGCCGAGGAACGGGCCGAGCGGGACGTACTCCCATGCCTGGATGTCCCGCGCGGACCAGTCGTTGAGCAGGCAGACACCGAAGACGTGGTCGCGGAAAGCGCCCAGGGCGACCGGTTCGTGCAGCGCCGACGGGGTGCCGACCACGAAGCCGACCTCCGCCTCGATGTCGAGCCGGGTGGAAGGCCCGTACGAGGGAACGGCGTCCGTGGGCGCCTTCCGCTGGCCGTTGGGGCGCACCACCGGCGTGCCGCTGACCAGGACGGTGCCGGCCCGGCCGTGGTAACCGATCGGCAGATGCTTCCAGTTGGGGGGCAGTGCGGCGGCGTCCGGGCGGAAGATCTTGCCGACGTTGGTGGCGTGATGCTCGCTGGCGTAGAAGTCGACGTAGTCGGCGACCTCGAACGGGAGGTGCAGCGTCACCTCTTCCAGCGGATGCAGCAGGGGCGCGATCGCACTGCGGTGCGCGGGGGCGGTGACCGCGGTCCGCACGGCCGCGCGGACCTCCTGCCACACCGAACGTCCCGCGGCCAGCAGCGGGTTGAGCGTCGGCGCGGCGAGCACGTCGGCGTGTTCGGGCCGTACCGCGTCGGGCAGCGCACTCAGGTCCAGGACATGCCGGCCGTACCGGACACCGATCCTGCGCAACGCGGGTGCCGCGGCGGTGCTGAAGACGCCGTAGGGGAGGGTGTGCGGGCCGAAGGGATCGCCTTCCGCCAGGTCGAACGGGCTCTGCTCGGTCATGACAGCTCCTCGCGTTCTTCGTAGCCGGTGGGCCGACGGGCCGGTGGGCCCCCGCCGCACAGAGTACGACCGCCCCGCCACCCCACGTGCGGCCTGTGGAAAACCCCCGTCCGCACCCGTGCCGCGCCCTCCGCCGACGCCGGTCGCACGCGCAGCGGGGAAGCCGTCCGCGAGGATGGCCGAAGCGAAGGATGGCTGAAGTGAAGGATGGCCGGAGTGAAGGATGGCCGAAGGGCACGTGGCTCTCGTGGGTGACGCGGTGGCCCTCGCGGGTGTCGGGTTTTCCGGTCACGGGAGTGGCTCCTGGGGGCGCAGGTGCTGCTGTTCATCCGCCGTCCCCCTAGCAAAACCTTCACAAAGGGTGATCAAGAACATACCGGGCGGAGGGTCGGCCGACTTCCGAGGTGGTTCGGGGGACGGGCGCTCACGGTGATCGAACTGGGACCGGATACGCTGGCCAACGGTGGAGACAGCGACAGATCGACAATCCGTTTGATCGTCAGCAGACAGGAGTACCCCTCGTGACCGTCGTCGGGCCCTTCGGGCTGAGCGTGCGGGACCAGGCTCTTGAGGCCGATGTCCAGGCCGGGTTGGCGGCTGTCGAGGAGGGCCTGCTGGAGGCCACCAAAAGCGACGTGCCGTTCATCACCGAGTCCGCGCAGCACCTCGTCCGTGCAGGAGGCAAGCGGTTCCGGCCGCTGCTGGTGATGCTGGCCGCCCAATTCGGTGATCCGTACACCCCAGGCGTGGTGCCGTCGGCCGTGGTCGTGGAGCTGACGCATCTGGCGACGCTCTACCACGACGACGTGATGGACGAGGCGGACGTGCGCCGCGGGGTGGCCAGCGCCAACGCCCGCTGGGGCAACTCCCTCGCCGTCCTCACCGGCGACTTCCTCTTCGCCCGCGCCTCGCACATCCTGGCCGACCTCGGGCCCGACGCGGTCCGGATCCAGGCCGAGGCGTTCGAGCGCCTGGTGACCGGCCAGATCCTGGAGACCGCGGGCCCGCGCGACGGCCGCGACCCCATCGACCACTACCTGGACGTCCTCGCGGGCAAGACCGGCTCGCTGGTCGCCGTCGCCTGCCGCTTCGGCGCGATGATGTCGGGCGCCGACGAGTCGACGGTCAGCATCCTCACCCAGTACGGCGAGCGGCTCGGCACCGCCTTCCAGCTGGCCGACGACGTCCTGGACATCGCCAGCGACTCGCACGAATCGGGCAAGACCCCCGGTACGGACCTGCGCGAGGGCATCCCGACGCTGCCGGTGCTGCACCTGCGGGCCCGCGCCGAGAGCGAGGCGGGCACCGCCGACGACCGCGCGCTGTGCGAGCTGCTGGCCGGCGACCTCACCGACGACGCGCGGCACGCCGACGCCCTGGCGCGGCTGCGCGCCCACCCGGCGCTGGAACAGGCCCGCCGGGACACCGTGCGCTACGCCGAGGAGGCCCGCGCCGCGCTGGCGCCGCTGCCGGACTGCATGGCCAAGACCGCGCTGGAAAGCCTGTGCGACGCGGTGGTGCACCGCGCCGGATGAGCGGCGGCGCCCGGAGCTGACCGTTCCGGGCCGGCACCCTCCATCCGTCGTCCCCTAGGGACCGATCACCCTCCCGGTGTACGGAACCGCTCCCGGGGTGATCGGACGTCATCCCCCAGGGGGAGGACGAGTTGCTCCCCCTGGTTGACGCGCGGTCCCGGCCGTTTTGATGGGATGGAACGCACCACAACGCGGCGGAAGGCCCCCTACCGGGGCCAGGGGCGGACGAGTGCGCAGCGCGGAAACCGCCGCTCACGACGGAGGTAGGGCACATGCCACGGAACGAACCGACAGAGGTCGCCGACGACCGGTACGCGGACGGGGAGCGCTCGACGAAGCGCCGCAAGGCGGTGCGGTACGGGGTGCCGGTCGCGGTGGCGGGGGTGGCGGCGGCGACGATCGGGCTGGTCCCGGCGTTCGCCGGATCCGGTGCCCCCGACCTGCCGGAGATCTCGGCGCAGCAGCTGATAGCGAAGGTCGCCGCATCGGACACCCAGCAGCTGTCCGGCACCTTCCGCGTCAGCACCGATCTGGGGCTGCCGTCCCTGCCCGGTGGTCTCGGCGGCGCGGGCGGCGAAGGCGGCGCGAAGGGTGACGGCGCGTCGGCCTCCCCGCAGAGCAAGCTGATGGAGCTGGCGTCCGGTGTGCACACGCTGAAGGTGGCCGCCGACGGCCCGGAGCGGCAGCGGGTGTCGATCGTCGACAGGTCCGCCGAGTACAGCTTCGTCCACAACGGCCAGGAGGTCTGGGCGTACGACGGCGGCAGCAACACCGCCGTGCACAGCCGCAGCGCCGGGAGCGGCAAGCATGCCGGGCAGCGCGGCGGGCCCGAGGACCTGCCGAAGGGCCTGGAGAACGCCACCCCGAAGGAGCTGGCCAAGGAGGCGCTCAAGGCGGCGGGTGACACCACGTCGGTCACCGTCGACGGCACCGCGAAGGTCGCCGGGCGGGACGCGTACCAGCTGGTGATCAAGCCGAAGCAGTCCGCGTCGACGGTCGGCGCGATCCGGATCGCGGTGGACGCAGGGAACGGCGTGCCGCTGAAGTTCACCCTCACGCCCAAGAGCGGCGGAGCGGCTGCCGTCGAGGCCGGCTTCACCGAGGTCGACTTCGGCAAGCCCGCCGCCGCCACGTTCGCCTTCACGCCTCCCAAGGGCGCCAAGGTCGTCGACGGCGACAAGCAGCACGCCGACGGCCTCCCCGAGGGCTTCAAGGGATCCCGGGGCGCCAAGGGCCCCCAGGGCCTGGGCGGGTTCGACGTCGTCGGCAAGGGCTGGACGTCCATCGCCACGATCAAGGGCTCCGGGTCCGGCCTGCCGTCCGGCAAGGAGGGCGGCGCCGCGTCGTTCCTCGACAGCATCGGCGACAAGGTGACCGGCGACTTCGGCTCCGGCCGGGTCTTCAGCACCCGCCTGGTCAACGCCCTGATGACCGACGACGGCTCGGTCTACGTCGGCGCCGTCGACAAGCAGGCGCTGGTGAACGCGGCCAACGCGGCGGGCTCCGCCAAGTGACGCCCCCACCCGCGCCGGGGGCGCCGCGGCGCCACCGCTAGCGACCGGCCGCCTCTGCGCCCCGGAGGCGCCGTACCTGCCGCATCACCGGCCGGTACGGCGCCTCCTGCGGTGCGGCACGGCCCTCACGGGGAACAGGCGGCACCGGTGGGATCAGACGGTGCCGCCCCCGGCGGGCCTGACGTCCTCCTGGCCGGCCGGCCGCTCCGGTACCGCGGTGTCCCGGGCCGCCAGCGTCGCGGCCTCGTCGGCCGCCGTCTCGCCGGCCCGTGTCCCCGCGGCGGCCAGCGCGGCGCGCCCCTTGCCCGCGGTCCGCAGCGCGTCCCAGGTCAGCACCACGAGCGCCAGCCACACCAGCGCGAACCCGGCCCAGCGCTCCGGAGGCATCGCCTCGTGGAAGACCACGAGCCCCAGCAGGAACTGGAAGGTCGGCGCCAGGTACTGGATCATCCCGAGGGTGGTCAGCGGCAGCCGTACCGCCGACGCGCCGAAGGCGATCAGCGGCACCGCGGTCGCGATCCCGCAGCCCGCGAGCAGCAGCGCGGGTCCGGTCCCGTCGTTGACGAAGCTGGACTGCCCGCGCCCGCCGATGAAGAGCAGGAAGCCCAGCGCGGGCAGGAACTGGATCGCCGTCTCCGCGCTGAAGCCGGCCACACCGTCGAGCTTGATGCCCTTCTTGACCAGGCCGTACGTGGCGAACGTGAACGCCAGGACGAGCGAGATCCAGGGCACCCTGCCGTACGCGACGGCCATCACGACGACCGCGAGGGCGCCGACACCCACCGCCGCCCACTGCAACGGGCGCAGCCGCTCACGCAGCACCAGCACCCCGAACGCGATGCTGACCAGCGGGTTGATGAAGTAGCCGAGCGACGCCTCCAGGACGTGCCCGGAGTTGACGGCCCAGATGTACAGGTACCAGTTGACCGAGATGACGGTCGCGCTCAGCAGGATCAGCCCCAGCCGCCGGGGCTGCCGCAGCAGCGGCCTCACCCACGACCAGCGGCGCAGCGCGGCCAGGATGACCAGGGCGACGGGCAGCGACCACACCATGCGGTGGGCCAGGATCTCGGCCGGTGAAGCGGCGCCCAGCAGGTGCCAGTAGAGCGGCAGCAGGCCCCACATGCCGTAGGCGGCGAAGCCGTAGGCGAGGCCGGTGCGCTGCGTGCTTCGAGCGTCCAAGGGGCGGCCCTCCCGGTGCTGCCTCGACAACGACCCTGTGAAGGTAACGCCGGACGGCCCGCCTGTCATGTGCGTATCGCCATACGGTCATGACAGGCGGGCCGTCCGGGAGGGGCCCGTGGAGCGGGTGTCAGCCGACGACCGTCCAGGTGTCGTTGCCCGCGAGCAGCCGGCCGAGGTCGCCCTTGCCCTGCTGCTCGGTGGCGGTGTCGAGCTGGTCCGCCATGAGGGTGTCGTAGACAGGGCGTTCGGTGCTGCGGAGCACCCCGATGGGGGTGTGGTGGAGGGTGTCGGGGTCGGCGAGGCGGGACAGGGCGAAGGCGGTGGTGGGGGAGGGGCTGTGCGCGTCGTGGACCAGCACGCCACCGGTGCCCTCCTCCCGTACGTCGATGACCTTGAGGTCGCCGGTGGCCGGGTCGCGGACCACGCCCTTGGAGCCGAGGCCGTCGGGGGCGAGGGGGCCGAAGCGGATCGGCTGCCCGTGCTCCAGGCGGATGACGGCCTCCTCGGCCTTCTCCTTGTCCTTGAGCACCTCGAAGGCGCCGTCGTTGAAGATGTTGCAGTTCTGGTAGATCTCCACCAGCGCCGTACCGGGGTGGGCCGCCGCCTCGCGCAGCACCGAGGTGAGGTGCTTGCGGTCGGAGTCGACCGTACGGGCCACGAAGGACGCCTCGGCGCCGAGCGCCAGCGAGACCGGGTTGAACGGCGCGTCGAGCGAGCCCATCGGCGTCGACTTGGTGATCTTGCCGGCCTCGGACGTGGGGCTGTACTGGCCCTTGGTCAGGCCGTAGATCCGGTTGTTGAACAGCAGGATCTTGAGGTTGACGTTGCGGCGCAGCGCGTGGATGAGGTGGTTGCCGCCGATGGACAGCGCGTCGCCGTCGCCGGTGACCACCCATACGGACAGGTCGCGGCGCGAGGTGGCCAGACCGGTGGCGATGGACGGGGCGCGGCCGTGGATGGAGTGCATCCCGTAGGTGTTCATGTAGTACGGGAAGCGGGAGGAGCAGCCGATGCCGGAGACGAAGACGATGTTCTCCTTCGCCAGGCCGAGTTCGGGCATGAAGCCCTGGACGGCGGCGAGGACGGCGTAGTCGCCGCAGCCGGGGCACCAGCGCACTTCCTGGTCGGACTTGAAGTCCTTCATGGACTGCTTGGCCTCGGCCTTGGGCACCAGCGACAGGGCGGTCGGCCGGCCGGGCCCCTGTGTGATCGTCTCAGTCATTGACGGCCTCCTTGATGGCCTCCTGGAAGACCTCCGCGAGCTGCTCGGCCTTGAACGGCATTCCGCTGACCTGGGTGTACGAGCGCGCGTCGACGAGGTACTTGGCACGCAGCAGGGTGGCGAGCTGCCCGAGGTTCATCTCCGGCACGACCACCCGGTCGTAACGGGCCAGGACCTCGCCGAGGTTGGCGGGGAAGGGGTTGAGGTGACGCAGGTGGGCCTGGGCGATCTGCCCGCCGGCGTTGCGCACCCGCCGGACGGCCGCGGTGATCGGTCCGTACGTCGAACCCCAGCCCAGGACGAGGACCTTGGCGTTGCCGGAGACGTCGTCGACCTCGATGGCGGGGACGTCGACGCCGTCGGTCTTGGCCTGCCGGGTGCGGACCATGAAGTCGTGGTTGGCGGGGTCGTAGGAGATGTTGCCGGTGCCGTCCTGCTTCTCGATGCCGCCGATGCGGTGTTCGAGACCCGGCGTGCCCGGCACCGCCCAGGGGCGGGCGAGGGTGGCCTCGTCGCGCTTGTAGGGCCAGAACACCTCGGTGCCGTCGGCCAGTTGGTGGTTGGGCCCGGAGGCGAACTGGACGCTCAGGTCCGGCAGGTCCGCGACGTCGGGGATCCGCCAGGGCTCGGAGCCGTTGGCGAGGTAGCCGTCGGAGAGCAGGAAGACCGGCGTGCGGTAGGTGAGGGCGATCCGGGCGGCGTCCAGGGCCGCGTCGAAGCAGTCGGCCGGGGTGCGGGGCGCCACGATCGGCACCGGGGCCTCGCCGTTGCGGCCGTACATCGCCTGGAGCAGGTCGGCCTGCTCGGTCTTGGTCGGCAGGCCCGTCGAGGGGCCGCCGCGCTGGATGTCCACGATCAGCAGCGGCAGTTCGAGGCTGACGGCCAGGCCGATGGTCTCCGACTTCAGCGCCACACCGGGGCCCGACGTCGTCGTCACCGCCAGCGCACCGCCGAACGCGGCGCCCAGTGCGGCGCCGATCCCGGCGATCTCGTCCTCGGCCTGGAACGTGCGCACGCCGAAGTTCTTGTGCTTGGACAGCTCGTGCAGGATGTCGGACGCCGGGGTGATCGGGTACGAGCCGAGGTACAGCGGCAGGTCCGCCTGGCGGGCCGCGGCGATCAGCCCGTAGGACAGCGCCAGGTTGCCGGAGATGTTGCGGTAGGTGCCGGCCGGGAACGCCGTCGTCGCCGGGGCGACCTCGTAGGACGTGGCGAAGTCCTCCGTCGTCTCACCGAAGTTCCAGCCCGCGCGGAACGCCGCCACGTTGGCCTCGGCGATGTCCGGCTTCTTCGCGAACTTCGCCCGCAGGAACTTCTCGGTGCCCTCCGTCGGACGGTGGTACATCCACGACAGCAGGCCGAGCGCGAACATGTTCTTGCTGCGCTCGGCCTCCTTGCGGGACAGGCCGAACTCCTTCAGCGCCTCGATCGTCAGCGTCGTCAGCGGCACCGGGTGGACGTGGTAAGCCTCCAGCGACCCGTCCTCCAGCGGGCTGGTCGCGTACCCCACCTTCGCCATCGGGCGCTTGGTGAACTCATCGGTGTTGACGATGATGTCCGCGCCGCGCGGGACGTCGGCGAGATTCGCCTTCAGCGCCGCCGGATTCATCGCCACCAAAACGTCCGGCGCATCCCCGGGAGTAAGAATGTCGTGATCGGCGAAATGCAGCTGAAAACTGGAAACACCGGGCAGAGTGCCGGCGGGTGCCCGGATCTCGGCAGGGAAATTCGGCAGCGTCGACAAGTCATTACCGAACGACGCGGTCTCGGACGTGAACCGGTCGCCGGTGAGCTGCATACCGTCACCGGAGTCGCCCGCAAACCGGATGATCACCCGGTCGAGGCGCCGGACTTCCTTACCTCCGCCGCCGTCACCGGTAGTGCGCTGTTCCCCGACAAGCGCTCCGTCGGCCTGCTCGGCTGTGCTGTTGACCTGGCTGGTCACTGCTTCGGACCTCCCTAGAGGCGTAAGGCTCCCCGCCTTGCGGCAGGGCTCGGGACGTGTCGTGCCGACCGGTGGTCCCCTCGCCATCGTACGGGGGTAAGGGTCACCTTCCCTGGGTCGATCACATGATGGACTTCTTCATGAGACGACATTTCGGTGGAGATTGTCACGGAATAGCTGCTTTTTCCTCTCCTTCTCCCCGGCGCTCCCGACTCCTCAAAAGGTTCTAGGACCAAGGTCCTGGGTCCTGGCTGAAAGGGCCCCGGCCTGCGCGTCCGACGTTGCGTCAGATTCTCAGGAGTTGAGATAGGTCAGCACGGCGAGCACCCGGCGGTGATCCCCGTCACTCGGCGACAGGCCCAGCTTCAGGAAGATGTTGCTGACGTGCTTCTCCACCGCGCCGTCGCTGACCACCAGCTGCCGGGCGATCGCCGAATTCGTCCGCCCCTCGGCCATCAGCCCCAGCACCTCGCGCTCTCGCGGCGTCAGCCGTTCCAGCACGTCCTGCTTGCGGCTGCGGCCGAGCAGCTGCGCGACCACCTCAGGATCCAGCGCGGTGCCCCCTTCGGCGACCCGCACCACCGCGTCGGCGAACTCCCGCACCTCCGCGACCCGGTCCTTGAGCAGATAGCCGATGCCCCGGCTCGAACCGGCCAGCAGCTCCGTCGCGTACTGCTCCTCGACGTACTGCGAGAGCACCAGCACCCCCAGATCCGGATAGGCGCGGCGCAGCTGGATCGAGGCGCGCACCCCCTCGTCGGTGTGGGTCGGCGGCATCCGTACGTCCGCCACCACCACGTCGGGCAGCGCACCGGCGTCGGCCAGCTCGCCGATCACCTTGATCAGCGCATCGGCGTCCCCCACCCCGGCCACGACCTCGTGCCCGCGGTCGGTCAGCAGCCGCGTCAGCCCCTCCCTGAGCAGCACCGAATCCTCGGCGATGACCACCCGCACTGTGTCCTCCACGCTCACAACCCCCCGCATCATCGAACCCCACCCGGCGCTCCGCGCCCTCCGGGGCGCCGTCCGGGCCGCCCTCCAGACCCCCAGCATCCCAGCATTCGGACGCGGAGGGGGGAGCGGACGGGGAGATGAGGGAGGAAAGGAGCGCGGGGCGGGGCGTACGAGGGGGATGCCGGCCCGCCGGCGGCCTGCCCGTACGGGCTAGGACCGCCAGGGCAGTTCCGCGGTGACGGAGGTCGGGCCGCCGTTCGGGGAGTCGATGGCCAGGAGGCCGTCGACGGCGGCGAGACGGTCGGCGAGACCGGCCAGGCCACTGCCCGTGGTCGTGCCGGCGCCGCCCCTGCCGTCGTCCGTGACCAGCAGGACGAGCCGGTTCCCGGCGCGCCAGACGTCCACCGTGGCGCTGCTCGCGCGGGCGTGCTTGGAGACGTTCTGCAGGAGTTCGGAGACGGTGAAGTACGCGGTGCCCTCGATCGCGGCGGCGGGCCTGTGGTCCAGATCCACCGTCACGGTCACCGGCACGGTGCAGCGCGCGGCGAGCGCCGACAGCGCCGGGCCGAGACCGCGGTCGGTGAGGATCGCCGGGTGGATGCCGCGGGCCAGATCCCGCAGCTCCTGGAGCGCGGTCTTCACCTCGCCGTGCGCCTCGTCCACCATCCGCGCGGCGGCCTCCGGGTCCTCCGCCAGCTTCTCCTTGGCGAGACCGAGATCCATGGCCAGCGCCACCAGCCTGGCCTGCGCGCCGTCGTGCAGATCCCGCTCGATGCGCCGCAGGTCGGCGGCTGCGGTGTCGACCACCACGCCGCGGTCGGTCTCCAGCTCCGAGACCCGGCTGGCCAGCGGCGAGGGGCCGAGCAGGCCGTGGACCATGACCCGGTCGAGCTGCGTCAGACCGTGGATCACCCACGGCCCGGCGAAGACCATCAGCAGCCCGATCCCGCTGGTGCCCCAGATCCCGGCGGACGACGAGAGATAGAAGCCGTGGCCCGCGCCGTCGCCCCACACCTGGATTCCCGGCTGGTCGACGTAGGCGGGGAACACCCAGTGCCACAGCGGGTAGGTCAGCAGCCCCCAGCCGAGCACCCAGAACGTCAGGGAGAAGACGAAGGAGAACACCGCCCACGGGAAGTGCAGCATGCAGTAGAGCAGGTGGCGCCAGGAGGCCCCGCTCTTGAGGACGCTGCCGACCCACGGCATCAGGCCGGGCTTGGCCGCGCGCAGCGGCGCCGGGTCGGCCACCCGCACCCCCAGCAGCGCGCGGGCGCGCGCCCGCTCCATGCCGCCGAGACCGCGGGCGCCGGCCAGCCCGCCCGCGAACACCGGGATGCCCAGGAACGTCACCAGCAGGCCGGCGCCGAGCGAGATCACCGCCGTCGCGTACGTGAACATCACGACGGCGATGGGGAGGCTGATGAGGAGGTAGAGGAACTCCCGCCAGGTGCGCCCCGAGAACGGCGCGCGCAGCCCGATCGGCACGCGGGAGGCGTGGGCCTGCGGTGCGTATGCGGAATCCATCGTTTCGTTTCCGTTCTGCCGTATCCGGCGACGTGATCACCGGTGCGCCGTCGAAGCCTCACCGGCCGGAGCCGCCCGACCTGCCAGGACCGCGCTCCCCCTCATCTCAAGAGTCCCCGGACCGCGCGCCGGGCACCATGAGGCTCCTCGCAGTCTTCGCCGGGGGTTTTCCCCACCCCGCGAGACGTCAGCTCACCGCCGCCCGCGCCACGGCAGCTCCGCCGTCACCCGCGTCGGCCCGCCCTCGGGCGAATCCAGCACGAACAGTCCGTCCACCGACTCCAGCCGCTCCGCGAGCCCGGCCATCCCGCTCCCGCCGTCCAGCCGGGCACCGCCCCGCCCGTCGTCCTCCACCCGGATCAGCAGCCGCCCGCCGGACCGCCACACCTCGACCGAAGCCGACCGCGCCGCACTGTGCTTGGAGATGTTCTGCAGCAGCTCGGAGACGGTGAAATAGGCGATGCCCTCGATGGCGGCGACCGGACGCTCCGGCAGCTCGACCGAGGTCGTCACCGGCACCGTGCAGCGCCCGCCCAGGGAGACCAGCGCCGGGCCGAGACCACGGTCGGTGAGGATCGCCGGATGGATGCCGCGGGCCAGATCCCGCAGCTCCTGGAGCGCCAGCTTCACCTCGCCGTGCGCCTCGTCCACCATCACCGCCGCCGCGTCCGGGTCCTCCAGCAGCTTCTCCTTGGCCAGACCGAGGCCCATGGCCAGCGCCACCAGCCTGGCCTGCGCGCCGTCGTGCAGATCCCGCTCGATCCGCCGCAGGTCGGCCGCCGCCGTGTCCGTCACCGTCATCCGGTCCGACTCCAGCTCGGCGATCCGCCGCTCCAGCTCGTCGGACGGCGACAGCAGCCCGCGCACCATCGCCCGGTCCACGTTCGACAGCCAGCGCGCCACCCACGGCAGCGCGGGCCACCCCACGAAGAGCGAGACGAGGACGACGGCGAAGGTCAGGACGGCCCACGGCAGCCTGACCACCGCGAACAGCGCGTGCCGCCAGGCGACCGGATCCGTCAGCCGTACCCACAGCCACGGGAAGAAGCCGTTCTCCCGGGGCCGCGGCGGGCTCGGCTCCGGCACCCGCACACCGAGCAGCACCCGCGCCCGCGCGCGCTCCAGCCTCCCGTACTGCCGGCACACCAACAGCCCCACGGCCAGCAGCGGCAGCCCGATCACCGTGACCGAAAGACCGATGCCCAGCACCAGCCACACCATCACGACGGCGAACGCGAACACCCCCAGCGGAAAATTGGCCAGCAGGTACCCGATTTCCCGCCAGGTCCAGCCGCTGAGCGGCGCCCGCGGCGGCGGAGGCGGCGCGCCCTCCTGAACGTCGGCGCCGGTACTGACCTGGGATCTGTCACTCATGGGGCCAAGCCTGCCGGGCCGGGGGCTCCGGGGCCATGGGGGACGTGGGGTGGCGGGGGTGGGGTTTTCCCTACCTTGCGGCACCGGACGGCCTGCCGGTTCTGTGGTGCAAAGGATGCGCGCCGGGCCGACCCCGGCCGCTCTCCGGGAGGTCCACGGATGTGACGGAGAATTCGGTACCTGGGCGATTGCCCCCTTATTGCCGGGTGTTGGCCGCCTCTGTGCCCGTTGGCGGCGAGGCGGCGGGTATGCGGAAGTTCCGCCGCCGGAGGGTGCGGGCGGTGTCGGACGGGCCCCGTATCGTGTTGCAGTAGGGAACGGTTCGGGGGAGGGACGATGGCGCGGGATGACGACCGCAGGGTGCCGGATCCGGCTTCCGCGCGGCGGCTCCGGCTCCGGGACGACAGCCGTCCCGTGGTGCCTTCCGGCAGCAACACAGGGGCGGCGTCGGCATGGTGAGTGTGCACACGGACGCGGGCACGCAGGCCGCGGACGACGCGGTCGGTGAGGTGCCGGACGAACCGGACGTCCGCGCCTGGCGCTGGGGCGACCGGAGCCGGACGTGGACGGCGGGCGCCGCGAGCGTGCTGCTGGCGCTGACCGCCGGTGTGTGCGCGGCCGATTGGTACGGGCCGGCCCGTGCCGCGCTCTGGCTCGGCGTCGCCGGAGTGCTCGCCGCGGCGGCCGGCGCGGTGTGCGGGCTGCTCGAACGGCGCCCGCTCGCGGTCGCGTTGCTGGTGCCGGCGGGCGCCGTCGGCGTACTCGCCTCGTGGCAGGCCACCTCGGCGGGCCCGGCGCGGCTGGCCGCAGCGGGGCTCACCGTCGCCGCCGCCCTCGCACTGCTCGGCCGCTGCACCGGGCTCGGCCGCGGCGGCCTCATCGGCGCGGCGGCGGTCGGGCTCGCCGTCGGCGCCTGGGAGGCCGTCCTCGCGCTGACCGACGCGCCCCGTACAGGAGTTGCGCTCGGCGTGGTGTCGGTCCTGGTCCTGGGGTATCTGCCCCGGCTCGCGCTGACGGCGGCCGGCCTGACCCGGCTCGACGACCAGCGCTCGGGCGGCACCCCGGTGAGCCGGCACCAGGTGGCGACCGCGCTCGGCGCGACCCATCGCGGTCTCGCGCTCGCCACGGTGGCCGTGGCCGTATCGGCGGGCGCGGCGGGAATCCTGGCGGCCGGCGCGGATGACGGGTGGGCGACGGCCGCCGCGCTGCTGGTGTGCCTGCTGCTGTTCTCCCGGGCCCGTGCCTACCCCTTGGCGCCGGAGGTCATCGCCCTGCTGGCGGCCGGTACGGCGGTGGCGGCCGGGCTGGTGCACCGGTGGGCGGCGGCTTCCGGTGACCCCATGGGGGCGCTGGTGGTGCTGAGCCTCCTTGCGGTGCTGCCGTTGGCCGCGCTCGCGGTACGGGTGCCTGAGCACATACGGGTGCGGCTGCGCCGTGTGATGAACCTCGTCGAGTCCGTCGGTGTGGTGGCGCTGTTCCCGGTCGCGTTCGGCGCGTTCGGGCTCTACAGCCGACTGCTGCACACGTTCTGAGCCGGAAGGGCGGCGGAGCAACCCATGTCAGAAGGCCACGAGACGGCCGGGCCTGCGGCGGGACCGGAGGCACAGGAGCGGATGGTGCGGGAGGAGCGCTCGCCTTTCGATCCGCCGCCGGTTGCGGCGCCGCCCCTGGGTGCGCCGCCGCCCTCGCCGTCGGCTGCGGAACCGCCCGCTCCGCAGCCGCTTGCCGCGCCGTACGCGCCACAGCCGCCGATCGGGACGCCCGTCCCGGTGGCCGTCGCCCCCGGCGCCCCGGACTCCGGGCGGCAAGTCGCGCCCCCACAGCCACCGTTGACGCCGCAACCCCAGGCCCCCGGCCCCGCCGTGCCGCCACCTTCCCCCCCGGCCATGCCGACCACTCAGGCCATGCCGGCCCCCCAGGCCACACCCTCCACGTACGGCACGCCGCCGACTCACGGCACGCCCCCCACCCCCGCACCCCCGGCCCCCGCGTACCGCTCCGCCCCGGGAGTCCGCGTCCACACCTCGTCCCCCACCCCCGTCTCCGTCCCCCTGCTGCCGCCCGATCTGGACGCGCTGCGGGCCAAGGCGCGGCACGGTGAGTCCGTCGTGCAGCGGGCGGGGCGTGCCGTGCGGCGGGCCCTCGCGTCCTCGCCCGCCGCGGAGACGGCCGCCGCCACCGAGACCGCGTACGCGATCCAGCAGCCCGTCACCACCGGCCGCCAGATCGCGGTGTCCAGCATCCGGGGCGGCGCGGGCAAGTCCACCGTCGCCGCCCTGCTGGCGCTGACCTACGCGCACTACCGTGCCGACCCGGTGCTCGCCGTCGAGGCCGACCCGGCGCTCGGCACGCTGCCGCACCGGCTCGGCGCGACGGAGGTCCGCTGGTCGGGCACCGACCTGGCGCAGATCGTCGACCCGTCGATGCTGATCACGGACCTGACGGGATATCTGCTGCCGTTCCCCGGCGGCGGCTGGCTGCTGCCCGGCAGCCAGGGCGCGATCGGCACCCGCCTCGACCTCGATACGTACCGGATCGTGATGACCTCGCTGCGCCGGTACTTCGCGACCACCGTCGTGGACTGCGAGACGCTGCCCGCCGAGGTGGCGCGCACGGCACTGGTGACCACGCAGGCCAGGGTGCTGGTCTCACCGGCCACCCCGGAGGGCGTGGTGGCCACCCGCGCCGTGCTGGACTGGGTGGGCGGCGTGCACCGCGGGATCCTGCCGACGACCGTCGTGGTGCTCAGCCACGGTGCGCCCGATACGGCACTCGACCTGCGGCGGGCCGCCGAACATCTGGGCACGGGCGGTGCGGCGGTGCTGCCGCTCCCGTACGACAGGCACCTCGCGGCCGGCGGCGCCATACGGACCGAACTCCTCGGGGAGCGGACGCTGAAGGCCGCGGCGCGGATCGCTGCCGAGGTGATGAACCGCGCGGTGTCCCGCGGCCGGCCCGCGGCTCCCGGACAGCAGAGCACGCCCGGCGGAACTCCTCCGGGCGCGTCGGCCCCGCCCGCACCGTCGGTGTACACCGGCCACACCCCGGCCGGCTCCGGCCCCGGTGGCGCGTACGGGCACCCCCGGTGACGACAGGGCCGGTTCCCCCGGCGGCAACCCACCGCGTCCGCCGACCGGACACCCACCGTCCCGTCCCTCGGGCGGCCCAAGGTGCAGGGGGTCAGCTCGTCTAGACTCCGTGCATACAGATCGTCGAAGTCGTTGAACAAGCGCAGTCAGGGAGCGAGGGGCGGACGTGCCGGACGACACGACCGTGCGCACCATCAGCGCCGCGGACTATTTCCAGGGGTACTCGTTCGTCGGCCTCGTCGCCGTCGTCGGTGTCCTCTTCGTTGCCGTGGCGTTCGGGGCGGGGCGGCTGCTGCGGCCCGTGGTGCCGACCCCCGAGAAGCTGCTGACGTACGAATGCGGCGTGGACCCGGTCGGTGAGGGCTGGGCGCACACCCAGGTCCGCTACTACGTCTACGCCTTCCTCTACGTCATCTTCGCCGTCGACTCGATCTTCCTGTTCCCCTGGGCGACGGTCTTCGCCGCCCCCGGTTTCGGCGGCGTCACGCTCGTGGAGATGTTCATCTTCCTCGGCTTCCTCACCGTCGGCCTGCTCTACGCATGGAAGAAGGGCGTCCTGGAATGGACGTGACCCCCGCATCCGACGGCCAGGCGAACGGCCCCGAGGGCCCCGCCCCGGAGTACCTGCCGACCCCGCGCCGCCTGGGTACGCTGGCCCGCCTCGCGCCCGAACCGATGAAGGTGGTCCTCAACTGGGGCCGCCGCTACAGCCTGTGGGTCTTCAACTTCGGCCTCGCCTGCTGCGCCATCGAATTCATCGCCGCGTCCATGGCGCGGCACGACTTCATCCGGCTCGGCGTCATCCCGTTCGCGCCGGGCCCGCGCCAGGCCGACCTGATGGTCGTCTCCGGCACGGTCACCGACAAGATGGCGCCCGCCGTCAAGCGGCTGTACGAGCAGATGCCCGAGCCGAAGTACGTGATCTCCTTCGGCGCCTGCTCCAACTGCGGCGGCCCCTACTGGGACTCGTACTCGGTCACCAAGGGCGTCGACCAGATCATCCCGGTGGACGTCTACGTACCGGGCTGCCCGCCGCGCCCGGAGGCGCTGCTCCAGGGCATCCTCAAGCTTCAGGAGAAGATCGCGCGCGAGTCGCTGGGCGAGCGGTACGCCACCGGCTCCGGCGCACGGCAGGCAGGACCTTCGGTGGCCGCGCTGCGCAGCGGCCTGGTGGCACCCCCGGCGCCCGCCGACGGCACACCGTCCGACGGCACACCGGGGGAGGAGCCGCGATGAGTGAGCAGCAGCCCGAGACGCCGGAGGAGCAGGACGGGACGGCCGGGCAGCCCGAAGAGCCCGTGGTCGGCTGGCTGCCGCGGCCCGCGAGCCGGCTCTTCGGCGCCGGAGCCACCGCGGAGCTGGCGTACGACCTGCTGACCGTGGACGTCCCGGCCGACGCCTGGACCGCCGCGCTGACCGCCGCCCGCGACGACCTCGGCTGCCGCTACTTCGACTGGCTGAGCGCCGTCGACGAGCCCGGCACCGGCTTCCGCGTCTGCGCACACGTGGCGGACGTGTCCCGTCCGGGGAGCGTCCGCCGGCTGCTGGTCCGTACGACCGTGCCGCACGAGGCCGCCGCGCTGCCCACCGCCATCGGCGTGTACGCGGGCGCCGCCTGGCACGAGCGCGAGACGCACGAGATGTTCGGCGTGGACTTCACCGGCCACCCGCACCTCGTACCGCTGCTGCTCCCGGACAGCTTTGAGGGACACCCGCTGCGCAAGGACTTCGTGCTGGCGGCGCGGGTCGCCAAGGCGTGGCCGGGCGCCAAGGAGCCGGGCGAATCCGAGCACGGTGGCCCGAAGCGGCGGCAGATGCTGCCGCCCGGCGTCCCCGACCCGAACGAATGGGGCCCGCTGAAGGGCCAGTTGCCGCCGGCTCCGGCCCGCCCGGCACGCGGTGCGCGTGCGGCGGGAGGCGCCCGCGCGGCCGGTGGCGCCCGTGCGGCAGGCGGTGCCGGAGCGGCGGCGGGGGAGCGTCCGGCGCGGCGCACCCGCTCGGCGAGCGCGGGCTCGGCCAGCCAGCAGGCGGCGGACGCGGCGAAGACGGCCGAGGCGACGGCGGCGCCGGACGTGGCGGAGACGCCGGAGGCGACGACGGCACCCGACGCGGCGAAGGCGGCTCCCGCCCCCGCGAAGGCCCCGGCCAAGGAAGCGACGACCGGGGACGCCCCCTGGCACCACGCGCGCCCGGCATCCGCCGCACCGGAGCGGGCCGAGGCGAAACCGGCACCGGACGAGGCGAAACCGGCAGGAAGCGAGGCGAAACCGGCAGGGGACGCCTCGGGGCCGGAACCGAGCGAGCCGCAACGGGCTCCGGAGGACGCCGCCCCCAAGGACGAAGCGTCCAAGGAGGCGGGCAAGGACCCGGCCCCTGACCAGGCCCAGCCCCGGAAGCAGAACCCGGCAGGAGGAGGTGACACCCCATGAGCGACCTCGTCGACATCGTGGTGCGCCTGCTCGCCGTCTTCGTCGCCTTCCTCGTCTTCCCCCTGGTCATCGGGCAGACCGAGCACAAGGTCATGGCCCACATGCAGGGCCGGCTCGGGCCGATGTACGCGGGCGGGTTCCACGGCTGGGCACAACTGGTCGCCGACGGCGTGAAGTTCGCGCAGAAGGAGGACATCGTCCCGGCGGGCGCCGACCGGCGGGTCTTCCAGCTCGCGCCGGCCGTCGCCCTGCTGCCGTACCTCCTGGTGCTCGCCGCCATCCCGCTCGGGCCGCACACCGTCGGACGCGACATCGACGCGGGCATCTTCTTCGTGCTCGCCGTGATGGGTGTCGGCGTGCTCGGCTCGATCATGGCGGGCTGGGCGTCGGCCAATAAGTTCTCGCTGCTCGGCGGCCTGCGCACGGCCGCCCAGCTGCTCGCGTACGAACTGCCGATGCTGCTCGCTGCGGCCTCGGTCGCGATGGCGGCCGGCACGCTCTCGCTGCCCGGCATCCTGGACGGCTTCCACTGGTGGTGGGTGCCGTGGCAGATCGTCGGCGGAGTGGTCTTCTTCGTGGCCGGCCTCGCCGAGCTGCAACGGCCGCCGTTCGACATGCCGGTCGCCGACTCGGAGATCATCTTCGGCGCGTACACCGAGTACACAGGGCTGCGGTTCGCGCTCTTCCTGCTCGCCGAGTACGCGGGCATCGTCGTGCTCTGCGCCCTGACCTCGGTCCTCTTCCTCGGCGGCTGGCACGGCCCGTTCGGCGCCGACGGCCTCGGCTGGCTGTGGATGCTGCTGAAGACCGTCGTCCTCGCCTTCGGCGTCATCTGGCTGCGGGTCACCTACCCGCGGCTGCGTGAGGACCAGCTGCAGAAGCTCGCCTGGACCACCCTGATCCCGCTCGCCCTCGCTCAGATCGCCCTCACCGGCGTCATCAAGGTGGTGATCTCCTGATGGCCGCGGACAAGCAGCACCGGCACACGTCCGGATTCCCCGGTTCCGGCCTGGCGAAGGGTCTGGCCGTCACCCTGCGGACCATGACGAAGCGGACGGTCACCGCGCAGTACCCCGACACCCAGCCCGACCTCGCGCCGCGCACCCGCGGTGTCATCGGGCTGTTCGAGGAGAACTGCACGGTCTGCATGCTGTGCGCCCGCGAGTGCCCGGACTGGTGCATCTACATCGACTCCCACAAGGAGACGGTGCCGCCGGCCGCCCCGGGAGGCCGCGAGCGCAGCCGCAACGTCCTGGACCGCTTCGCCATCGACTTCTCGCTCTGCATGTACTGCGGTATCTGCATCGAGGTCTGCCCGTTCGACGCGCTCTTCTGGTCACCGGAGTTCGAGTACGCCGAGACGGACATCCACGAGCTGACCCACGAGCGCGACAAGCTCCGCGAGTGGATGTGGACCGTGCCCGAACCGCCCGCGCTCGACCCGGCGGCCGAGGAACCCAAGGAAATCGCCGCCGCCCGTAAGGCGGCCGACAAGCTCGCCGCCCAGGAGGCCGAGGCACAGGCCGCCGCGCCCCCCGAGGAGGGATCGTGACGCTCGCCGCCGCAAGCCACGGCTTCCTGACGCCGTCCGGTGTGGAGATCGCGTTCGTCCTCGTCGGCCTGGTCACGTTCGGCGCTGCCCTGATCACGGTCACCACCCGGCAGCTGGTGCACGCCGCCCTGTGGCTGGTCGTCGCCCTCGGCGGCATCGCCGTCGAGTACCTGCTGCTGACGGCGGAGTTCATCGCCTGGGTGCAGGTGCTGATCTACGTCGGTTCCGTCGTCGTCCTCCTCCTCTTCGGGCTGATGCTGACCAAGGCGCCCATCGGCCGTTCCCCGGACGCCGATTCGGGCAACCGCTGGGCCGCCCTCGCCGTCGCCGTCGCCTCGGCGGCGGCCCTGGTGTGGGTGGTCGTCGACGCCTTCCGTGCCACGTGGATCAACCTGGGCGGCGCCGCCCAGGGCAGCACCGAAGCCTCCGGGCGCACCCTCTTCCAGTACTGGGTGCTGCCCTTCGAAGCGCTGTCCGTCCTGCTGCTCGCCGCGCTGGTCGGCGCGATCGTGCTGTCCCGCAGGAAGGCCGACGCGCCGTCGGCCGCCGCGGCCCCCGCCGCACCCACGGCCCGCGCCCCGCGAGAGGAGCAGCGCTGATGCATCTCGCCTACCCGGCCGTCCTCGCCGTCCTCCTCTTCTGCACCGGTCTGTACGGCGTGCTCGCGCGCCGCAACGCGATCCTGATGCTGATGTCCGTCGAGCTGATGCTCAACGCCGTCAACCTCAACCTCGTCGCCTTCGACGTCTGGCTGCGCGACACCCTGCACGCAGGCCAGGCGCTGACCCTCTTCACCATCGCCGTCGCCGCCGCCGAGATCGGCATCGGCCTGGCGATCGTGCTGCTCGTACACCGCAACCGCGGCACCGCAGACATCGACCGGCTGCGCGACCTCGCCGAGACACCGGGCGACGCGGACGCCGCCGTTCCGCAGCAGCCGCAGCCGGACACCAAGGCGGAGGCCACCGCGTGACGCTCACGACCACCGCCGTCCTCGTCCCCCTCCTGCCGTTCCTCGGTGCGGTCGCGGGCCTGCTCCTCGGCCGGCGCGCGCCCGGCTTCGTCCGGCCGCTGGCCATCCTGCCGACGCTCGCCGCCGCCGCGCTCGCGGTCGCCGTCGCCGTCGGGCAGGGCGGCGGCGCGGCCACCGACGTCGCCACCCGGCTCACCCCGACCGGCTCCGTCCCGATCGACCTGGCCCTGCACGTCGACGGCTTCGCCGCGCTGATCGCCGTCCTCGTCGGGGTCGTCGCGACCTGCGTGCAGATCTACTCCACCGGCTATCTGCGCGACGACCCGCGCTACCCCTCCTACGCCGCTCTGGTCTCGCTCTTCACCTCCGCGATGCTGCTGGTCGTCTACACGGGCGACCTGATGGTGCTGCTGGTCGGCTGGGAAGTCATGGGCATCTGCTCGTACTTCCTCGTCGGCCACTACTGGGAGACCGAGGCCGCCCGCGCCGCCTCCCTCAAGGCGTTCCTCGTCACCAAGCTCGGCGACGTCCCCTTCCTCTTCGGCATCTTCGCGCTGGCCGCCGACACCGGCACCTTCCGCATCACCGGCATCATCAGCTCGGTGACCAGGGACGGCCTGGACCACCCGACGCTGATCGCCCTGCTGCTGCTGGCCGGTGTCGCCGGCAAGTCGGCGCAGTTCCCGCTGCACACCTGGCTGCCGGACGCGATGGCAGGCCCGACCCCCGTCTCGGCGCTCATCCACGCCGCGACGATGGTGGCCGCCGGTGTCTATGTCGTGGCCCGTCTCCTCCCCGTCTTCGCCGCCTCCGCCGCGGCGCTTGTGGTCCTCGCCGTCATGGCCGCGATCACCATGATCGGCTCCGGTCTGGCCGCCCTGGCCCAGGACGACATCAAGCGCGTACTGGCCTATTCGACCGTCGGCCAGCTCGGCTACATGACCGGCGCACTGGCCGTCGGCGACCGCGGCGCCGCCGTCTTCCACCTCCTGTCGCACGGCGCGTTCAAGGCCCTGCTCTTCCTCGGCGCCGGCGTGATCATCCACGCCGCCGGCACCAACTCGCTGGCCGCCATGTCCCGCATGGGCGGCCTCGCCCGGCGCATCCCCGACGCCTACTGGACCGTCACCGTCGCGCTGCTCGCCCTCGCCGCCATCCCGCCGTTCGCCGGCTTCTTCTCCAAGGAAGCCGTCCTGGGCGCCGCCGAGCACGCCGCCACCGGCGGTGCACCCGGCATCCCCGGCGCCGCCGGCTGGACGGTGCTGATCTCCGGACTGATCGCCGCCCTCCTCACGGCCGGCTACGCCACCCGCCTGTGGCTGCTGGCCTTCCGGGGAAGCGGGCCCGAAGCACCGGACCACGGCCCCCGGCCGGTCGCCATGAACGCCGTGCTGTGGGTCCTCTTCATCCCCACCGCCGCCTTCGGCCTGGCCGCCCCCTTCCTGCCCGACTGGTTCGACGGACGCTCCCTCACCCCGACCCTCACCACCTCCGTCCTGGGCACCGGTATCGCCCTCGTCGGCGGCCTGGTGACCTACGCGACCTGGCGGCACACCACCGCGATGGCCGCCCGCACCTCCATCGGCGCGGTCGCCGTCGCCCCGGACGCCGCCCCGGCCGTCTCCGAGGAAGCGGCCATCGCCACCCACACCCCGGCCTACGGCCACATCGCGGGCGCCGCCGACCCGGCCGACCCCGGCCGGCTCCTGCTCGGCCCGCTGCACCGCCACGCCGCCGCCGGCTTCCACCTCGACGCCGTCTACACGACGCTGTTCGTCCGGCCCGTGCAGGCCGCCGCCACGCTCGTCCGCTTCCTCGACCGCGAGGTCGTCGACACTTACGTCCGCGCCGCCGGGACCGCACCCCGCTGGCTGGGGGCCGCCGTCCGCCGCGCCCAGACCGGCAACGTGCAGACCTACCTCGGCGCGCTGCTCGCGGGCTCGCTCCTGCTGGCCGTCGCCGCCGTCCTCGTCGCTACGGGCACGGGAGCCTGAGCCATGAATCACATCGCTATGCAGATCCTCCTCGCGGCCCTCATCGTGCTCCCCCTCCTGGGCGCGGCGGGCGCCCTGCTGCCCGCTCCCCCCGGCCTGCGGGGCCGCGGCCCCGACCAGGCCGTCCTGCGCCACGGCGTCACCGTCACCGGCGTCGTCCTCGCCGCGGCCATCGCGCTGGCGATCTGCTTCGACCACGACCACCCGGCCCGTATGCAGGCCACCACCGACATCAGCTGGATCCCGGCGCTCGACATCCGCATCCATCTCGGCGTCGACGGCATCTCGCTCCCCCTTGTCGTCCTGACCGCGCTGCTGACCTTCCTCTGCGCGCTCTACAGCTACTTCAAGATGCCTGCGGGCCCGTCACCCAAGGCATTTGTCGCCCTGCTGCTCCTCCTGGAGTCCGGCACCCTCGCCACCTTCGCCGTCCTCGACCTGGTCCTGTTCTTCCTGGCCTTCGAGATGGTCCTCATCCCGATGTACTTCCTCATCGCCCGCTGGGGCGGTGCGCAGAAGCAGGCGGCGGCCTGGAAGTTCATCCTCTACACGCTGCTCGGCTCGGTCGTGATGCTCCTCGGCCTCCTCCTCATCGGCGTGAAATCCGGCACGTTCGACATGGTGGCACTCGCCACTGACAACGGCCCGAAGTCCCAGCTCAGCCACACCGTCCAGCTCATCGCGGTGCTCGCGATCGGCATCGGACTCGCCGTCAAGTCCCCGCTGTGGCCGCTGCACAGCTGGCTGCCGGACGCGCACACCGCGGCCCCCACCGTCGGCTCCGTGCTGCTGGCCGGCGTGCTGCTGAAGATGGGCACGTACGGCTTCGTGCGGATCGCGCTGCCGATCGCTCCCGAAGGCATGCACACCTTCGCGCCGTACCTCGCGGCCCTCGCCGCCATCGGCATCATCTACGGGTCGCTCGCCTGCCTCGCCCTCGTCCGCAAGGGCGCCAAGGGCGACCTCAAACGGCTGATCGCCTACAGCTCCGTCGGCCACATGGGCTTCGTCCTGCTCGGCATCGCCAGCATGACCCCCACCGGCGTCAACGGCGCGCTGTTCGCCAACATCGCCCACGGCCTGATCACCGGCCTGCTCTTCTTCCTGGTGGGCGCCCTCAAGGACCGCTACGGCAGCACCGACATCGACACCCTGGCCGGCTCCACGGGCGCCGCCCTCTACGGCAAGGCCCCCCGCTTCGGCGGCCTGCTCGCGTTCGCCGCCGTAGCCTCCCTCGGCATCCCCGGACTCGCCGGCTTCTGGGGCGAGATGCTCGCCATGTTCGGCGCCTTCCAGCCGGCCGCCGGACTGAGCCGCCCCGCCTTCCTGACGTTCATGGTGCTGGCCGGCATCGGCACCCTGCTGACCGCCGCCTACCTGCTGCTCGTCGTCCGCCGCGTCTGCATGGGCGGCACCCCGGACATCGCGGAGTCCGCCGCCGCGGTCGAGGAGGGCACCGCCACCGACGCCGAAGCAGCCGCAGGACACCAGGGCGCGCCGGACACCCGGCCCGCCACCGGACGCCCCGCCGACGCACCGCGCCTCCCCGTCATCCCCGATCTCGCGCGCTACGAATACGCGGCCTGGACCCCCCTGGCGGTCCTCACCGTCCTCGCGGGACTGTGGCCCGCGGCCCTCATCGGCCTCACCGACCCGGCCGTCCAGCAGCTCCTCGGAGGCGGTAAGTGATGAGCCCGATGACCTCACTGGCCGCGAACCCGGTGGCCTCTCTGGTGCAGTCCGTCGACTGGCTCGCCATCGCGCCGCCCGCCCTGACCGCGGCCGTCGCCCTGGTGGTGCTCGTCGCCGACCTCTTCCTCCCCGCGGCCAGGAAGCCGCTGCTGGGCTGGATCGCCGTCGCCGGTCTGGCCGTCGCCGCGCTCTCCCTGCTGCCCCTCCTGGACGGCGACCGCCGCACCTTCTGCCTCACCGGCCACCCCGACGTGTGCAGCTACGCGGCCGACCCGTTCGCCCTGGTCATCCAGTTCCTGGTGATCGCCGGCGCGCTGCTGACCGCCCTGATGTCCATCGACACCGTCAAGGACCACGGACTGCCCGCGGGCGAGTACTGGTTCCTGCTGCTGTCCTCCGCGGCGGGCGCGGCCCTGCTGCCCGCATCCCGCGACCTCGCGACCCTCGTCATCGCACTCGAAGTCGCCTCGCTGCCGGCGTTCGCGCTGGTCGGCCTGCGTCGCGACGACCGGCTCTCCTCCGAGGCCGCCCTCAAGTTCTTCCTCTCGTCGGTCGCCGCGACCGCCGTGATGCTGCTCGGCGTGAGCTTCCTGTACGCCGCCACCGGGAGCCTGCACCTGAGCCGGGTCGCCCACGCGCTCACCGCCCTCCCCGACCCCCGGCTGGCGACCCTCGCGAGCGCCGGCGTCGCCCTCACCCTCGTCGGCTTCGCCTTCAAGACCGCCGCCGTCCCGTTCCACTTCTGGGTGCCCGACACCTACGTGGGCGCCCCGCTCCCCATCGCCGCCTACCTCTCCGTCGTCGGCAAGGCCGTCGGTTTCTCGGGCCTCATCCTGGTCACGGTCAAGGGCTTCCCCTCGTACGCGGACGTCTGGGGCCCGGCGCTGGCCGTACTCGCCGCGCTCACCATGACCGTCGGCAACGTCGCCGCCATCCGCCAGAACGCGGACCGCGCGCACAGCGCCGTCCGCCTCCTCGCCTGGTCGTCCGTCGGCCAGGCCGGCTACCTCCTGGTGCCGATCGCCGCCGCCGGATACGCCGACGACCCGGCACACGCCATCGGCTCGACCGTGGCCTACGCCCTGATGTACGCGGCGGTGAACCTCGGCGCCTTCGCCGTGGCCGCCCTGGTGGCGCGCACCCGCCCCGCCAACCGGATCACCGACTACCGGGGCCTGTACGCCGAGCGCCCCCTGGCGGCGCTCGCCCTCGGCTTCTTCCTCCTCTGCCTGGCCGGCCTGCCGCCCGGTGTCATCGGCCTGTTCGCCAAGGTCACGGTCTTCTCGGCGGCCGTCGACGCGGGCCTGGGCTGGCTCGCCGTGATCATGGCCGTCAACGTCGTGATCGCCCTCTACTACTACCTCCGGTGGACCGCCGTCCTCTTCCACGGCGCCACGGAGGACGCGGCAACACAGGACGCAGCCGCAGCCGCCACCGGGCGCGGCACCGCCACCGGGCCCCGCACCCCCGCGGACGGCGGCCACCGCACGGCCACGGCCACCGACGTGGACACCGAGGCCGCGCGCCCCGCCCGCCCGCCGCGCGCCAGGATCCCGGCCCCGCTCGCCGCCGCCCTCACCCTCGCCACCCTCCTCGGCATCGCCCTCTCCGGCGCCCCGCAGCTCGTCCTCCGCTTCGCCTCCGGCGCCCTCCTCTGAGCGGAACGCGGCAGGAGCCCGCCCCAGGAGCGCCTGCCGGGCCCGTACGGCGGCAGGCCCCCACCGGGCGCCTCTCCTGCCCCACTGCGGCCCGCGGCCCGCGCACCAGGGAACCTGCCCTCCTCATCTCGCGTTGACCAGTGAGTAAGGGTCCACTGGAGAGTGGAGAAACGCAGCACAGGGTTCCCCTGCCGCATCGCTTGGAGGGCGCACCGTGCACCGCCGGCACAACGGGCTCAGGACCGCCGTACTCCTCGGGGGACTGTCCGCCCTCATCATCGCCATCGGCAGCCTGTTCGGCCGTACGGGCCTGATCGTCGCCGTGCTCTTCGCACTGGGCACGAACGCCTACGCGTACTGGAACAGCGACAAGCTGGCGCTGCGGGCCATGCGCGCCCGCCCGGTCAGCGAGTTCGAGGCCCCCGCGCTCTACCGCATGGTCCGCGAGCTGTCGACGGCCGCCCGGCAGCCCATGCCGCGCCTCTACATTTCCCCGACCCAGGCCCCGAACGCCTTCGCCACCGGCCGCAATCCCCGCAACGCCGCGGTCTGCTGCACCGACGGCATCCTCCAGCTCCTGGACGAACGCGAACTGCGCGGCGTCATCGGCCACGAGCTGAGTCACGTCTACAACCGCGACATCCTGATCTCATCCGTCGCGGGCGCGCTCGCGTCGGTGGTGATGTTCCTGGTGAACTTCGCCTGGCTGATCCCCGTGGGCCGCTCCGACGACGATGACGAGCGCCCCGGCATAGTGGGCATGCTGCTGATCATGATCCTGGGGCCGGTCGCGGCCTCCCTGATCCAGCTGGCCGTCAGCCGCTCCCGCGAGTACCAGGCCGACGCGTCGGGCGCCCAGCTCACCGGCGACCCGCTGGCCCTCGCCTCGGCCCTGCGTAAGCTCGAAACAGGTACCCAGCAACTCCCGCTCCCCCCGGAGCCGCGTCTGGAGACAGCGAGCCACATGATGATCGCCAACCCCTTCCGGGCAGGCGAGGGCATGGCGAAACTCTTCTCCACCCACCCCCCGATGCGCGAGCGCATCAGCCGCCTCGAACGCATGGCGGGCCGCCCCCGCCTCTGATCCGCCGCCCGCGCAACGCCTCACCACCACCCACGCGTCCAGATGAGTGAGTCCGAAGCCGTACCTGCCCGGCAGGACGGACCCACTCTCCGCTACGCCCGTGGAAGGCTGTCGATCATGAAGTTCATCCTCAACGTCATCTGGCTGGTCCTGAGCGGCCTCTGGCTGGCGCTCGGTTACGTCGCCGCGGGCATCGTCTGCTGCATCCTGATCATCACGATCCCGTTCGGCATCGCGTCCTTCCGGATAGCCGGCTACGCGCTGTGGCCCTTCGGCCGCACCACCGTCGAACGGCGCGACGCGGGCGCCGGTTCGGTGATCGGCAACGTCATCTGGATCATCTTCGCGGGCTGGTGGCTGGCCCTGGGCCACATCATCACCGGCCTCGCGCTCTGCGTGACGATCATCGGCATCCCGTTCGGCATCGCCAACTTCAAGATGATCCCGATCTCCCTCATGCCGCTCGGCCGCGACATCGTCCCCACCGACCGGCCCTTCGCCACCCGCTGAGGCACGCTAGGGCGCTTCTGACGGATCTCCGCGGCGTCGCGGCGTCTGGCACGCACGCTCGCGGCGTTGCCGCAATGTCCCCATAGCTCCGCTATGAAGACATCCCGGCGCCTTGCGATCGCACGCACCAGACGCCGCTCCTTCCTCCACGGAGATCCATCAGAAGCGCCCTAGCCCGGCTGACGTCACCCGTCCCGCCGCCCGTCCCCAACGCCGGTGGGGCGGCGTGCCCACGGCACACCGCCCCACCCGGTCACACATCCGGCGGCCAGGCCCGAAGGCCGCGCGCCACCGTCGGGCAACGACTACCGGTAGTTCACGAACTGGATCGCGAAGTCCAGGTCCTTGCCCTTGAGCAGCTGCTGCACCGACTGCAGGTCGTCCCGGCTCTTCGAGCTGACCCGCAGCTCGTCGCCCTGCACCTGCGCCTTGACGCCCTTCGGGCCCTCATCGCGGATGATCTTGGCGACCTTCTTCGCGTTGTCCTGCGAGATCCCCTCCTCGATGGAGGCGAAGATCTTGTACTCCTTGCCCGACGCCTGCGGCTCACCGGCGTCCAGCGCCTTCAGCGAGATCCCGCGCTTGACGAGCTTGGACTGGAAGATGTCGAGTACGGCCTTCACCCGCTCCTCGGCGTTGGCCCGCATCTCGATCTTCTCGCCGGACCACTCGATCGACGCGCCCACGCCCTTGAAGTCGTAGCGCTGCGAGATCTCCTTGGCGGCCTGATTGAGGGCGTTGTCGACCTCCTGCCGCTCGACCTTCGAGACGATGTCGAAACTGGAGTCGGCCATGTTGAGTTGGCTCCTCGTGCGTAGATCCGTCAGGGAAGCGGCCCGTTCCGGACCGCCCCGCCAGCCTAGAGGAGGCGCCCCCGCCGCCCGCGATCCCGTCGGGGGTAATCGAGTGGCGGAGCACCCCCAGCCATCGGGTATGGTTTACGTCGTTGCCACCGAGCGCCGCCCCACAGCGGAACTCACCGGCAGCGCATCTTGGCGGTGTGCCCGAGCGGCCAAAGGGAGCAGACTGTAAATCTGCCGGCTCAGCCTTCCCAGGTTCGAATCCTGGCGCCGCCACAGATAAAGGGAAAGACCCCCGTTCTACGGAAACGTAGAACGGGGGTCTTTTCGTTTTCCGGGGCCGGTTCTCCGCGGGCGGCAATTCCGGCGAGTCCCAGCGAGGGCGCTTCTCGGGGTGTGGACTGTGTGGCGGGGTACCGCAGGGCGAACGTTCTCAGATAACACAGAGAGGTTCACAGAAAGTGTGTGATGTTCTATCGTCGGGGCGGCGGTGAGCGTGATCATCGAGGGAAGCGAAGGGGGCGACCGGTGAGGCGACCGAGTCGTGGGTCCGAGGCCGAGGTGGAGGAGCGCCGCCAAGAGGTGCTGCGCCGCGTCGCCGAGGAAGGCGAGATCCGCATCGCCGACCTCGCAGGGCGGCTCGGCGTGAGCGTGATGACCATGCACCGCGATCTCGACAACCTCCACGAACGCCAACTCCTGCGCAAGGGCAGGGGAGTGGCCACCGCCTTCCCCAACCTCACCATGGAGAGCGCCCTCCGCTTCCGCGAGCACGTCAACACGGCGGCCAAGGAGGCCATGGCCGACGTGCTCGTCAAGGAGGTCGCACCCGGCAGCACGGTGCTGATCGACTGCGGCTCCACGCTCTTCCCGCTCGCCCGCAGACTGGCCGGCGTCGAAGGGCTGCGGGTGATCACCAACTCGCTGCGCGTCACGTACCTCCTGTCCGGCTCGGCGGTCGAAGTGACCCTGCTCGGCGACCGGTTCTACGAGGACTTCGAATCCTGCGCGGGGCCGCAGGCCCGCCGTGAGCTGAAACACCTCAGGGCCGGCATCGCCTTCGTCACCGCCACCTCGGTCAGCGAGGGCCGGCTCTACCACCCGGTGCGCGAGTACGCCGACAACAAGGACGCCTACCTCCAGGCCGCCGACCGCGCCGTACTCGCCGTCGACCACAGCAAGTTCGGCCGCACCGCCACGCATTCCTACGGCGACGTCAGCGGGTACGACCTGCTGGTCACCGACGCAGGCGCCGCCGAGAGCGAACTCAGGTCCGTACGGGACCTCGGCGTCGCGATCCACACCGTCACCCCGCAGAGCTGAGGCTCCGCGCCCCGAGCCGTACCCCCGAGAAAGGCCCGACCCATGCGCGCCGTCGTCATCGAAACCCCAGGCACCTACTCGCTCACCACGGTGGACGATCCCGCTCCGGGCCCCGGCGAGGTCGTCGTCGCGCCCGCCGCCGTCGGCATCTGCGGGACCGATGTGCACATCGTCGAGGGCGAGTTCGCGCCCACCCCGTACCCGATCATTCCCGGCCACGAGTTCACCGGCGAGGTCGTCGCGCTGGGGGAGGGGGTGACCGGGCTGCGCACCGGCGAACAGGTCGCCGTCGACCCCTCGCTGTTCTGCGGCTCCTGCCACTTCTGCGCCATCGGGCACGGCAACCTGTGCGAGAACTGGGGCGCGATCGGCGACACCGTGGACGGCGCGATGGCCGAGTACGTCACGGTGCCGGCCGCCAACTGCTACCGGCTGCCGCAGAGCGTGGACGTCTTCCAGGGCACCCTGATCGAGCCGCTGTCCTGCGCGGTCCGCGGCTTCGACGTGCTGCCGCGGCGACTCGGCGACCACTACCTGATCTACGGCGCCGGCACGATGGGGCTGATGATGCTCCAGCTCGCCAGGGCGGCGGGCGCCGCCTCCCTCTCGGTCGTCGACATCAACCAGGACCGCCTCAAGATCGCCGAGCGGCTCGGGGCCGACGCCACCGGTGCCGACGCCGACGCGCTGGACCGGCCGCAGGGCTGGGAGACCGTCATCGACTGCACCGGCGTCGTCCCCGTCATCGAGGACGGGCTGACCCGGGTGCGCCGCGGCGGCACCTTCCAGCAGTTCGGGGTCGCGCCGTCCGCCGCCAAGGCGTCCTTCTCGCCGTTCCAGGTCTACAACGACGAGATCACCATCGTCGGTTCGATGGCGGTGCTGCACAGCTTCGGCCGGGCCGTCGACCTGATGGCCAAGGGGGTCATCGACGCCGGCACGATGCTCACGCACAGTTTCGGCCTGGACGAGTTCGGCGCCGCGCTCCAGACCTTCCGCGACGGAACGGGACGCAAGATCCAGATCCGGCCCGCCGCCTCCTGAACCGTTGCCCGCGGCGGGAGTTGCGCCCGCGCGCCTCCCGCCCTTCGTCCCGCCGTACGGAAGCGAACACCGTCATGCCGACAGTCGCCGGGGTGGACTCCTCGACCCAGTCCTGCAAGGTCGTCGTCTGCGACGCCGACACCGGAGAGGTCCTGCACCAGGGCAGGGCCGCCCACCCCGACGGCACCGAAGTGGCCCCGGAAGCCTGGTGGCAGGCCCTGGACGAGGCCGGCGGCGGCCTGCTGGCGGACGTGGACGCCGTCGCGGTCGCAGGCCAGCAGCACGGCCTGGTGGCGCTGGACGAGGCCGGACTGCCGCTGCGCGACGCCCTGTTGTGGAACGACACCCGCTCCGCGCGGGCCGCCGACGACCTCGTCGCGGAGCTGGGCGGGCCGGACGCGTGGGCCCGCGCGGTCGGCACCGTCCCGGTCGCCGCCCTCACCGTCGCCAAACTCCGCTGGCTGGCCGAAAACGAACCCCGCACCGCCGACCGCACGGCCCAGGTGATGCTGCCGCACGACTGGCTGACCTGGCGGCTGTGCGGCGGCCCCGGCAGCGGCGCGGCACCGGTCACCGACCGCGGCGACGCCTCCGGCACGGGCTACTGGTCACCCGCCGACGGCGACTACCGCCGCGACCTCCTCGCGCTCGCCACCGGTGGTCGCACACCCCAACTGCCGCGCGTCATCGGCCCGTACGAAGCCGCAGGGCGCACCCCGCACGGCGCCCTGGTCGCGGCGGGCACCGGCGACAACATGGCCGCGGCCCTCGGGCTCGGACTGCGGCCGGGCGACGCGGTGGTCTCGCTCGGCACCAGCGGCACGGCCTTCGCGGTCTCCGAGCGCCCGGTGGCCGACCCGTCCGGCGCGGTGGCCGGCTTCGCCGACGCCACCGGCCGGTTCCTGCCCCTGGTCTGCACCCTCAACGCCGCCCGCGTCCTCAGCTCGGCCGCCACCCTGCTGGGCACCGGCCTCACCGACATCGACCGGCTCGCCCGCGAGTCCGAACCCGGCGCAGGCGGCCTCGTCCACCTGCCCTACCTCGGCGGCGAGCGCACCCCCAACCTCCCCGATGCCGCCGGGAGTCTGCTGGGCATGCGGACGTCCAACATGCGTCCGCCGCAGCTCGCCCGCGCGGCCGTCGAAGGCATGCTGTGCAACATGGCCGATGCCCTGGACGAGCTGCGCGGCCAGGGCATCGGCACCCGCCGCGTGCTGATCATCGGGGGCGCGGCCAAGGCACCGGTGGTCGGGGAGATCGCCGCCGGGATCTTCGGCGCCCCGGTCACCGTCCCCGAACCCGCCGAGTACGTCGCGCTCGGCGCCGCCCGGCAGGCCGCCTGGGCCCTGTCCTGCACCCCCGAACCGCCCCACTGGCCGCTCGCCGCAGCCCGCCACGTCCCCGCACCCGCCGACCCCGCCACCGGCCGCCGCATCCGCGAGAACTACGCCCGCGCACGGGCGACGATGTACGGCTGACGGCCACGGCACGCGCCGGACTCACACACCTAGCTCCCAGCCACCGCCCGCACCGCATCCGCCACCGGCGTACCGCCGTTGACCAGCTCCAGCGTCCGGCCGGCCGTGCCCGGCTCATCGAGCAGCGCGGCCAGCGTGGCGGCCACGTCGTCCCGGGTCACAGCGGCCCGCCCGGTCGCGTCGGCGAGCTGGACGTGGCCGGTCCCCGGGTCGTCCGTCAGCCGCCCGGGACGCAGGATCGTCCAGTCGAGCCCGACCCGGGCCCGTACGTCCGCGTCCGCCGCTCCCTTGGCGCGCAGGTAGGCCGCGAACACCGGATCGGTGCCCTCCGGCGGCACCCGGTCCGCGCCCATCGACGAGACGACGAGGAAACGGCGCACACCGGCCGCCTCCGCCGCGTCGGCGAACAGCGCGGCGGCCCCGCGGTCCACGCTGTCCTTGCGTTCCGCGCCGCTGCCGGGGCCCGCCCCCGCGGCGAAGACGGCGGCGTCCGCCTGCTCCAGATGCCGTGCCACGTCCTCCACCGACGCCGACTCCAGGTCGCACACGACCGGTTCGGCACCCGCCGCCAGCAGATCGCCCGCCTGTTCCGGCCGGCGGATGATCCCCGCCACCTCGTCCCCGCGCCCGGCGAGCAACCGCTCCAGCCGAAGCGCGATCTGACCATGTCCACCTGCGATGACAATGCGCATGCTGCCGACCGTACGCCCCCGGCGCGGCGGCGCACGGGCAGGAGCGTGCGCCGCGCGACACCACCGCCACCGGACGGGCGGCGGCCCCGCTCAGCGCTGCGACTGCCGGGGCAGCTCCAGCGCCACGGCCGCCGCCGAATCGCAGTACTCGCGCACCGCGCTGGTCCGCGCCACCACCCGCCCCCGGTGCACCACGACCCGGCTGTACGCGAGCGACAGCACCCCGGCGATCCGCTCGCCCCGTACGGCCAGCAACTCCGCGGGAAAGCCCGCCTCGACGCGCACGTCGGGCAGCCCCAGCGTCGCCCGCGCCGCCGCACTCACCGTCTCGTACGCCGCCTCCGGACTCGTCTCCCCCAAGGACGCCAGCAGATACGCGGCCTCCAGAGGATCGCCGCGCCCCACCGGGTTGGCCACGTCCCGCAGCGCACCGCTGCCCGCCGCGACCCGCACCCCGGCGGCCCGCAGCAGCCGCACCGGAGCCGGCCTGGCGACCCGGGAGCCGTACCGCTCCAGACCGGTGCAGTCGCCCTGCGGCAGGCAGATCACCGTGACGCCGGCAGCCGCCAGCTGCTCGGCGACCCGCGCCGCCACACTGCGCGGCATCCGCGTCATCCCGGCGCACGGCCCGATGGCCACACCGGGCCGCAGCCCGCCGGCCATCGCCGCGAAGCGCGCGAGCCGCGCCGGATCGTCCCCGTCCGTATGCAGGTCCACCGGGCAGCCGTGTTCCCCGGCCACCTCCAGGACGGCCTCGACGTACCCCGCCGGATCGGGGTCGAGATCGGGACAGCCGCCGATCACCGAAGCCCCCATCTTCACGGCGTCCCGCAGCATCGCCAGGCCGTCCGCCCCGGCGGCCCCGGTCAGCACCCTGGGCACCGCGACCGCCGCCAGGTCCGCGAGCCCGCGCAGCGACCTGCGGGCCTTGAGCACCGCCTCCAGGGAGCGCAGCCCCCGCACCCCGCCGACGCGTACGTGGGTGCGGGACGCGGTCGCGCCGTGCCCGAGCTGGAGCAGGGCCGCCTCGGTGGTGCGCCGCTGGATGTCGTCGGGGGAGTCCGGAGCGGGTCCTTCGCAGTCCGCCGTCAGGGCCGTGTCGCAGTGCGCGTGCGGCTCGGCGGGCGCGGGGAGCAGCAGATAGCCGTTGAGGTCGACGCGCGCGCCCTGCCGCACGAGCGCCCCGGCCGTGCCGACCGCCTCGATGCGCCCGCCGCCGAGCCGTACGTCCACCGTGCGGCCGTCGGCGAGCCGGGCGCCGCACAGGACCAGCGCGCCCCCTTCGGACCGCGCGGACGGGCCGCCGTCCGGCTTCCCCGGCTGCGGTGGTGGCTGCGGTGAACTGCTGTCGGACATCGCGCTCCTCGAAGGCACGGGCGTGCATGATCACGCAGCGTGGTCCGAGCCTAGGGCGCGGCCCTGGGCGCTTCGAGCAGGCACGGAATAGTCGTACCGGTGTGGTGCGTGAGGCCGCCGGGGTGCCCTCCGGATACGGATTTCACGTTTGGCTGCGGGCCGTGTAATGTCTTCATCGCTCGCCCCAATAGCTCAGTCGGCAGAGCGTCTCCATGGTAAGGAGAAGGTCTACGGTTCGATTCCGTATTGGGGCTCTGATGTGTGAGGTACCTCGTCTTCGGACGAGGGCCCCCTCGCATCACAGCGGTGTAGCTCAGTCGGTAGAGCAAGCGGCTCATAATCGCTGTGTCACCGGTTCAAGTCCGGTCACCGCTACTGACAGTAGCCGATTGTGGGGTCGGTCCTCCGATCGGCTACTCTTTTATGCGTTCATCCGTCCATCCGTCCGTCAAGGAGCACTCACGTGGCTGCCACAGACGTCCGCCCGAAGATCACGCTGGCCTGCGTGGAGTGCAAGGAGCGGAACTACATCACCAAGAAGAACCGGCGTAACGACCCGGACCGTCTTGAGATGAAGAAGCACTGCCCCCGTTGCAACTCGCACACCGCGCACCGCGAGACGCGATAACACAGGCTCGTTCGTGAGGCCGTCCCCATTTCTTGGGGGCGGCCTCACGGCGTTATCACCGCAGCAGTACAGGGAGGTCGCGAGCCATGGCGCTCGACCAGTCATTCGTGGGTCGTACGTACCCGCCCACCGACCCGTACGAGGTCGGCCGGGAAAAGATCCGCGAATTCGCCGAGGCGATCGGTGACAGCAATCCCGCTTACACCGATACCGAAGCAGCCAAGGCTCTCGGGCACCCCGATGTGATCGCGCCGCCGACTTTTGTGTTTGCGATCACATTCAAGGACGCGGGGCAGGTGATCGAGGACCCGCAACTCGGCCTGGATTACAGCCGCGTGGTGCACGGTGACCAGAAGTTCGTCTACACCCGCCCGGTCCGCAGCGGCGACCGGCTGACCGTCACCTCCACCATCGAGGCGATCAAATCCATGGCGGGCAACGACATTCTCGACATCCGCGGCGAGGTGCACGACGAGGCGGGCGAGCACGTCGTGACCGCCCTCACCAAGCTGGTCGCCCGCGCCGCATCCGAGGAGGGCTGACATGACTGCGAAAATCTCCTACGACGACGTCGAGGTCGGCACCGAACTCCCGGCGCAGTCCTTCCCGGTGAGCCGCGCCACACTCGTCCGCTACGCCGGCGCATCGGGCGACTTCAACCCGATCCACTGGAACGAGAAGTTCGCCAAGGAGGTCGGGCTTCCTGACGTCATCGCGCACGGCATGTTCACGATGGCCGAGGCGGCCCGCGTGGTCACCGACTGGGCGGGCGACCCGGCGGCCGTCACGGAGTACGGCGTCCGCTTCACCAAGCCGGTCGTCGTCCCCAACGACGAGACCGGCGCGCTGATCGAGGTCAGCGGCAAGGTCGCGGCCAAGCTCGACGACGACGCCCGTACGGTCCGCGTCGACCTCACCGCGGTGAGCGCGGGCAAGAAGGTGCTGGGCATGTCCCGCGCCGTGGTCCGCCTCGCCTGAGACGGCACCCGAGGGGGCGGCCGGCCCGGCGTTGTCGGTCCGCCCCCGTACGCTGGGGCGCGTGCAGGAACTCCACGACGCCCCCCTCGCCCCGCTGACCACCTTCCGCCTCGGCGGCCCGGCGACCCGCCTGGTCACGGCCACCACCGACGACGAAGTGATCGCCGCCGTCCGCGCCGCCGACGCCGCGGGCACCCCGCTGCTGGTCATCGGCGGCGGCAGCAACCTCGTCATCGGCGACAAGGGCTTCGACGGCACCGCGCTGCGCATCGCCACCCGCGGCTTCACCCTGAACGGCACGGAGCTGGAGCTCGCCGCGGGCGAGAACTGGTCGGACGCGGTTGCCCGCACCGTCGAGGCAGGGCTGGCCGGCGTCGAGTGCCTGGCCGGCATCCCCGGCTCGGCCGGCGCCACCCCGATCCAGAACGTCGGCGCGTACGGCCAGGAGGTCTCCGCGACGATCACCGAGGTCGTCGCCTACGACCGCCGGGCGGACGAGACGGTCACCCTCACCAACGCGGACTGCGCCTTCGCCTACCGCCACAGCCGGTTCAAGCAGGACCCCGACCGGTTCGTCGTACTGCGGGTCAGGTTCGCCCTGGAGGACGCCGGCGGTCTCTCCGCGCCCCTGAAGTACCCGGAGACCGCCCGGGTGCTCGGCGTGGAGGCAGGCGAGCGGGTGCCGGCGGCCACCGCGCGCGCCACGGTGCTGGCCCTGCGCGCCGGCAAGGGCATGGTCCTGGACGCCGACGACCACGACACCTGGTCGGCCGGATCCTTCTTCACCAACCCGGTCCTCACCGAGACCGAGCACACCGCCTTCGTCCAGCGGGTGCACGACCGCCTCGGCCCGGACACCGCGCCGCCCGCCTTCCCCGCGGGCGACGGCCTGGTGAAGACCTCCGCCGCCTGGCTCATCGACAAGGCGGGCTTCACCAAGGGCTACGGCAGCGGCCCGGCCCGTATCTCCACCAAGCACACCCTCGCCCTCACCAACCGCGGCGAGGCCACCACCGATGACCTGCTCGCCCTGGCCAGGGAGGTGCGCGACGGCGTGCACGCGGCCTTCGGCGTCACCCTCGTCAACGAACCGGTCACGGTCGGCGTCAGCCTCTAGGCGCGCCCGCCGGAAAGCCTCCCGGGCCGCTGAGCGCGCTCAGCGGCCCTCTGGGGCATCGGCGGCGCTCAGGCGGCCAGCCAGGCGTCGATCCCCGCCAGCAGGCGCTCCTGGTCCGCCTGCGGCGCCCGGGAGCCGCGCACCGACTGCCGTGCCAGCTCGGCCAGTTCGGCGTCTGTGAAGCCGTGCGCGCGGCGTGCGATCTCGTACTGCGCCGCCAGCCGGGAGCCGAACAGCAGCGGGTCGTCCGCGCCCAGCGCCATTGGCACCCCGGCCTCGAAGAGCGTCCGCAGCGGCACGTCCTCCTGCTTCTCGTACACCCCGAGCGCCACATTCGACGCCGGGCACACCTCGCACGTCACCCCGCGCTCCGCCAGCCGCCGCAGCAGCGCCGGATCCTCCGCGGCGCGTACGCCGTGCCCGACCCGGCCGGCGTGCAGGTCGTCCAGGCAGTCCCGCACGCTCGAAGGGCCCGACAGCTCGCCGCCGTGCGGCGCGGCCAGCAGCCCGCCGTCCCTGGCGATGGCGAAGGCGCGGTCGAAGTCCCGCGCGAAACCCCGGCGTTCGTCGTTGGACAGGCCGAAGCCGATGACGCCCCGGTCGGCATAGCGCACCGCGAGCCGGGCCAGCGTGCGGGCGTCCAGCGGGTGCTTCATGCGGTTCGCCGCGACCAGGACCCGGATGCCGAGACCGGTCTCCCTGGACGCGCTGTGCACCGCGTCCAGGATGATCTCGAGCGCCGGGATCAGACCGCCGAGCCGGGGCGCGTAGGACGTCGGGTCCACCTGGATCTCCAGCCACCCCGAACCGTCGGCGACGTCCTCCTGGGCGGCCTCGCGCACCAGCCGGTGGATGTCGTCGGGCGTCCGCAGGCACGACCGCGCGATGTCGTACAGCCGCTGGAAGCGGAACCAGCCGCGCTCGTCCGTCGCCCGCAACTGCGGCGGTTCGCCGCCGCGCAGCGCTTCGGGCAGATGGACGCCGTACTTGTCGGCCAGCTCCAGCAGGGTCGCGGCACGCATCGACCCGGTGAAGTGCAGGTGCAGATGGGCCTTCGGCAACTGACGCACGTCACGAACGCTCTCCATTCACCGATCTTGCCGTACGCACCCGGCCCGCCGGTAGGGCGGCCCCCGAACGAAGTGCCCCGGGAAAACGCGTGCGGGCCACCGGGATGGCTCCCGGTGGCCCGCAAGGCAGTGACTCACGTGAGTCACAGCCCCTTTACTTGGCCTCGGCCAGCAGCTTCTGGATCCGCGAGACGCCCTCGGCCAGGTCCTCGTCGCCAAGCGCGTACGAAAGACGCAGGTAGCCCGGGGTGCCGAACGCCTCACCCGGGACGACGGCGACCTCCGCCTCCTCCAGGATCAGCTCGGCCAGCTCCACGCTGGTCTGCGGACGCCTGCCGCGGATCTCCTTGCCCAGCAGCTCCTTGACGGACGGGTACGCGTAGAACGCGCCCTCCGGCTCGGGGCAGAGCACGCCGTCGATCTCGTTGAGCATCCGCACGATCGTGCGCCGGCGGCGGTCGAAGGCGACCTTCATCGCGTCCACGGCGTCGAGGTCACCGGAGACGGCGGCGATGGCCGCGGCCTGCGAGACGTTGGCGACGTTGGACGTGGCGTGCGACTGGAGGTTCGCCGCGGCCTTGATGACGTCCTTCGGGCCGATCGCCCAGCCGACCCGCCAGCCGGTCATCGCGTACGTCTTCGCCACACCGTTGACGATGACGCACTTGTCGCGCAGCTCCGGGACGACGACCGGCAGCGAGCAGAACTCCGCGTCGCCGTAGACGAGATGCTCGTAGATCTCGTCGGTCAGCACCCACAGGCCGTGCTCAGCGGCCCAGCGGCCGACCGCCTCGACCTGCTCGCGGGTGTAGACCGCGCCCGTCGGGTTCGACGGCGAGACGAACAGCAGCACCTTGGTGCGCTCCGTACGGGCCGCCTCCAACTGCTCGACGGTCACGCGGTAACCGGTCGTCTCGTCCGCGACGACGTCCACCGGGACGCCGCCCGCGAGCCGGATCGACTCGGGGTAGGTGGTCCAGTAAGGCGCCGGGACGATGACCTCGTCACCCGGGTCGAGGAGAGCCGCGAACGACTCGTAGATGGCCTGCTTGCCGCCGTTGGTCACCAGGACGTTGGCGGCCTCGATCTCGTATCCCGAGTCACGCAGCGTCTTCGCGACGATCGCGGACTTCAGCTCGGGGAGGCCGCCGGCCGGGGTGTACCGGTGGAACTTGGGGTTCCGACAGGCTTCCACGGCCGCCTCGACGATGTAGTCGGGCGTGGGGAAGTCCGGTTCGCCCGCGCCGAAGCCGATCACCGGACGCCCGGCGGCCTTGAGTGCCTTGGCCTTGGCGTCGACGGCGAGGGTGGCGGACTCGGAGATGGACCCGACGCGGGTGGACACGCGACGGTCCGCCGGGGGCTGCCCCGGCTGGTTGGCGGAGGACGACTCGGAAGGAGTAGCAGCGCTCATACATGCATCGTCGCAGAACTCGGAACGGCCCGGTGCGGGGGTTTGCGGGCACCACCCGGGACGTTTCTGTTCGACGCCCGGCTCCGGAACACGTACACTCGCTGACCGTTGGCTCCCAACAGGCCACCGCGGCTCACGCACTTAGAGCAGTCGGTCGCATGCGGTAGGTTGGGGACACACAAAGGGTCGTAGCTCAATTGGTAGAGCACTGGTCTCCAAAACCAGCGGTTGGGGGTTCAAGTCCCTCCGGCCCTGCTACACGCACTTCTTCACCAAGGTGCGTGCACGCGTACGTACTGAAATGCACCGCCGTGCGGCCGGGCCGGACGCCGCACGGCCACGACCCGGATTCAGGTGAGGACGAGTGACGGACGCCCTGGGCTCCATCGACATGCCTGAGCGCGGTCGTTCCGAGGACGACACAGCGGAATCCAAGAAGCCCCGTCGCGGCGGTAAGCGCGGCAAGAAGGGGCCTTTTGCGCGTCTCGCGCTTTTCTACCGCCAGGTCGTGGCGGAACTCCGCAAGGTCGTCTGGCCCACGCGCAACCAGCTGTCGACGTACACCACCGTGGTGATCGTCTTCGTTGTCATCATCATCGGTCTCGTAACCGTGATTGACTTGGGAATCAACCGAGTCGTCGGGTACGTCTTCGGCTGATCCCGCGGAGGGCACCTCAGCGGGGTGCCCTTTCGCATGTTCAACCCCTTGAAGCCAGGAAGAAGCAGCCACGTGTCTGACCCGAACCTGAACGACGCCGCCGAGCCCGTCGCGGCCGCAGAGGCCGACGCGGACGCGGCCGTCCCGGCGGAGGTCGAGGGCGACGCTGCCGCCGTCTCTGATGACGAGGGCGCCGTGGAGATCGTCGAGAACGCCGACGGCGCCGACGCGCTCGATGCCGAGGACGCCGAGGCGGGCGAGCCCGCCGAGTCCGCAGCGGTGCACGTCGAGGACGACGCCGAGACCGACGAGGACGCAGCGGACGAGGAGGAGCAGGAGCCGGTCGACCCGGTGACCGCACTCCGCGACGAGCTGCGTTTCCTGCCCGGTGAGTGGTACGTCATCCACACCTACGCGGGCTACGAGAAGCGCGTGAAGGCCAACCTCGAACAGCGTGCGGTCTCGCTGAACGTCGAGGAGTTCATCTACCAGGCCGAGGTCCCCGAAGAGGAGATCGTCCAGATCAAGAACGGCGAGCGGAAGAACGTTCGCCAGAACAAGCTCCCGGGCTACGTGCTCGTGCGCATGGATCTGACGAACGAGTCCTGGGGCGTCGTCCGCAACACTCCCGGTGTCACCGGATTCGTCGGCAACGCCTACGACCCGTACCCGCTGACGCTGGACGAGATCGTCAAGATGCTCGCCCCGGAGGCCGAGGAGAAGGCCGCCAAGGAGGCCGCCGCGGCCGAGGGCAAGCCGGCGCCGTCCCGCAAGGTCGAGGTCCAGGTGCTGGACTTCGAGGTGGGCGACTCGGTCACCGTCACCGACGGTCCGTTCGCGACGCTGCAGGCCACGATCAACGAGATCAACGCCGACTCGAAGAAGGTCAAGGGCCTCGTCGAGATCTTCGGCCGCGAGACCCCGGTCGAGCTGAGCTTCGACCAGATCCAGAAGAACTGACGTTCTTCGGACCACCGCTTCCGAACAGGTCAGGCCGGCTCTCGCAGCCGGTCTGACCTGCTCGGTTTTTAGCCGCACGACGATACCCGTTATCGTGGTGCGGTATGCCTCCATCCGGATGACCGGATTGCGGGGCGAACCACCTCTCACTAGGACCCGGAGAGAGCATGCCTCCCAAGAAGAAGAAGGTCACGGGGCTCATCAAGCTCCAGATCAGCGCCGGCGCCGCGAACCCGGCTCCGCCGGTCGGCCCCGCGCTGGGCCAGCACGGCGTCAACATCATGGAGTTCTGCAAGGCCTACAACGCCGCGACCGAGTCGCAGCGTGGCATGGTCGTGCCGGTGGAGATCACGGTCTACGAAGACCGCTCCTTCACCTTCGTGACCAAGACCCCGCCGGCCGCGAAGCTGATCCTCAAGGCCGCTGGTGTGGACAAGGGCTCAGGCGAGCCGCACACCAAGAAGGTCGCCAAGATCACCGACGCCCAGGTGCGCGAGATCGCCACGACCAAGATGCCCGACCTGAACGCCAACGACCTGGACGCCGCCGCGAAGATCATCGCCGGCACCGCCCGGTCCATGGGCGTCACGGTCGAGGGCTGAAGTCACCTCGTAGCCCCCGGCGGTAGCCGCAGAAGGCCACCGTCCGTGGCAGGGCCAGGCGCTGGCCCGCACCACGACTCCATCTCCAGCACACAGGAGCAGCAGTGAAGCGCAGCAAGACTCTTCGCAACGCGGACGCGAAGATCGACCGGGAGCGCGTCTACGCCCCGCTCGAGGCCGTCCGTCTCGCCAAGGACACCACCTCCGTGAAGTTCGACGCGACCGTCGAGGTTGCCATGCGTCTGGGCGTCGACCCGCGCAAGGCCGACCAGATGGTCCGTGGCACCGTGAACCTCCCGCACGGCACCGGTAAGACCGCCCGGGTCCTGGTCTTCGCGACCGGCGACCGTGCAGCCGCCGCGGAAGCCGCCGGCGCCGACATCGTCGGCTCGGACGAACTGATCGACGAGGTCTCCAAGGGCCGTCTGGACTTCGACGCCGTCGTCGCCACCCCGGACCTCATGGGCAAGGTCGGCCGCCTCGGCCGCGTGCTCGGTCCCCGTGGTCTGATGCCGAACCCGAAGACCGGCACGGTCACCCCGGACGTCGCCAAGGCTGTCACCGACATCAAGGGCGGCAAGATCGAGTTCCGCGTGGACAAGCACGCGAACCTCCACTTCATCATCGGCAAGGTCTCCTTCGACGAGACCAAGCTGGTGGAGAACTACGCCGCGGCGCTCGAGGAGATCAACCGCCTCAAGCCCTCCGCTGCGAAGGGCCGCTACATCAAGAAGGCGACCATCACCACCACGATGGGCCCCGGCATCCCGCTGGACGCCAACCGCACCCGCAACCTCCTTACCGAGGAAGAAGCCGTCTGATCGCTTGATCGACGCTTCGTGGCGCGCGCTACGTGACGCAGGCCCCGCTCTCCGCTCCGGAGGGCGGGGCCTGCTGCTTCCGCTGTCGGTGCCCTGCATTACAGTCCTCCCGAGGTCGTAAAAATGATCTAAAAAGGGGGAGCCTCAGTGCGCAGCACACGTATCACCGCCGTCGTGGCGGGGGCCGTCATGATGGCCGGTCTGACCGCCTGCAACGGCGGCAACGGCAGCGGCGGCACGAGCAGTGACGCGGCAGGGGAGAAGAAGTCTCCGCTGGACGTGGCACTGGCGTCTCTGAAGACGGCGGCCCGGCAGACCGACGGCAAGAAGTCCGCCAAGGTCGAGGGGACGGTCAAGAACGGCCCGTCGAACCAGACCATGAAGGGTGCCCTGGACTGGTCCCAGGGCATGCGGATGAACGTCGACATCACGCAGTCCGGCCAGAGCCCGATGGCGGGCAAGCCCATGAAGGCGATCTACACGCCGGACGCCATGTTCATGAACATGGGCGCCGCGGGCATGCCGGTGGCGGGCAAGAACTGGGTGAAGTACGACTACGACGCCCTGGCGAAGAAGATGGGTCCGACCGGCGCGCTGCTCAAGGACCAGATGCAGAACAACAACCCGACCCGGGCGATGGAGCTGATGATCGCCTCGGGCAAGGTCAAGGAAGTCGGCAAGGAAGACGTCCGCGGCGTCCAGGCGACCCACTTCACCGGCACGCTGTCGGTCCAAGAGCTGACCCGCATGCAGTCGAAGAACCTCAGCGAGGCCGACCTCAAGGCGCTGGAAGCGCAGATGGAGCAGGCCGGCAGCAAGGCCGAGACCATCGACCTGTGGATCAGCTCGGACAACCTGCTGGTCAAGAAGCGCGAGCGGATGGACAGTTCGGCCGCGTCCTTCGACTCGACGGTCTTCTACTCGGACTACGGCACGAAGGTCACGGCCGAGGAGCCGCCGGCCGGCGACACCGTCGACTTCGAAAAGGTCTCCCAGTAGGGACGCATCGTGGGGGCGCTCCGGCGCCCCCACTCGGCCGATTTGCCTGGGCACAGGCCCTTCACGTACCGTACCGAAGAAGCCAAAGACCGCTGGTTGTCTCTGTGTGTCCTTCCCGGATACGCAGTGGCCGAAGGATCCGCTAGCTGCGGACGGCCTGCGCAGGTGTGAGTGGATGAACTCCCGGACGTTTTCCGTCCGGTCGAGTCACGCCCCGTGCGCCTGCGCCGGGGCGTTTGTTTTGCCCAGCCCCTTCTGCGCGGTCCTCATCACCCGGAAGGAGGCCGAGGCTCATGGCGAGGCCCGACAAGGTCGCAGCAGTTGAGGAGATCACGGACAAGTTCCGTAACTCCAACGCAGCTGTGGTGACCGCGTACACCGGACTGTCCGTTGCGCAGCTCAAGGAGCTGCGCCGTTCGCTCGGTGACAACGCTCAGTACCGTGTGGTGAAGAACACGCTGACCAAGATTGCGGCGAATGAGGCCGGAATCGCGCTGGACGAGCACCTCAAGGGCTCGACCGCAGTTGCCTTCGTGACCGGTGACCCGGTCACGGCGGCGAAGGGTCTTCGTGACTTCGCCAAGGAGAACCCCGCTCTCGTCATCCAGGGCGGTGTCCTTGATGGCAAGGCGCTGTCCGCCGACGAGATCAAGAAGCTTGCGGACCTCGAGTCCCGCGAGGTTCTGCTCGCCAAGCTGGCGGGTGGCATGAAGGCGTCCATGGCCAAGGCCGCGGCGACCTTCCAGGCCCCCCTCACGAAGTTCGTCCGCACCACGGACGCGCTTCGCAGCAAGGTGGAGCAGGGCGGTGCCGGTACGCCGGCTCCCGCCGAGGCTGCCGAGTAAGCACCTTCATGCCCCTCGCGGGGCGTGGCTCTCAGCAGTCCAGCGGGCCCGTACGCCCGCCAGACATGTTCATCCGGCACCAGCCGAATTAGTGGAAGGACCGCCACCATGGCGAAGCTCAGCCAGGAAGACCTGCTCGCGCAGTTCGAGGACATGACCCTTCTCGAGCTCTCCGCGTTCGTGAAGCTCTTCGAGGAGAAGTTCGACGTCGAGGCTGCCGCCCCGGTCGCCGTTGCCGCCGGTGTCCCCGGTGCCCCCGCCGCCGCCGAGGCCGAGGAGCAGGACGAGTTCGACGTCGTCCTCACCGGCGCCGGCGACAAGAAGATCCAGGTCATCAAGGTCGTGCGTGAGCTGACCTCCCTGGGCCTGAAGGAGGCCAAGGACCTCGTCGACGGCACCCCGAAGCCCGTCCTCGAGAAGGTCGACAAGGCCGCCGCGGACAAGGCCGCCGAGGCCCTCAAGGGCGCCGGCGCCTCCGTCGAGGTCAAGTGACCTCACTGAGTCTCCGACTCACGTCCTGAGCGCCTCCGGCGCCCCTGGACACAGCGAAGGGCGATCACCCAAGCGGGTGGTCGCCCTTCGGCGTGCTCGCCACGGCTGCGTTGCCCCGGCCCGGCGTGCGAGTATGGTGATCTTCGTTGCCCTGACGTGCCCCGTGTGACGATCTCGCAGGGGCGGGGGGCCTTGACGAACCGGACGCGGCGCGCAATTCTCGGGACGCAACGCAGAAGCGATCCAGGGTCCGAGGCATGGATCGCGGGCGAAGAGGGAAGCATCGGTGTGCGCCACTGGCGCAAGGGCTTTCGGCAGGCGCAGGGCATTGGACGCAGAGAAGAACAACGAGGGGTTCCTCCGGCTCGGAGGACGCCACCTCCCGGAGGGAGAAGATCGGTATCACGGTGCTGGACCGGTCTCCGGAAACTCGCTCTGGACATCAGTGTGCCAAGTGGCTACACTGACCCTTTGCGCTGCCTGTTAGCTGCTCCCTGCCCGTCACCAGGGGCATGCCCGAACCTGAGCATCACTGACTGAACCGCCCTGACCTGGGCTTTCCCTCAGTCTGTTCAATTCGGGACCGGTACGCGCGTAGTGAGTCCGAGCCCTCGGAAGGACCCCCTCTTGGCCGCCTCGCGCAACGCCTCGACTGCCAATACGAACAACGGCGACAGCACCGCCCCGCTGCGCATCTCTTTTGCGAAGATCAAGGAGCCCCTCGGGGTTCCCAACCTCCTTGCGCTGCAGACCGAAAGCTTCGACTGGCTGCTCGGCAATGCCGCATGGAAGGGTCGCGTCGAGGCTGCGCTGGAGAGTGGGCAGGAAGTCCCCACCAAGTCCGGTCTCGAAGAGATCTTTGAAGAGATCTCCCCGATCGAAGACTTCTCCGGGTCGATGTCGCTGACGTTCCGCGACCACCGCTTCGAGCCCCCGAAGAACTCCATCGACGAGTGCAAGGAGCGCGACTTCACGTACGCGGCTCCGCTCTTCGTCACCGCGGAGTTCACCAACAACGAGACCGGCGAGATCAAGTCCCAGACGGTCTTCATGGGCGACTTCCCGCTCATGACGAACAAGGGCACCTTCTGCATCAACGGCACCGAGCGTGTCGTCGTTTCGCAGCTGGTGCGCTCGCCGGGTGTCTACTTCGACAGCTCCATCGACAAGACGTCCGACAAGGACATCTTCTCGGCCAAGGTCATCCCGTCCCGGGGTGCCTGGCTGGAGCTGGAGATCGACAAGCGCGACATGGTCGGTGTGCGCATCGACCGCAAGCGCAAGCAGTCCGTCACCGTCCTGCTCAAGGCTCTCGGTTGGACGACCGAGCAGATCCTGGAGGAGTTCGGCGAGTACGAGTCCATGCGCGCCACCCTGGAGAAGGACCACACCCAGGGCCAGGACGACGCGCTGCTCGACATCTACCGCAAGCTGCGTCCGGGCGAGCCGCCGACCCGTGAGGCCGCGCAGACGCTGCTGGAGAACCTCTACTTCAACCCCAAGCGTTACGACCTCGCCAAGGTCGGCCGCTACAAGGTCAACAAGAAGCTGGGCGGCGACGAGCCGCTGGACGCCGGTGTGCTGACCACCGATGACGTCATCGCCACGATCAAGTACCTGGTCAAGCTGCACGCCGGCGAGACCGAGACGATCGGCGAGTCCGGTCGTTCGATCGTGGTCGAGACCGACGACATCGACCACTTCGGCAACCGTCGTCTGCGCAACGTCGGCGAGCTCATCCAGAACCAGGTCCGTACGGGCCTGGCGCGTATGGAGCGCGTCGTGCGTGAGCGCATGACCACCCAGGACGTCGAGGCGATCACGCCGCAGACGCTGATCAACATCCGGCCGGTCGTCGCCTCCATCAAGGAGTTCTTCGGCACCAGCCAGCTGTCCCAGTTCATGGACCAGACCAACCCGCTGTCGGGTCTGACCCACAAGCGCCGTCTGTCGGCGCTGGGCCCGGGTGGTCTCTCCCGTGAGCGGGCCGGCCTGGACGTCCGTGACGTGCACCCCTCGCACTACGGCCGCATGTGCCCGATCGAGACCCCTGAAGGCCCCAACATCGGTCTGATCGGCTCGCTGGCCTCCTACGGCCGGGTCAACGTCTTCGGCTTCATCGAGACGCCCTACCGCAAGGTCGTCGACGGTCAGGTCACCGAGGAGGTGGACTACCTCACCGCCGATGAGGAGGACCGCTTCCTGATCGCGCAGGCCAACGCCAAGCTCACCGAGGACATGCGCTTCGCCGAGCAGCGTGTGCTGGTCCGTCAGCGTGGCGGCGAGGTCGACCTGATCCCCGCCGAGGACGTCGACTTCATGGACGTCTCGCCGCGCCAGATGGTGTCGGCCGCGACCGCCATGATTCCGTTCCTCGAGCACGACGACGCCAACCGCGCGCTCATGGGATCGAACATGATGCGCCAGGCGGTTCCGCTGATCAAGGCGGAGTCCCCGCTGGTCGGCACCGGCATGGAGTACCGCTGCGCGGTCGACGCCGGTGACGTCATCAAGGCGGAGAAGGACGGTGTGGTCCAGGAGGTTTCCGCGGACTACATCACCGTCGCCAACGACGACGGCACGTACACCACGTACCGCGTCGCCAAGTTCACCCGCTCCAACCAGGGCACCTCCTTCAACCAGAAGGTCGTCGTGGACGAGGGCGCGCGGGTCATCGAGGGCCAGGTCCTCGCCGACGGTCCGTCCACGGACGAAGGCGAGATGGCGCTCGGCAAGAACCTGCTCGTGGCGTTCATGCCGTGGGAGGGTCACAACTACGAGGACGCGATCATCCTGTCGCAGCGCCTCGTGCAGGACGACGTCCTCTCCTCGATCCACATCGAGGAGCACGAGGTCGACGCCCGTGACACCAAGCTCGGCCCGGAGGAGATCACCCGGGACATCCCGAACGTCTCCGAAGAGGTCCTGTCCGACCTCGACGAGCGCGGCATCATCCGTATCGGTGCCGAGGTCGTCGCCGGCGACATCCTCGTCGGCAAGGTCACGCCCAAGGGTGAGACCGAGCTGACCCCCGAGGAGCGCCTGCTCCGCGCGATCTTCGGTGAGAAGGCGCGCGAGGTGCGCGACACCTCGCTGAAGGTGCCGCACGGTGAGATCGGCAAGGTCATCGGCGTCCGCGTCTTCGACCGCGAAGAGGGCGACGAGCTGCCCCCGGGTGTGAACCAGCTGGTTCGCGTCTACGTCGCGCAGAAGCGCAAGATCACCGACGGTGACAAGCTCGCCGGCCGTCACGGCAACAAGGGCGTCATCTCGAAGATCCTGCCGGTCGAGGACATGCCGTTCCTGGAGGACGGCACCCCGGTCGACATCATCCTCAACCCGCTGGGTGTCCCGTCCCGAATGAACCCGGGGCAGGTCCTGGAGATCCACCTCGGCTGGCTCGCCAGCCAGGGCTGGAAGGTCGAGGGTGTCGAGGAGGAGTGGAAGCAGCGCCTGCACGCCATTGCGGCGGACGAGGTCGCTCCCGGCTCCAACGTCGCCACCCCGGTGTTCGACGGTGCGCGCGAGGACGAGATCTCCGGTCTCTTCGAGTCCACGATCCCGAACCGCGACGGCGAGCGCATGGTCAAGGGTTCCGGCAAGGCGCGGCTGTTCGACGGCCGCTCCGGTGAGCCGTTCCCGGACCCGATCTCGATCGGGTACATGTACATCCTCAAGCTGCACCACCTGGTCGACGACAAGCTGCACGCGCGTTCGACCGGTCCGTACTCGATGATCACCCAGCAGCCGCTGGGTGGTAAGGCCCAGTTCGGTGGCCAGCGCTTCGGTGAGATGGAGGTGTGGGCGCTGGAGGCATACGGCGCCGCGTACGCACTCCAGGAGCTGCTCACGATCAAGTCCGACGACGTCACCGGCCGCGTGAAGGTCTACGAGGCCATCGTCAAGGGCGAGAACATCCCCGAGCCCGGCATTCCCGAGTCCTTCAAGGTGCTCATCAAGGAAATGCAGTCGCTCTGCCTCAACGTGGAGGTGCTGTCCTCGGACGGCATGTCCATCGAGATGCGCGACACCGACGAGGACGTCTTCCGTGCAGCGGAAGAGCTCGGTATCGACCTGTCGCGGCGCGAGCCGAGCAGCGTCGAAGAGGTCTGACGGGTCTGGCCGGGGCTCCCACTCAGAGCCCCGGCCGTCCCCGGACCCCCCGTCAGACCATGATTGAGACTCGACCCTGAAAGAGGGATTGACGACAGTGCTCGACGTCAACTTCTTCGACGAGCTGCGGATCGGCCTCGCCACCGCTGACGACATCCGTCAGTGGTCCCACGGTGAGGTCAAGAAGCCGGAGACCATCAACTACCGCACCCTCAAGCCCGAAAAGGACGGACTCTTCTGCGAGAAGATTTTCGGTCCGACCCGGGACTGGGAGTGCTACTGCGGTAAGTACAAGCGCGTCCGCTTCAAGGGCATCATCTGCGAGCGCTGCGGCGTCGAGGTCACTCGCGCCAAGGTGCGCCGTGAGCGGATGGGCCACATCGAGCTGGCCGCTCCCGTCACCCACATCTGGTACTTCAAGGGCGTGCCGAGCCGTCTCGGCTACCTGCTGGACCTCGCGCCCAAGGACCTCGAAAAGGTCATCTACTTCGCCGCCTACATGATCACGTGGGTGGACGAGGAGCGCCGTACGCGCGACCTGCCCTCGCTGGAGGCGCACGTCTCCGTCGAGCGTCAGCAGATCGAGCAGCGCCGCGACTCCGACCTGGAGGCCCGCGCCAAGAAGCTCGAGACCGACCTGGCCGAGCTGGAGGCCGAGGGCGCCAAGGCCGACGTGCGCCGCAAGGTGCGCGAGGGCGCCGAGCGTGAGATGAAGCAGCTGCGCGACCGTGCGCAGCGCGAGATCGACCGCCTCGACGAGGTCTGGAACCGCTTCAAGAACCTCAAGGTCCAGGACCTGGAGGGCGACGAGCTGCTCTACCGCGAGCTGCGTGACCGCTTCGGCACGTACTTCGACGGTGCGATGGGCGCCGCCTCGCTGCAGAAGCGCCTGGAGACCTTCGACCTGGACGAGGAGGCCGAGCGCCTCCGCGAGATCATCCGGACCGGCAAGGGCCAGAAGAAGACCCGTGCGCTCAAGCGCCTCAAGGTCGTCTCCGCCTTCCTGCAGACCCGCAACAGCCCCAAGGGCATGGTGCTGGACTGCATCCCGGTGATCCCGCCGGACCTGCGTCCGATGGTGCAGCTGGACGGTGGCCGCTTCGCGACCTCCGACCTGAACGACCTGTACCGCCGTGTGATCAACCGCAACAACCGCCTGAAGCGGCTTCTCGACCTCGGTGCGCCCGAGATCATCGTGAACAACGAGAAGCGCATGCTCCAGGAGGCCGTGGACGCCCTCTTCGACAACGGTCGTCGCGGTCGCCCGGTCACCGGTCCCGGTAACCGTCCGCTGAAGTCCCTGAGCGACATGCTCAAGGGCAAGCAGGGCCGTTTCCGTCAGAACCTGCTCGGTAAGCGAGTCGACTACTCGGCGCGTTCCGTCATCGTCGTCGGCCCGCAGCTGAAGCTGCACCAGTGCGGTCTGCCCAAGGCCATGGCGCTGGAGCTCTTCAAGCCGTTCGTGATGAAGCGCCTGGTCGACCTGAACCACGCGCAGAACATCAAGTCGGCCAAGCGCATGGTCGAGCGTGGCCGCACCGTCGTGTACGACGTCCTCGAAGAGGTCATCGCCGAGCACCCGGTGCTGCTGAACCGTGCGCCCACCCTGCACCGCCTCGGCATCCAGGCCTTCGAGCCGCAGCTGGTCGAGGGCAAGGCCATTCAGATTCACCCGCTCGTCTGCACCGCGTTCAACGCGGACTTCGACGGTGACCAGATGGCCGTCCACCTCCCGCTGTCCGCGGAGGCGCAGGCCGAGGCCCGCATCCTGATGCTGTCCTCGAACAACATCCTCAAGCCGGCCGACGGCCGTCCGGTCACCATGCCGACCCAGGACATGGTGCTGGGCCTGTTCTTCCTCACCACCGACGAGGAAGAGCGCAAGGTCATCGGCGAGGGCCGGGCGTTCGGCTCGGTCGCCGAGGCGATCATGGCGTTCGACGCCAAGGAGCTGTCGCTCCAGGCGAAGGTCGACATCCGGTTCCCGATCGGCACCGTCCCGCCCCGTGGCTGGACCCCGCCGGTTCCGGAAGAGGGCGAGCCCGAGTGGCAGCAGGGTGACAGCTTCCGCCTGCGGACGACCCTGGGCCGTGCGCTCTTCAACGAGCTGCTGCCCGAGGACTACCCGTTCGTCGACTACTCGGTGGGCAAGAAGCAGCTCTCCGCGATCGTCAACGACCTGGCCGAGCGCTACCCCAAGGTCATCGTGGCGGCGACGCTCGACAACCTGAAGGCGGCCGGCTTCCACTGGGCGACCCGTTCCGGCGTCACCGTCGCCGTCTCGGACATCGTCGTCCCGGAGGCCAAGAAGGGCATCGTCGCGGGCTACGAGGCCCAGGACGAGAAGGTCCAGAAGCAGTACGAGCGCGGTCTGATCACCAAGGACGAGCGTACGCAGGAGCTCATCAACATCTGGACCAAGGCGACCAACGAGGTTGCCGAGGCGATGAATGAGAACTTCCCCAAGACGAACCCCATCTTCATGATGGTTGACTCGGGTGCCCGAGGAAACATGATGCAGATGCGTCAGATCGCCGGTATGCGTGGTCTGGTGTCGAATGCGAAGAACGAGACCATTCCGCGACCCATTAAGGCGTCGTTCCGTGAGGGTCTCTCCGTGCTGGAGTACTTCATCTCCACCCACGGTGCCCGTAAGGGTCTCGCGGACACCGCCCTGCGTACCGCCGACTCGGGTTACCTGACCCGTCGTCTGGTGGACGTCTCGCAGGACGTGATCATCCGCGAGGAGGACTGCGGCACCGAGCGCGGCCTCAAGCTGAAGATCGCGACCCGCGGCGCCGACGGCAGCCTGCGCAAGACGGACGACGTGGAGTCGAGCGTCTACGCCCGCATGCTGGCCGAGGACGTCGTCGTCGACGGCAAGGTCATCGCCTCCGCGAACGTCGACCTCGGTGACGTGCTCATCGACCAGCTGGTCGCGCACGGCGTCGAGGAGGTCAAGACCCGCTCGGTCCTGACCTGTGAGTCCGCGGTCGGCACCTGTGCCTTCTGCTACGGCCGTTCGCTGGCCACCGGCAAGCTGGTCGACATCGGTGAGGCGGTCGGCATCATCGCCGCCCAGTCCATCGGTGAGCCCGGCACCCAGCTGACCATGCGTACCTTCCACACCGGTGGTGTGGCGGGCGACGACATCACCCTGGGTCTGCCGCGAGTCGTCGAGCTCTTCGAGGCCCGTACGCCCAAGGGTGTCGCGCCGATCTCGGAGGCGGCCGGCCGCGTCCGCATCGAGGAGACCGAGAAGACCAAGAAGGTTGTCGTCACCCCCGACGACGGCAGCGACGAGACCGCCTACGGCGTCTCGAAGCGTGCCCGTCTGCTGGTGGGCGAGGGCGACCACGTCCAGGTCGGCCAGCCGCTCACGCTGGGTGCCATCAACCCGCACGACGTGCTGCGGATCCTCGGCCAGCGTGCCGTCCAGGTCCACCTCGTCGGCGAGGTCCAGAAGGTCTACAACAGCCAGGGCGTGGCGATCCACGACAAGCACATCGAGATCATCATCCGGCAGATGCTGCGCCGCGTGACGATCATCGAGTCCGGCGACGCGGAGCTGCTGCCGGGCGAGCTGGTGGAGCGCACGAAGTTCGAGGGCGAGAACCGTCGCGTCGTGGCGGAAGGCGGCCACCCGGCCTCCGGCCGTCCGCAGCTGATGGGTATCACCAAGGCTTCGCTGGCCACCGAGTCCTGGCTGTCGGCGGCGTCCTTCCAGGAGACGACCAGGGTCCTGACCGACGCGGCGATCAACGCCAAGTCGGACTCCCTGATCGGCCTCAAGGAGAACGTCATCATCGGTAAGCTCATCCCGGCCGGTACGGGTCTGTCCCGCTACCGCAACATCCGGGTCGAGCCCACCGAAGAGGCCAAGGCCGCGATGTACTCGGCCGTCGGTTACGACGACATCGACTACTCGCCCTTCGGCACCGGCTCCGGCCAGGCGGTCCCGCTGGAGGACTACGACTACGGTCCTTACAACCAGTAGGACGGCCATCCGGCCGCGCGCCGGATACGTGCTCAACCGCAGGGCGGTCACCCGATCGGGTGACCGCCCTGCGGCGTTGTGCAAACGTCGCGTCGCGGCCCCGGGGAACTTGTCCTCCCATTGCTGCGTCTGTGATGAGAAGATGGGGAGAACTGTCGAGCGGGGGAGGAGCGCGCATGGCATTCCAGCCTTGGCAGGGTGGGCAGCCCGCTCAGCCGCTCAATCAGGTGCCGGCGATGCGTGCCTCGCATGCGGACCGTGAGCGTGCGGTCGACGTGCTGAAGGCGGGATTCGCCGAGGGCAGGCTCGCGCAGGGGGAGTACGAGCAGCGCATCACGCGGGCGTATCAGGCGCAGACGCATGCCGAGTTGCAGATGCTGGTCGCGGATCTTCCGCAGGGGCCGGTGCCGCAGGCGCAGTTCACGCCGCGGCCGGTGCCGGCGGCGTTCATGCCGATGCAGATGCCGATGCCGGTCCACACGAACAGCTCCGCAACCGGCGCGCTGGTGTGCGGGATCATGACGCCGGTGACCTGGGGGCTGACCGCGATCCCGGCCGTCATCCTGGGGCACAAGGCGCGCGCCGAGATCCGCAGGAGCGGTGAGCGCGGGGACGGGCAGGCGCTGACGGGTCTGGTGCTCGGCTGGCTGGGGATCGGCGGCTGGGCGCTGTTCTTCCTGGTGTTCTTCGTCGCGGTGGCTTCCGGCAGGTGACCGTCGGCCGCGGGACCGGCCGGCGTACGGCTTCGGCGCCGCGAGGCTCACGGTGACCGGCTTCTGACCGGTTGTGCCCGGCGTGTCGGCCCCGAGGCATTTGTTTTGACCGGAGTCGGTGAGGTAGGTACGCTCAGACCTTGTGCCTGGGGTGTGCCCTGGCTGCCATGCGTGTCTTCAGCCGCATGGCGAGCCGTTTTCGGCCACGCCGCAATCTGCGCCTTTTCCGCCTCGCAGCGGGAGCATGCAGTTTCGACACACCCGACCTCGTGGGTCGGCGTGCGTTTCAGGTTAGCTTTACCGTGATTGGCACACAGAAACCGGAGAAGTAGTGCCTACGATCCAGCAGCTGGTCCGGAAGGGCCGGCAGGACAAGGTCGAGAAGAACAAGACGCCCGCACTGGAGGGTTCGCCCCAGCGCCGCGGCGTCTGCACGCGTGTTTTCACGACCACCCCGAAGAAGCCGAACTCGGCCCTGCGTAAGGTCGCGCGTGTGCGTCTGACCAGCGGGATCGAGGTCACCGCTTACATTCCGGGTGAGGGCCACAACCTGCAGGAGCACTCGATTGTGCTCGTGCGTGGCGGCCGTGTGAAGGACCTGCCGGGTGTTCGGTACAAGATCATCCGCGGCTCCCTCGACACGCAGGGCGTCAAGAACCGCAAGCAGGCTCGCAGCCGCTACGGCGCCAAGAAGGAGAAGTAAGAATGCCTCGTAAGGGCCCCGCCCCGAAGCGCCCGGTCATCATCGACCCGGTCTACGGCTCTCCTCTGGTGACCTCCCTCATCAACAAGGTTCTGCTGAACGGAAAGCGCTCCACCGCCGAGCGCATCGTTTACGGCGCCATGGAGGGTCTGCGCGAGAAGACCGGTAACGACCCGGTCATCACGCTCAAGCGCGCGCTCGAGAACATCAAGCCGACCCTTGAGGTCAAGTCCCGCCGTGTCGGTGGCGCGACCTACCAGGTCCCGGTCGAGGTCAAGCCCGGCCGTGCCGCCACCCTCTCGCTCCGCTGGCTCGTGGGCTACTCCCGCGCCCGTCGCGAGAAGACCATGACCGAGCGCCTCATGAACGAACTGCTCGACGCCTCCAACGGCCTCGGTGCTTCGGTCAAGAAGCGTGAGGACACGCACAAGATGGCCGAGTCCAACAAGGCCTTCGCGCACTACCGCTGGTAGTCGCAACCCACATCGAGACCGAGAGAAGATTGAGCCGATATGGCCACCACTTCGCTTGACCTGGCCAAGGTCCGCAACATCGGGATCATGGCCCACATCGACGCGGGCAAGACGACCACCACCGAGCGGATCCTGTTCTACACCGGTGTCTCTTACAAGATCGGTGAAGTCCACGACGGCGCTGCCACGATGGACTGGATGGAGCAGGAGCAGGAGCGCGGCATCACGATCACGTCTGCCGCGACGACCTGCCACTGGCCGCTGAACGACGTCGACCACACCATCAACATCATCGACACGCCGGGCCACGTCGACTTCACCGTCGAGGTGGAGCGTTCGCTGCGCGTCCTCGACGGTGCAGTGACGGTGTTCGACGGCGTTGCCGGTGTTGAGCCCCAGTCCGAGACCGTTTGGCGTCAGGCGGACCGCTACGGCGTGCCGCGCATCTGCTTCGTCAACAAGCTCGACCGTACCGGCGCCGAGTTCCACCGCTGCGTCGACATGATCGTGGACCGCCTGGGCGCGGTGCCGATCGTGATGCAGCTGCCGATCGGTACCGAGGCGGACTTCCAGGGCGTCGTCGACCTCGTCACCATGAAGGCTTTCGTGTGGTCCGCCGAGGCGGCCAAGGGCGAGATGTACGACGTCGTCGACATCCCGGCCACCCACACCGAGGCAGCCGAGGAATGGCGCGGCAAGCTCCTCGAAGCCGTCGCGGAGAACGACGAAGACATGATGGAGCTGTACCTGGAGGGCCAGGAGCCCACCGTGGAGCAGCTCTACGCCGCGATTCGTCGGATCACGATCGCTTCGGGCAAGGCGGAGAACACCACCGTCACCCCGGTGTTCTGCGGCACCGCGTTCAAGAACAAGGGCGTGCAGCCCCTGCTCGACGCGGTCGTGCGCTACCTCCCGTCGCCGCTGGACGTCGAGGCCATCGAGGGCCACGCGGTCAACGACGCCGAGCAGGTCGTCACCCGTAAGCCCTCCGAGGACGAGCCGCTGGCCGCCCTCGCCTTCAAGATCGCGAGCGACCCGCACCTGGGCAAGCTCACGTTCATCCGGGTGTACTCGGGCCGCCTTGAGGCCGGCTCGCAGGTGCAGAACTCGGTGAAGGGCAAGAAGGAGCGCATCGGCAAGATCTACCGGATGCACGCGAACAAGCGTGAGGAGATCGAGTCGGTGGGTGCCGGTGACATCGTCGCCGTCATGGGTCTGAAGCAGACCACCACCGGTGAGACCCTCTGCGACGCGGGCAGCCCGGTGATCCTGGAGTCGATGGAGTTCCCCGCTCCGGTCATCCAGGTCGCCATTGAGCCCAAGTCCAAGGGCGACCAGGAGAAGCTGGGTGTCGCCATCCAGCGCCTCGCGGAAGAGGACCCGTCGTTCCAGGTCCACACCGACGAGGAGACCGGCCAGACCATCATCGCGGGTATGGGCGAGCTGCACCTCGACGTGCTGGTCGACCGTATGAAGCGTGAGTTCCGGGTCGAGGCCAACGTCGGTAAGCCGCAGGTGGCCTACCGTGAGACGCTGCGCAAGCCGGTCGAGCGCCTGGACTACACGCACAAGAAGCAGACCGGTGGTTCCGGTCAGTTCGCGAAGGTCCAGATCGCGATCGCGCCGCTCGAGGGCGACGGGTACGAGTTCGAGAACAAGGTCACCGGTGGCCGTATCCCGCGGGAGTACATCCCGTCCGTGGACGCGGGCTGCCAGGAGGCCATGGAGTTCGGTGTTCTCGCCGGCTACCCGCTGACCGGTGTCCGGGTCACCCTGCTCGACGGTGCCTTCCACGAGGTCGACTCGTCCGAGATGGCCTTCAAGATCGCCGGTTCGATGGCCTTCAAGGAGGCCGCCCGCAAGGCCAGCCCGGCCCTGCTCGAGCCGATGATGAAGGTCGAGGTGACGACGCCCGAGGACTACATGGGTGACGTCATCGGCGACATCAACTCGCGCCGCGGTCAGATCCAGTCCATGGAGGACCGCAGCGGCGCCAAGCTCGTCACGGGCCTGGTCCCGCTGTCGGAGATGTTCGGCTACGTCGGAGACCTCCGCAGCAAGACGTCGGGTCGCGCAAGCTACTCGATGCAGTTCGACTCCTACGCCGAGGTTCCCCGGAACGTCGCCGAGGAGATCATCGCGAAGGCCAAGGGCGAGTAGCTCCGTCTCCCGATAGTCGGAACACGCTTTAGGCTTGACACCGTCTGCCGGGGCAATCCCCGCAATCCGTGAGGAATGTCCCGGCAGCCGGCATCCCAGCAAAGATCACCTGGCGCCGATGAGTAAGGCGTACAGAACCACTTCAGGAGGAACCAGTGGCGAAGGCGAAGTTCGAGCGGACTAAGCCGCACGTCAACATCGGCACCATCGGTCACATCGACCACGGTAAGACGACCCTCACGGCCGCCATTACCAAGGTGCTGCACGACGAGTACCCGGACCTGAACGAGGCCTCGGCCTTTGACCAGATCGACAAGGCTCCCGAGGAGCGCCAGCGCGGTATCACGATTTCGATCGCGCACGTCGAGTACCAGACGGAGAACCGTCACTACGCCCACGTCGACTGCCCCGGTCACGCGGACTACATCAAGAACATGATCACGGGTGCGGCGCAGATGGACGGCGCCATCCTCGTGGTTGCCGCCACCGACGGCCCGATGCCGCAGACCAAGGAGCACGTGCTCCTGGCCCGCCAGGTCGGCGTTCCCTACATCGTTGTCGCCCTGAACAAGGCCGACATGGTGGACGACGAGGAGATCCTGGAGCTCGTCGAGCTCGAGGTCCGTGAGCTCCTCTCCGAGTACGAGTTCCCGGGCGACGACGTTCCGGTCGTCAAGGTCTCGGCGCTCAAGGCGCTCGAGGGCGACGCCGAGTGGGGCAAGTCCGTTGTCGACCTGATGAAGGCCGTCGACGAGGCGATCCCGGCTCCCGACCGTGACGTCGACAAGCCGTTCCTGATGCCGATCGAGGACGTCTTCACGATCACCGGCCGTGGCACCGTTGTCACCGGTCGTATCGAGCGTGGTGTCCTCAAGGTCAACGAGACCGTCGACATCATCGGCATCAAGCAGGACAAGACCACCACCACGGTGACCGGCATCGAGATGTTCCGGAAGCTGCTGGACGAGGGTCAGGCCGGTGAGAACGTCGGTCTGCTGCTTCGCGGCATCAAGCGCGAGGACGTCGAGCGCGGCCAGGTCATCATCAAGCCGGGTTCGGTCACGCCGCACACCTCCTTCGAGGCCCAGGCGTACATCCTGTCGAAGGACGAGGGTGGCCGTCACACCCCCTTCTTCAACAACTACCGCCCGCAGTTCTACTTCCGTACGACTGACGTGACCGGCGTCGTGACCCTCCCCGAGGGCACCGAGATGGTCATGCCGGGCGACAACACCGAGATGTCGGTCGAGCTGATCCAGCCGGTCGCCATGGAGGAGGGCCTGAAGTTCGCCATCCGTGAGGGTGGCCGGACCGTCGGCGCCGGCCAGGTCACCAAGATCAACAAGTAATTCCGTTGATCGGGGTAACCCGGTAGCTCCCCGGAGCATTCGAGCCTCGGCTCACGGAAGCGCCCGTACGACCTCGGTCGTGCGGGCGCTTTCCGCTGCCCCGGGGCGGGCGTCCGCGGGGGCAGGGGCGTCCTGTGGCCGCGGGGGCGCAGGTACGGCGGGGGCTGTCCGTGGCGGCCGAAAAGAGTGGGCAAACCGCCCTTTCGCGCGAGCCGCAGGGTTGGGCGCCGGTGTCGTGGGGTACCCTCCCCGGCTTCAGTTGGCCAGCCATGGTGCTGGTATGGCACACTGTCCAGGTTGCTCGGTTGAGTGCCGATGCTGCGCGCCTCCCGCCGGGAGGACCGGAAGCGAGTCCCAGGTATTCGTCGTCCCTTCTCAGGGGCGGAAGTACGGGAATCTTCCGGGAAGTGTCAGCGGGGTGCCTCAGCCAGGCACTCGGTGGGTGTTCTGCCCCCACTTCTCCTTCTCAGGGGTTTCCGTTACGGAAATTTCCGGGAAGGAGCGCGACACGCCCGACCGCGTGGGTCGGAGGCGGGACGCGAACGCACCGAGTCCCAGAGCGTTACGAGAGACAGGACTACGAAGTAGCCATGGCGGGACAGAAGATCCGCATCCGGCTCAAGGCCTACGACCACGAGGTCATCGACAGCTCGGCGAAGAAGATCGTCGAGACGGTGACGCGAACTGGTGCGTCGGTCGCGGGCCCGGTGCCGCTGCCCACTGAGAAGAACGTGTACTGCGTCATCAAGTCGCCGCACAAGTACAAGGACTCGCGCGAGCACTTCGAGATGCGCACGCACAAGCGCCTGATCGACATCCTCGACCCGACGCCCAAGACCGTTGACTCGCTGATGCGCCTGGACCTTCCGGCCGGCGTTGACATCGAGATCAAGCTCTGAGAGGCGCGGAAGAGATGGCTAAGCAGATCAAGGGCATCCTGGGCGAGAAGCTCGGCATGACCCAGGTCTGGGACGACAACAACCGTGTCGTTCCGGTGACCGTGGTGAAGGCCGGCCCCTGTGTCGTTACCCAGGTGCGCACCAATGACCAGGACGGCTACGACTCCGTCCAGATCGCCTTCGGCGAGATCGACCCGCGCAAGGTGAACAAGCCCCTCAAGGGCCACTTCGCGAAGGCCGACGTCACCCCCCGCCGCCACCTCGTCGAGGTCCGTACCGCCGATGCCGGCGAGTACACCCTCGGCCAGGAGCTGACTGCCGAGACCTTCGAGTCCGGCATCAAGGTGGACGTGACCGGCAAGAGCAAGGGCAAGGGCTTCGCCGGCGTCATGAAGCGTCACGGCTTCCACGGCGGCAAGGCTTCCCACGGTGCCCACCGTGTGCACCGCAAGCCGGGCTCCATCGGTGGCTGCGCCACCCCGGGCCGCGTGTTCAAGGGCATGCGGATGGCCGGTCGTATGGGCAACGAGCGGGTCACCACCCAGAACCTGACCGTCCATGCCGTTGACGCGGAGAAGGGTCTGCTGCTCATCAAGGGCGCAGTTCCTGGTCCGAACGGCGGCCTCGTCCTGGTCCGTACCGCGGCCAAGGGGGCCTGAGGTAACCGATGAGCACCATTGACATCCTTTCGCCGGCAGGCGACAAGGCCGGGACCGTCGAGCTCCCCTCGGAGATCTTCGACGCCAAGGTCAGCGTTCCGCTGATCCACCAGGTCGTTGTCGCACAGCTGGCCGCGGCCCGTCAGGGCACGCACAAGACCAAGACTCGCGGCGAGGTCCGCGGCGGTGGCAAGAAGCCGTACCGCCAGAAGGGCACCGGCCGCGCGCGCCAGGGTTCGACCCGTGCGCCGCAGTTCGCCGGCGGTGGCGTCGTCCACGGCCCCGTGCCGCGTGACTACTCGCAGCGGACGCCCAAGAAGATGAAGGTTGCCGCCCTGCGCGGTGCCCTCACCGACCGGGCCCGCAACAGCCGCATCCACGTCGTGTCCGGCGTGGCCGATGGCGAGATCTCGACGAAGGCCGCGAAGAGCCTGCTCGGCAAGGTCAGCGAGCGCAAGAACGTGCTCCTGGTCATCGAGCGCTCGGACGAGACTTCGCTGCTCTCCGCCCGCAACCTGCCCCAGGTTCACATCCTGGAGCCGGGCCAGCTGAACACGTACGACGTGCTCGTCTCGGACGACGTGGTCTTCACCAAGGCCGCTTTCGAGTCCTTCGTGTCTGGCCCCAAGGCCGTTGAGACCGAAGGGAGCGACGCCTGATGAGTGAGGCCGTCGTCACCAGCAAGACCTTCTCGGACCCGCGCGACATTCTCGTCAAGCCGGTTGTCTCGGAGAAGAGCTACGCGCTGCTGGACGAGAACAAGTACACGTTCATCGTCGCGCCCGGCAGCAACAAGACCCAGATCAAGCAGGCCGTCGAGGCGGTCTTCTCGGTCAAGGTCACCGGGGTCAACACGATCAACCGGCAGGGCAAGCGCAAGCGCACCCGTACCGGTTTCGGCAAGCGCGCTGACACCAAGCGCGCCATCGTGACCCTCGCCGAGGGCGACCGTATCGACATCTTCGGCGGCCCGACCTCCTGACGGAGGTCGAGTCGTCCGGAATCGGACGAGGACTGAGAAATGGGTATCCGCAAGTACAAGCCGACGACCCCGGGCCGTCGTGGCTCCAGCGTCGCCGACTTTGTCGAGATCACGCGGTCCACGCCGGAGAAGTCGCTGGTCCGCCCGCTGCACAGCAAGGGCGGCCGTAACAACGCCGGTCGTGTGACCGTTCGCCACCAGGGCGGTGGCCACAAGCGCGCCTACCGAGTGATCGACTTCCGTCGTCACGACAAGGACGGCGTGCCGGCCAAGGTCGCGCACATCGAGTACGACCCCAACCGCACCGCGCGCATCGCGCTGCTGCACTACGCAGACGGCGAGAAGCGCTACATCATCGCGCCCCGTGGCCTGTCGCAGGGTGACCGGATTGAGAACGGCCCCGGTGCCGACATCAAGCCCGGCAACAACCTGCCGCTGCGCCACATCCCCGTGGGTACGACGATCCACGCGATCGAGCTGCGTCCGGGCGGCGGTGCGAAGTTCGCCCGCTCGGCCGGTGCCTCCGTGCAGCTGCTGGCGAGGGAGGGCTCGATGGCCCACCTTCGTATGCCGTCCGGTGAGATCCGCCTGGTCGACGTCCGCTGCCGCGCCACTGTCGGCGAGGTCGGCAACGCCGAGCAGTCGAACATCAACTGGGGCAAGGCCGGCCGTATGCGCTGGAAGGGCGTTCGCCCGACCGTGCGCGGTGTCGTGATGAACCCCGTCGACCACCCCCACGGTGGTGGTGAAGGCAAGACTTCCGGTGGTCGCCACCCGGTCTCGCCCTGGGGTCAGAAGGAGGGTCGTACTCGCTCGCCGAAGAAGGCCAGCAACAAGTACATCGTCCGCCGCCGCAAGACGAACAAGAAGCGCTAGGAGCGGGTTTAGATGCCGCGCAGTCTCAAGAAGGGGCCCTTCGTCGACGGACACCTCACCAAGAAGGTGGATGTCCAGAACGAAGCCGGCACCAAGAACGTCATCAAGACCTGGTCCCGCCGCTCCATGATCGTCCCGGCCATGCTCGGCCACACGATCGCGGTGCACGACGGCCGCAAGCACGTCCCGGTGTTCGTCACCGAGTCGATGGTCGGCCACAAGCTCGGCGAGTTTGCGCCGACCCGCACCTTCCGCGGCCACGAGAAGGACGACCGCAAGTCGCGGCGTCGTTGATCGGCGGAGTGCGAAGACTATGACTGACACCGAAGGGACAACCATGGAAGCCAGGGCCCAGGCGCGGTACATCCGCGTCACGCCCATGAAGGCCCGCCGCGTGGTGGACCTTATCCGTGGCATGGATGCCACGGAGGCTCAGGCGGTCCTGCGTTTCGCCCCGCAGGCCGCGAGCGTGCCGGTTGGCAAGGTGCTGGACAGCGCCATTGCCAACGCCGCGCACAACTACGACCACACCGACGCCGACAGCCTCGTCATCTCCGAGGCATACGTCGACGAGGGCCCGACCCTGAAGCGGTTCCGGCCGCGTGCCCAGGGCCGTGCCTACCGGATCCGCAAGCGGACCAGCCACATCACCGTGGTCGTCAGCAGCAAGGAAGGAACCCGGTAATGGGCCAGAAGGTTAACCCGCACGGGTTCCGGCTCGGCATCACCACCGACTTCAAGTCGCGTTGGTACGCCGACAAGCTGTACAAGGACTACGTCAAGGAAGACGTCGCCATTCGTCGCATGATGACGAAGGGCATGGAGCGCGCCGGTATCTCGAAGGTGGAGATCGAGCGCACCCGTGAGCGCGTCCGCGTTGACATCCACACCGCTCGTCCGGGCATCGTCATCGGCCGCCGTGGCGCCGAGGCCGACCGCATCCGTGGCGAACTGGAGAAGCTGACCGGCAAGCAGGTCCAGCTGAACATCCTCGAGGTCAAGAACCCCGAGACCGATGCTCAGCTCGTGGCCCAGGCCGTCGCCGAGCAGCTGTCCTCCCGCGTCTCCTTCCGTCGCGCCATGCGTAAGAGCATGCAGTCGACGATGAAGGCCGGCGCCAAGGGCATCAAGATCCAGTGTGGTGGCCGTCTCGGCGGTGCCGAGATGTCCCGCTCGGAGTTCTACCGCGAGGGCCGTGTGCCCCTGCACACGCTCCGTGCGAACGTCGACTACGGCTTCTTCGAGGCCAAGACCACCTTCGGCCGCATCGGCGTGAAGGTCTGGATCTACAAGGGCGACGTCAAGAACATCGCCGAGGTTCGTGCGGAGAACGCTGCCGCCCGTGCGGGCAACCGCCCGGCGCGTGGTGGCGGCAACGACCGCCCGCGCCGCGGTGGCGAGCGTGGCGGCCGTGGCCGCAAGCCGCAGCAGAGCGCCGCTGCCGAGGCCCCCAAGGCCGAGGCCGCTGCCGCTGCTCCGGCGGAGACCCCCGGAACGGAGGCCTGACCGACATGCTGATCCCTCGCAGGGTCAAGCACCGCAAGCAGCACCACCCGAAGCGCAACGGCATGGCCAAGGGTGGCACCGAGCTGGCCTTCGGTGAGTACGGCATCCAGGCCGTCACCCCGGCTTACGTGACGAACCGTCAGATCGAGTCCGCTCGTATCGCGATGACCCGTCACATCAAGCGTGGCGGCAAGGTCTGGATCAACATTTACCCGGACCGCCCGCTCACGAAGAAGCCGGCCGAAACCCGCATGGGTTCCGGTAAGGGTTCTCCGGAGTGGTGGGTCGCGAACGTCAAGCCCGGTCGGGTGATGTTCGAGCTGTCCTTCCCGAACGAAAAGGTTGCCAAGGAGGCGCTGACCCGCGCCGCCCACAAGCTTCCGATGAAGTGCCGCATCGTGCGGCGCGAGGCAGGTGAGTCGTGATGGCGGCCGGTATCAAGGCGACCGAGCTGCGCGAGCTGAATGACGAGGACCTCGTCGGCAAGCTTCGTGAGGCCAAGGAGGAGCTGTTCAACCTCCGCTTCCAGGCGGCGACCGGACAGCTTGAGAACCACGGTCGGCTCAAGTCCGTCCGTAAGGACATCGCCCGGATCTACACCCTGATGCGTGAGCGCGAGCTGGGCATCGAGACGGTGGAGAGCGCCTGATGAGCGAGAAGAATGTGACTGAGACGAACGAGCGCGGATTCCGCAAGACCCGTGAGGGTCTCGTCGTCAGCGACAAGATGGACAAGACCGTCGTCGTCGCTGTCGAGGACCGTGTCAAGCACGCGCTGTACGGCAAGGTCATCCGCCGTACCAACAAGCTCAAGGCGCACGACGAGCAGAACTCCGCCGGCGTCGGCGACCGCGTCCTCCTGATGGAGACCCGACCGCTGTCCGCCTCGAAGCGCTGGCGCATCGTCGAGATCCTCGAGAAGGCCAAGTAGGGATTTCCCGTAAGGGAATTCCGAGAGAAACCGCCTGTGGGGGTTACCCCTCAGGTCAGTTCCGCCAGGCTCGGCAGGGACTTCAGCTGAAGTCCCTGCCGGGAACCGGCAGACGATCAGGAGATAGACGTGATCCAGCAGGAGTCGCGACTTCGGGTCGCCGACAACACGGGTGCGAAGGAAATTCTCACCATCCGTGTTCTCGGTGGTTCGGGTCGCCGCTACGCGGGCATCGGTGACGTCATTGTCGCCACCGTGAAGGACGCGATCCCCGGTGGCAACGTGAAGAAGGGTGACGTCGTCAAGGCCGTCATCGTTCGCACCGTCAAGGAGCGCCGCCGTCCGGACGGCTCGTACATCCGCTTCGACGAGAACGCGGCCGTCATCCTCAAGAACGATGGCGACCCCCGCGGCACCCGTATCTTCGGCCCCGTGGGCCGTGAGCTGCGCGAGAAGAAGTTCATGAAGATCATCTCGCTCGCGCCGGAGGTGCTGTAACCGATGAAGATCAAGAAGGGCGACCTGGTCCAGGTCATCACCGGTAAGGACAAGGGCAAGCAGGGCAAGGTCATCGCGGCCTTCCCCCGCGAGGACCGTGTCCTGGTCGAGGGTGTCAACCGGGTCAAGAAGCACACCAAGGCCGGCCAGACCGCTCGCGGTTCGCAGACCGGCGGCATCGTCACGACCGAGGCCCCGATCCACATCAGCAACGTTCAGCTGGTCGTGGAGAAGGACGGCAACAAGGTTGTCACCCGCGTCGGTTACCGCTTCGACGATGACGGCAACAAGATCCGCGTTGCCAAGCGGACCGGTGAGGACATCTGATGACTGCCACCACCAACGCGCCGCGCCTCAAGCAGCGCTACCGCGAAGAAATCGCCGGAAAGCTGCGCGACGAGTTCTCGTACGAGAACGTCATGCAGATCCCCGGTCTGACCAAGATCGTGGTCAACATGGGTGTGGGCGACGCCGCCCGCGACTCCAAGCTGATCGACGGTGCCATCAAGGACCTCACCACGATCACCGGCCAGAAGCCGGCCGTCACCAAGGCCCGTAAGTCCATCGCGCAGTTCAAGCTGCGTGAGGGCCAGCCGATCGGTGCCCACGTCACCCTCCGTGGTGACCGCATGTGGGAGTTCCTGGACCGCCTGCTGTCGCTCGCGCTGCCGCGCATCCGCGACTTCCGTGGTCTGTCCCCGAAGCAGTTCGACGGCCGGGGCAACTACACCTTCGGTCTCACGGAGCAGGTCATGTTCCACGAGATCGACCAGGACAAGATCGACCGGGTCCGGGGCATGGACATCACCGTGGTGACGACCGCCCAGAACGACGATGAGGGCCGTGCCCTGCTTCGTCACCTCGGCTTCCCGTTCAAGGAGAACTGACCGTGGCGAAGAAGGCCCTGATTGCTAAGGCGGCCCGCAAGCCGAAGTTCGCTGTGCGCGCGTACACGCGTTGCCAGCGCTGCGGCCGGCCGCACTCCGTCTACCGTAAGTTCGGCCTCTGCCGCGTGTGCCTTCGTGAGATGGCTCACCGTGGCGAGCTGCCGGGCGTGACCAAGAGCTCCTGGTAAACCCCTAGTTGGGTTCACCCGGAAGCTCTCGGTAAGCATCCGGTCGGCAGGCGCCCCGCCCTTTGTCCCGTAGGGTAGAAGGGTTGGGCGCCCCGCCGCCCGAGACCGACCGCGGGCACGCTGCCCGCATAACGTCGCTTACTACGCCGTAGGTCCCCGCGCCGCACCCGTCCCGACTCTGATCGGGGAGAGGGATGGCGCACATAGGAAACCCCGGCGAGAGAGGCCGAAGGCCAATTCATGACCATGACTGATCCCATCGCAGACATGCTGACCCGTCTGCGTAACGCGAACTCGGCGTACCACGACACCGTCGTGATGCCGCACAGCAAGATCAAGTCGCACATCGCGGAGATCCTCCAGCAGGAGGGCTACATCACCGGCTGGAAGGTCGAGGACGCCGAGGTCGGCAAGAACCTCACCCTCGAGCTGAAGTTCGGCCCGAACCGCGAGCGCTCGATCGCCGGCATCAAGCGGATTTCGAAGCCGGGCCTGCGGGTCTACGCAAAGTCCACCAACCTGCCGAAGGTCCTCGGCGGCCTGGGCGTGGCGATCATCTCCACGTCCCACGGTCTCCTGACCGGTCAGCAGGCCAGCAAGAAGGGCGTGGGTGGGGAAGTCCTCGCCTACGTCTGGTAACCAGGGAACGGAGGAATAGCTAATGTCGCGTATTGGCAAGCTGCCCATCCAGGTTCCCGCTGGTGTGGACGTCACCATCGATGGCCGCACGGTCGCGGTGAAGGGCCCCAAGGGTTCCCTCTCGCACACCGTTGCTGCGCCCATCGAGGTCGCCAAGGGTGAGGACGGCTTCATCACCGTCTCGCGCCCGAACGACGAGCGTCAGAACAAGGCCCTCCACGGCCTGTCCCGCACGCTGGTGGCGAACATGATCACCGGCGTGACCACGGGCTACAGCAAGGCGCTCGAAATCAGCGGTGTCGGCTACCGCGTCCAGGCGAAGGGCTCCAACCTGGAGTTCGCCCTGGGCTACAGCCACCCCATCGTCGTCGAGGCGCCCGAGGGTATCTCCTTCAAGGTCGAGTCCCCGACCAAGCTCAGCGTCGAGGGCATCGACAAGCAGAAGGTCGGCGAGGTTGCGGCGAACATCCGCAAGCTGCGCAAGCCTGACCCGTACAAGGCCAAGGGCGTCAAGTACGCCGGCGAGGTCATCCGCCGCAAGGTCGGAAAGGCTGGTAAGTAAGCCATGGCATACGGTGTGAAGATCGCGAAGGGCAATGCCCGTAAGGGTGCCGCCCTCAAGCGGCGCCACATCCGCATCCGTAAGCGGATTGCGGGTACGCCGGCGCGTCCGCGTCTGGTCGTGACGCGTTCCAACCGCGGCATCACCGCCCAGGTCATCGACGACATCGCGGGCCACACGCTCGCGTCGGCGTCGCACCTGGACGCGTCGATCCGTGGCGGCGAAGGCAGCAAGGGCGACCAGGCCAAGCAGGTCGGTGCCCTGGTCGCTGAGCGCGCCAAGGCCGCCGGCGTCGAGGCCGTCGTGTTCGACCGCGGTGGCAACCAGTACGCCGGGCGCATTGCCGCTCTGGCGGACGCCGCCCGCGAAGCCGGGCTGAAGTTCTAAGCCCCGGTTCCGGAGCTAGCGGACGTAACAGAGAGAGGTAAATCCAATGGCTGGACCCCAGCGCCGCGGAAGCGGTGCCGGTGGCGGCGAGCGGCGGGACCGGAAGGGTCGCGACGGTGGCGCTGCCGCCGAGAAGACCGCATACGTTGAGCGCGTTGTCGCGATCAACCGTGTCGCCAAGGTTGTCAAGGGTGGTCGTCGTTTCAGCTTCACCGCGCTGGTCGTGGTGGGCGACGGTGACGGCACCGTAGGTGTCGGTTACGGCAAGGCCAAGGAAGTTCCGGCTGCCATCGCCAAGGGCGTGGAAGAGGCCAAGAAGAACTTCTTCAAGGTCCCCCGTATCCAGGGCACCATCCCCCACCCCATCCAGGGCGAGAAGGCTGCGGGCGTCGTCCTGCTCAAGCCGGCTTCCCCCGGTACCGGTGTGATCGCCGGTGGCCCGGTGCGCGCCGTTCTGGAGTGCGCGGGCATCCACGATGTCCTGAGCAAGTCGCTCGGTTCGTCGAACCCGATCAACATCGTGCACGCCACGGTGGAGGCCCTCTCGGGACTGCAGCGTCCCGAGGAGATCGCCGCCCGTCGTGGCCTGCCGCTGGAGGACGTTGCTCCCGCAGCCCTGCTGCGTGCGCGTGCCGGGGTGACCGCGTAATGGCGCACCTCAAGATCACGCAGACGAAGTCCTACATCGGCAGCAAGCAGAACCACCGCGACACCCTGCGTTCGCTCGGGCTCAAGCGCCTGAACGACTCGGTTGTCAAGGAGGACCGTCCCGAGTTCCGCGGCATGGTGCACACCGTCCGCCACCTCGTGACGGTTGAGGAGGTCGACTGACATGGCGGAGCAGAACCCGCTGAAGGTCCACAACCTCCGGCCCGCCCCGGGCGCCAAGACCGCCAAGACCCGTGTGGGTCGTGGTGAGGCGTCCAAGGGTAAGACCGCTGGTCGTGGTACCAAGGGCACGAAGGCCCGTTACCAGGTTCCGGAGCGCTTCGAGGGCGGGCAGATGCCCCTCCACATGCGCCTCCCGAAGCTGAAGGGCTTCAAGAACCCCGCCCACAAGCAGTTCCAGGTCGTGAACTTGGAGAAGCTGGCCGCGCTGTACCCGCAGGGTGGCGAGGTCACGGTGGCCGATCTGGTCGCCAAGGGCGCGGTGCGCAAGAACGAGCTCGTCAAGGTGCTCGGCGCCGGCGAGGTCTCCGTGGCACTGCAGGTGACGGTTGACTCCGTCTCCGGCTCCGCCAAGGAGAAGATTGCCGCTGCCGGCGGCACCGTCACCGAACTCATCTGAGTTCGTTGGTTCAACTGACCGGGGATGCCCATCGTTTGGGGCATCCCCGGTTGGTCGTTCCACGGGGGTACGGTCGCCGGTAAGGTGGCTTGCCGGTGCAGTGTTTTCCAGGGGGAAAGCACCGGACCCCCGCCGTACGGCCCCGGCCGTGCGGCGTTTGGCCACTTTCTATTCGTCGATCCTCAAGACCGTCACCTCTCGCCCATGAGGCGGGAGGCGCAGGAGGCACCGTGCTCACCGCGTTCGCCCGAGCGTTCAAGACGCCCGACCTGCGCAAGAAGCTGCTGTTCACATTGGGCATCATCGTGCTCTACCGGATCGGTGCGCATATCCCGGTCCCTGGGGTGAACTACGCGAACGTCGAGACCTGCATGAAGCAGGCCGGCGGCAACAGCGGGTTGTTCGCCCTGGTGAACATGTTCAGCGGTGGTGCGCTGCTGCAGATCACGATCTTCGCGCTGGGCATCATGCCGTACATCACGGCGAGCATCATTCTCCAGCTGCTGACCGTGGTCATTCCACGACTGGAGGCCCTCAAGAAAGAGGGGCAGACCGGTCAGGCGAAGATCACCCAGTACACCCGCTATCTGACCGTGGCGCTGGCGATCCTGCAGGGCACCGGCCTGGTGGCCACCGCCCGCAGCGGTGCGCTCTTCCAGAGCTGCCCGGTCGCCAGCGAGATCGTGCCGAGCGACTCCATCTTCACCACCATCACGATGGTCATCACGATGACCGCCGGTACGGCCATGGTCATGTGGCTCGGTGAGCTGGTCACCGACCGCGGTATCGGCAACGGCATGTCCATCCTGATGTTCATCTCGATCGCCGCCGGATTCCCGGGCGCCCTCTGGCAGATCAAGGTCCAGGGCAAGCTGGCCGACGGCTGGATCGAGTTCTTCGCCGTGATCGTCGTGGGCCTGGCCATGGTCGCCCTCGTGGTCTTCGTCGAGCAGGCTCAGCGCCGTATTCCGGTCCAATATGCGAAGCGCATGATCGGTCGCCGTTCCTATGGCGGTACGTCCACGTACATCCCGCTCAAGGTGAACCAGGCGGGTGTGATTCCCGTCATCTTCGCGTCGTCGTTGCTCTACATTCCGGCCCTGGTCGCGCAGTTCAGCGGATCGACTGCGGGCTGGGCGAACTGGGTTGCCACCAACTTCACCAAGGGCAATCACCCGGTTTACATCGTTACGTACTTCTTGTTGATCGTGTTCTTCGCCTTCTTCTACGTGGCAATCTCCTTCAACCCCGAAGAAGTTGCCGACAACATGAAGAAGTATGGTGGCTTCATCCCGGGCATCCGGGCTGGTCGCCCGACGGCCGAGTACCTCAGCTACGTGCTCAACCGGATCACGTGGCCGGGCTCGCTGTACCTGGGGCTGATCGCACTCGTACCAACAGTGGCGTTGGTGCTGTTCAACGCGAACCAGAACTTCCCGTTCGGCGGGACGAGCATCCTGATCATCGTGGGTGTGGGTCTGGAGACCGTGAAGCAGATCGAGAGCCAGCTTCAGCAGCGCAACTACGAAGGGTTCCTCCGCTGATGCGAATCGTCCTCGTCGGACCTCCGGGGGCCGGTAAGGGTACGCAGGCTGCGTACCTTGCCAAGAACCTCCAGATCCCGCACATCTCCACGGGCGACCTGTTCCGCGCCAACATCAGCCAGGGCACGCCCCTGGGTGTGCAGGCGAAGTCCTACATGGACGCCGGAAACCTGGTGCCGGACGAGGTCACGATCGGCATGGCCGAGGACCGCCTGGAGCAGTCGGACGCGGCCGGGGGCTTCCTGCTGGACGGGTTCCCGCGCAACCTCAAGCAGGCCGAGGCGCTGGACGCTTACCTCAAGGGCAAGGGCATCGCGCTGGACGCGGTGCTCGACCTGGAGGTTCCCGAGGACGAGGTCGTCAAGCGGATCGCCGGGCGGCGCATCTGCCGCAAGGACTCCGCGCATGTCTTCCACGCCGAGTACAGCAAGCCGAAGACCGAGGGCGTCTGCGACGTCTGCGGCGGCGAGCTGTACCAGCGCGACGACGACCACGAGGACACGGTGCGCAAGCGCCTGGAGGTCTACCACTCGGAGACCGAGCCGATCATCGACTACTACAAGTCGCAGGAACTCGTCGTGACGATTCCGGCTCTCGGCAAGGTCGAAGAGGTCACCCAGCGGTCCATGACCGCGCTGGGTCGCGGCGCGTAGGGCCGCACACACACTCCGGTACGGCCGCGTTGCCCGGCGAGGGCGGCGCGGCCGTATCGTGTATGGGGGCGGGCGCGCCCGTCCGGCGGTCGGCCGGGCAAAGGACGCAGATGTCGTCATCGTCGGTTCAGGAAGGCGTTATTCGCCATGGTGGAGATCAAGACCCCGGAGCAGATCGCGAAGATGCGCGAGGCGGGGCTGGTGGTCGCCGCCATTCACGCGGCGACCCGTGAGGCCGCGGTGCCGGGCGCGACGACCAAGGACCTGGACGACGTGTCCCGCAAGGTGCTCGCCGCGCACGGCGCCACCTCCAACTTCCTTGGCTACGGCGGCTTTCCCGCGACGGTCTGCACGTCGGTGAACGACGTCGTGGTGCACGGCATCCCCGACACGGAGACGGTGCTGCGCGACGGCGACATCATCTCCATCGACTGCGGCGCCATCATCGACGGCTGGCACGGCGATGCCGCGTACACCGCGTTCGTCGGCACCGGTCACTCCGCGGAGCTGGTCGAGCTGAGCCGGGTGACGGAGGAGTCGATGTGGGCCGGCATCGCAGCGGTCAGCAAGGGCAACCGCCTCATGGACATCTCCAAGGCGATCGAGGGCTACATCCGCCGGCAGCCGCGCCCCTCGAACGGCAAGTACGGCATCGTCGAGGACTACGGCGGCCACGGCATCGGCTCGCAGATGCACATGGACCCGCACCTGCTGAACTACGTCGACCGCAAGCGCGGTCGCGGCCCGAAGCTGGTGCCCGGCTTCTGCATCGCGATCGAGCCGATGGTCAACCTCGGCACCGCCAAGACGCACGTGCTCGAGGACGACTGGACGGTCAAGTCGAACGACGGCGGCTGGTCCTCGCACTGGGAGCACTCGGTGGCGCTGACCGAAGAGGGCCCGCTGGTGCTGACCGCGGTGGACGGCGGCAAGGCGAAGCTGGCCGAGCTGGGCATCCAGGCCGCGCCCGACCCGCTCGCGGGCGCCTGATCCGGCGGCCTGGCCCGCCGTCCGGCCGCGGCGACGGGCCGATGGCGGCGCGGTGGCGTAAGGATCTCCCCGGGTGGGCAATAATCGTGGATTCGTCTTTTCGGTGACGCTGACGTAGACTGACGCGTCGGCTCTCGTGCATCCGTGTGCCCGCTTCTCGGAGTGGCCCACGCAGGAGAGTTGATCAAGGTAGCCGATTCGAAAGGCGAAGCGTGGCCAAGAAGCAAGGTGCCATCGAGATCGAGGGCACCGTGATCGAGTCTCTGCCGAACGCGATGTTCAAGGTGGAGCTCCAGAACGGTCACAAGGTCCTCGCGCACATCAGCGGCAAGATGCGGATGCACTACATCCGTATTCTCCCGGATGACCGGGTCGTGGTGGAGCTCTCTCCGTACGACCTGACGCGTGGCCGGATCGTCTACCGCTACAAGTAGATCTTGTCGCCGCCCCGCTCCCGTGGGGTGACGGCACTGACCCGGAGAACCTCACACCCATGAAGGTCAAGCCGAGCGTCAAGAAGATCTGCGACAAGTGCAAGGTGATCCGCCGTCACGGCCGGGTCATGGTCATCTGCGACAACCTGCGCCACAAGCAGCGCCAGGGCTGACGCACGCCGACCAACCTGCATTTCGCAGTTTTTCGCGCGACGCACGTAAAAACGTACATACGCAGACACCCGACCCCCGCATTTCTCGCGTGGGGACGACACCCCCGGCTCGGAGGCCGGGGCCCGGCTCGTAATTCAGCAGAGTCTTACGGGAACGGTGCTGCGGAAGACCTCCGAATAGCCATCAGGAGCCACATCAATGGCACGCCTCGCAGGCGTTGATCTCCCGCGTGAAAAGCGCGTGGAGGTCGCCCTCACCTACGTCTTCGGCATTGGGCGCACGCTGTCGCAGCAGACCCTCGCCGCCACCGGCGTGAACCCGGACACCCGGGTCCGCGACCTGGCCGAGGAAGACCTGATCAAGATCCGCGAGTACGTGGACAACAACCTCAAGACCGAGGGTGACCTCCGTCGCGAGATTCAGGCCGACATCCGCCGCAAGGTCGAGATCGGTTGCTACCAGGGTCTGCGTCACCGTCGTGGCCTTCCGGTCCACGGTCAGCGCACCAGCACGAACGCCCGTACCCGCAAGGGCCCGCGTCGCGCGATTGCCGGCAAGAAGAAGCCGGGCAAGAAGTAGTCCTCAGCAGGACGCACTGTGGCCTCCGGGGGACTTCCCCCTAGGCCCCCCAAGCGGTCTTCGCTGTAGGACCGACCACCTCCACGGGAGTTATGAATGCCTCCGAAGGGCCGTACGGCCGGCGCCAAGAAGGTGCGCCGCAAGGAGAAGAAGAACGTCGCCCACGGGCACGCTCACATCAAGAGCACGTTCAACAACACCATCGTGTCGATCACCGACCCGACCGGCAACGTGATTTCCTGGGCTTCGGCCGGTCACGTGGGCTTCAAGGGTTCGCGTAAGTCGACTCCGTTCGCCGCGCAGATGGCCGCCGAGTCGGCTGCCCGTCGCGCGCAGGAGCACGGCATGCGCAAGGTCGACGTTTTCGTCAAGGGCCCCGGCTCCGGCCGTGAGACCGCGATCCGCTCGCTCCAGGCCACCGGCCTGGAGGTGGGTTCGATCCAGGACGTCACCCCCACTCCGCACAACGGATGCCGGCCTCCCAAGCGTCGCCGCGTCTGACCCGCTGAAGTAGGAGACAAAACAATATGGCGCGTTACACCGGGGCCGACTGCAAGCGTTGCCGTCGGGAGAAGCAGAAGCTCTTCCTCAAGGGGAGCAAGTGCGAGAGCGCAAAGTGCCCGATCGAGATTCGTCCTTACCCCCCGGGTGAGCACGGTCGCGGGCGCACCAAGGACAGCGAATACCTGCTCCAGCTTCGTGAGAAGCAGAAGTGCAGCCGTATTTACGGTGTCCTTGAGAAGCAGTTCGTGAACTACTACAAGGAAGCGAACCAGAAGACCGGCAAGACCGGTGAGAACCTTCTGCGCATCCTTGAGACCCGCCTCGACAACGTGGTCTACCGGGCCGGCTTTGCCAAGTCCCGCGATCACGCCCGTCAGCTGGTGCGTCACGGACACATCACAGTGAACGGCCACAAGACCGACATTCCGTCGGCTCGGGTGTCCGCGAACGACATCATCGAGGTCCGTGAGGGCTCCCGGAACCTGACCCCGTTCGCGGTGGCGCAGGCCGAGGCCGGCGAGAGGACCGTTCCGGCGTGGCTGGAAGCGATCCCGTCGAACCTCCGGATCCTCGTGCACAGCATGCCCGAGCGCCAGGTGATCGACACCCAGGTGCAGGAGCAGCTGATCGTTGAGCTCTACTCCAAGTAAGTAGGGCGACGGGCTCGGGCGGTACAGGCTCTTCGGAGCGGTACCGCCCGTACCCTTGTGTACAGAGGGCGTCAAATAGCGGGCGCCCACGACTGAAGGATGCACACATGCTTATCGCTCAGCGTCCGTCGCTGACCGAAGAGGTCGTCGACGAGTACCGTTCGCGGTTCGTGATCGAGCCCCTGGAGCCGGGCTTCGGTTACACCCTCGGCAACTCCCTGCGTCGCACGCTCCTCTCCTCGATTCCGGGTGCGGCGGTCACGTCCATCCGCATCGACGGCGTCCTGCACGAGTTCACCACCGTGCCGGGTGTCAAGGAGGACGTCACCGACCTCATCCTCAACATCAAGCAGCTGGTCGTGTCCAGCGAGCACGACGAGCCCGTGGTCATGTACCTGCGCAAGCAGGGCCCCGGTCTGGTCACCGCCGCGGACATCGCCCCGCCGGCCGGTGTCGAGGTCCACAACCCCGACCTGGTCCTCGCCACGCTCAACGGCAAGGGCAAGCTGGAGATGGAGCTGACCGTCGAGCGCGGTCGCGGCTACGTCTCCGCCGTCCAGAACAAGCAGGTGGGCCAGGAGATCGGCCGCATTCCGGTCGACTCCATCTACTCGCCGGTGCTCAAGGTCACGTACAAGGTCGAGGCGACCCGTGTCGAGCAGCGCACCGACTTCGACAAGCTGATCGTCGACGTCGAGACCAAGCAGGCCATGCGTCCGCGTGACGCCATGGCGTCGGCAGGTAAGACCCTGGTCGAGCTGTTCGGCCTGGCGCGCGAGCTCAACATCGACGCCGAGGGCATCGACATGGGCCCGTCGCCGACGGACGCCGCGCTCGCGGCCGACCTGGCGCTGCCGATCGAGGAGCTGGAGCTGACGGTCCGCTCCTACAACTGCCTCAAGCGCGAGGGCATCCACTCGGTGGGCGAGCTGGTGGCCCGCTCCGAGGCGGACCTGCTCGACATCCGCAACTTCGGTGCGAAGTCGATCGACGAGGTCAAGGCGAAGCTGGCCGGCATGGGCCTGGCGCTCAAGGACAGCCCGCCCGGATTCGACCCGACCGCCGCCGCGGACGCCTTCGGCGCCGATGACGACGCGGACGCCGGTTTCGTGGAGACCGAGCAGTACTGAGTTTTGCGGCTGGGCCCGGGGTGCGTCCCCGGGCCCGGTCGTGTGAAATCTTCCGTGGGGCGCCCGCCTCGTGGGAACTGACACCGGTACCTGATACGGCCGGTGCAGCAATGAAGGAGAAACACCATGCCGAAGCCCGCCAAGGGTGCCCGTCTGGGCGGCAGCGCTGCGCACGAGCGTCTGATGCTGCGCAACCTGGCCACCGCGCTCTTCGAGCACGGCCGCATCACGACGACCGAGGCCAAGGCCCGTCGTCTGCGTCCGTACGCCGAGCGTCTGGTGACCAAGGCGAAGAAGGGCGACCTTCACAACCGCCGCCAGGTCATGCAGCTGATCTCGGACAAGAGCGTCGTGCACACGCTCTTCACCGAGGTTGCCCCGCGGTTCGAGAACCGCCCGGGTGGCTACACCCGCATCACCAAGATCGGTAACCGCCGTGGCGACAACGCTCCCATGGCCGTCATCGAGCTGGTGGAGGCCCTGACCGTGGCCCAGCAGGCCACCGGTGAGGCCGAGGCCGCCACCAAGCGTGCGGTCAAGGAAGACGCGCTGAAGAAGGACGAGGCCGCCGAGGCCAAGTCCGACGAGGCGCCGGCCGAGGAGTCCAAGGACGCCTGAGGCCGCTGAGTCTGCGGACGGGTCCGTTCCCTTCGGGGAGCGGGCCCGTTCCGTTTGCCCGCTCTGAGAGGATCGACGCGTGAGCGATGAGGTGGAGCCCGGGTACGTCCGGGTGCGGCTGGATCTTTCGTACGACGGAAAGGACTTCTCCGGCTGGGCGAAGCAGCGCGAAAGGCGCACCGTCCAGGGGGAGTTGGAGACCGCGCTGCGGACGGTGACCCGTTCGGACGAGACGTTCGAGCTGACCGTCGCCGGGCGGACCGACGCCGGGGTGCACGCGCGCGGGCAGGTGGCCCATGTGGATCTGCCGGATGCGGTCTGGGCCGAGCACGGCGAGCGGCTGCTGCGCCGGCTGGCCGGGCGGCTGCCGAAGGACATACGGGTGTGGCGGGCCGCCGAGGCGCCGTACGGCTTCAACGCGCGGTTCTCGGCGATCTGGCGGCGGTACGCGTACCGGGTGACCGATCACCCCGGGGGCGTCGATCCGCTGCTGCGCGGCCATGTGCTGTGGCACGACTGGGAGTTGGACGTCGAGGCGATGAACGCGGCCTCGCAGGCGCTGCTGGGCGAGCACGACTTCGCGGCGTACTGCAAGCGGCGGGAGGGCGCGACGACGATCCGTACGCTCCAGGAGCTGAGCTGGGTGCGGGACGCGGCCGGGGTGCTGACCGGGACGGTGCGGGCCGACGCGTTCTGCCACAACATGGTGCGTTCGCTGGTGGGCGCGCTGCTGTTCGTCGGGGACGGGCACCGGCCGGTGGAGTGGCCGGGGAAGGTGCTGGCCGCGGGGGTGCGGGACTCGGCGGTGCACGTGGTGCGGCCCCACGGGCTGACGCTGGAGGAGGTCGGCTATCCGGCCGACGAGCAGCTGATGGCCCGCAACCGCGAGGCGCGCAACAAGCGGACGCTGCCGGGGGCCGGCTGCTGCTGAGGCGGCCGGGGGCGGCGGGGGCCGCCGGTGCGGTGCCGCCCCCCGCCCGGCCGGCTCAGGACTGGCCGGCCTGCGCCTCCGCGGCCTTCTCCGCCTGGTCCTTGCCGCGCTGGATGATCCGGGCGAACGCGTAGGACTCGCCGTCCCTGCCGATCTTTATCACCGGGGCCGAGGCGTTCGTGACGCGCTTGCCGTCGAGGTAGCCGGCGATCGTGAAGTAGGCGTAGCGGCCGGTGGCGTTGGTCGTCATCCGGCAGGCCGTGCCGCGGCAGAAGGTCTCGTCGACGCTGCCGCCGGAGAGCGGGGCGAGGTTGTTGGGCGCCTTGTCCTTGACGTGGTCGGCGGCTGCGGCGGAGTCGAAGACGGCGACGCCGACGGTGACCGCGACACCGCTCTTGGCGTACGTGGCGCGCAGCAGCGAGGTGCAGCCGCTGTGCTTGAGCAGGGAGCCGAGGGCGCCCTGGGCCGCTTCGGTGCAGTCCTTGGACGCGGCGGTCGCGGTGCGCGGGTAGGTGTGCTCGCCGATCACCATCTTCTTGTCGGGGAAGAGGGTGGCGGGTGTGAAGGGCGCCTTGTCCTTCTGCGGGTCGGTGATGTAGTCCCGCGGGTTCGGCGGCGGCGGGACCGAGACGTCGGAGAAGGACGGGTGCGGCGCGTCCGGTTCGACGGCCGAGCCGGACGCGGAGCCGTGCGCCGTCGGTTTGCCGTCGGAGCCGCCGCTGTTGCTGCTGACCACCGCGGTGGCGACGATGCCCGCCACGACGACGGTGGCCAGGGCGCCGCCGCCGATCAGCAGCCAGCGCTTCCGCTTGGCGCCCGCTTCGCTCTCCTCGGCCAGCGCTTCCCAGTCCGGGGTGGAACCGGATCCCCCGGGGCCGTCGAACGGCCCCCCATGCCCAAAGCTCATGCCGCGCATCTTAGAGGAGCCGGTCCGGGGTGGCGCCTGCCCGGAGGGGCTCCCCGGGCCCGCTCGTACAAACCCGCTTGGGGAATCCGGTGGTGTCCGGTGACAATCCGCTTCATGGGACATGTGGAGGCCGGGCATCTGGAGTACTACCTGCCGGACGGGAGGGTCCTGCTGGGGGACGTCTCCTTCCGGGTGGGGGAAGGCGCATCGGTCGCGTTGGTGGGGGCCAACGGTGCGGGCAAGACGACGCTGCTGCGGCTGATCGCGGGGGAGCTGACGCCGCACGGCGGTGCGGTCACTGTCAGTGGCGGGCTCGGCGTGATGCCGCAGTTCGTCGGCTCGGTGCGGGACGAGCGCACGGTGCGTGACCTGCTGGTGTCGGTGGCCCAGCCACGGCTGCGCCGGGCGGCTGCCGCGGTGGACGAGGCCGAGCACGCGATCATGACGGTGGACGACGAGGCCGCGCAGATGCGGTACGCGCAGGCGCTCAGCGACTGGGCGGAGGCGCAGGGCTACGAGGCCGAGACGGCCTGGGACATCTGCACCATGGCGGCGCTGGGGATGCCGTACGAGAAGGCGCAGTGGCGGCTGGTGCGCACGCTCTCCGGTGGCGAGCAGAAGCGTCTGGTGCTGGAGTCGCTGCTGCGCGGCAACGACGAGGTGCTGCTGCTGGACGAGCCGGACAACTATCTGGACGTGCCGGGCAAGCGCTGGCTGGAGGAGCGGCTGCGCGAGACGAAGAAGACGGTGCTGTTCGTCAGCCACGACCGGGAGCTGCTGGCACGGGCCGCCGACAAGATCGTCAGCGTCGAGCCGGGGCCCGCGGGGTCGGACGTCTGGGTGCACGGCGGCGGCTTCGCCACGTACCACGAGGCGCGCAAGGAGCGGTTCGCGCGCTTCGAGGAGCTGCGGCGGCGCTGGGACGAGAAGCACGAGCAGCTCAAGAAGCTGGTGCGCAATCTGCGGCAGGCCGCGGAGAACAGCCACGAGCTGGCCTCGCGCTATCACGCGGCGCAGACCAGGCTGCGCAAGTTCGAGGAGCTGGGCCCGCCGCCGGAGCCGCCGCGTGAGCAGGACATCACGATGCGGCTGACGGGCGGCCGGACGGGTGTGCGCGCGATCACCTGCGAGGGCCTGGAGCTGACCGGCCTGATGCGCCCCTTCGACCTGGAGGTCTTCTACGGCGAGCGGGTCGCGGTGCTGGGGTCCAACGGCTCGGGCAAGTCGCACTTCCTGCGGCTGCTGGCCGGGGACGCGGAGAGTCCGGTCGCGCACACCGGCGCCTGGAAGCTGGGCGCGCGGGTGGTTCCCGGGCACTTCGCGCAGACGCACGCCCATCCGGAGCTGCAGGGCCGCACCCTGCTGGACATCCTGTGGACCGAGCACGCCAAGGACCGCGGCAAGGCGATGAGCGCGCTGCGCAGGTACGAGCTGGAGCGCCAGGCGGAGCAGCGCTTCGAGCGGCTCTCGGGCGGCCAGCAGGCCCGTTTCCAGATCCTGCTGCTGGCGCTTGCGGGCGCGACCGTGCTGCTGCTGGACGAGCCGACGGACAACCTCGACCTGGAGAGCGCGGAGGCGTTGCAGGAGGGTCTTGAGGCGTACGACGGGACGGTGCTCGCGGTGACGCACGACCGGTGGTTCGCGCGGTCCTTCGACCGGTATCTGGTCTTCGGGTCGGACGGCCTGGTGCGGGAGACGGCGGAGCCGGTGTGGGACGAGCGCCGGGTGGAGCGGGCGCGGTAGGGCGGGTCGGCGGAGCGCCGGTCCCGGCCCGGCGCTCCGGCGCGTTTTGACCCGGCTGGGTGCAGGCCGGTATTCTGCTGGTTCGTTATGCGTATTGGCTTGCTCTATCTCACGTGAGGGGCCCTTACGCCGGCCACCGGGCCGATGAACCAGCGGCGGACGATCGGGTTGCGTCACCCGTAGCGCTGCCAGTGCTGGTGCGATCGACCAGGTGTCCAGTACAGGACCCCGTCCTCCGGACCCTCGCGGGTACGGGGTGACCCCATCACTGAAGAAGCGAAGGCTACGACCGTGCGTACGTTCAGCCCCAAGCCCGGCGATGTCCAGCGCCAGTGGCACATCATTGACGCGCAGGACGTTGTCCTGGGCCGTCTGGCCACCCAGGCCGCGTCCCTCCTGAGGGGCAAGCACAAGCCGGTGTACGCGCCGCACGTTGACATGGGTGACTTCGTCATCATCGTCAACGCCGACAAGGTGCACCTGTCCGGTAACAAGCGGAGCCAGAAGATGGCCTACCGCCACTCGGGTTTCCCGGGTGGTCTGCGGTCCGTCCGCTACGACGAGCTGCTCGACAAGAACCCCGAGAAGGCCGTCGAGAAGGCCATCAAGGGCATGCTCCCCAAGAACACCCTCGGCCGTCAGATGCTCTCGAAGCTGAAGGTCTACGCGGGCGCCGAGCACCCGCACGCTGCGCAGCAGCCGGTCCCGTTCGAGATCACCCAGGTCGCGCAGTAAGTCCGGCCACCCCCTAAGACGAAAAGAATCTGAGGAGCATCGTGGCCGAGACCACTCCCGAGACCCCCGTCATCGAGAACGACGAGGCGGCCGTCGAGGAATACACCACCGAGACCGAGGTCGTGGAGGGCGAGTACACCTCCGAGTCCCTCGCCTCCCGCTTCGGCGACCCGCAGCCGGCTGCCGGCCTGGGCCGTCGCAAGAACGCCATCGCCCGCGTCCGGATCGTTCCGGGCACCGGCCAGTGGAAGATCAACGGTCGCACCCTTGAGGGTTACTTCCCCAACAAGGTGCACCAGCAGGAAGTCAACGAGCCCTTCAAGGTGCTCGAGCTGGACAACCGCTACGACGTGGTTGCCCGCATCTCCGGCGGCGGCATCTCCGGCCAGGCCGGTGCGCTGCGTCTGGGCGTCGCCCGTGCGCTGAACGAGGCGGACGTCGAGAACAACCGCGGCACGCTGAAGAAGGCCGGCTTCCTCAAGCGCGACGACCGTGCGGTCGAGCGCAAGAAGGCCGGTCTGAAGAAGGCTCGCAAGGCGCCGCAGTACAGCAAGCGCTAAGCGCGCTCGCTGCGACATGCAGCACTTGGCGAACGCCCCGGTGGCACTTTCCGTGCTGCCGGGGCGTTCGGCTATCCGGGGCCAGGGACGTATATCTGGACGCCGGGGGCGTATACCTGGATTCCACACGCTGGACCAAGCTCAGACACTCGGAGGACACCAGTGGGACGACTCTTCGGAACGGACGGGGTGCGCGGTGTCGCCAATGCGGATCTGACGGCGGAGCTGGCGCTCGGTCTGTCGGTCGCTGCGGCGCACGTACTCGCAGAGGCGGGCACTTTCGAGGGGCATCGGCCGGTGGCCGTGGTCGGGCGAGATCCGCGGGCGTCCGGTGAGTTCCTGGAGTCCGCCGTGGTGGCGGGCCTGGCCAGCGCGGGTGTGGACGTGCTGCGGGTGGGCGTGCTGCCGACCCCGGCGGTCGCGTATCTGACCGGGTCGCTCGGCGCGGACCTCGGTGTGATGCTCTCCGCCAGCCACAACCCGATGCCCGACAACGGCATCAAGTTCTTCGCCCGCGGCGGCCACAAGCTCGCCGACGAGCTGGAGGACCGCATCGAGCAGACCTACCGGGGCCACAGCGCGGGCGAGCCCTGGGAGCGTCCGACGGGAGCGGGTGTCGGCCGGGTCACCGTCTACGACGAGGGCTTCGACAACTACGTCGCCCATTTGGTGGGTGTCCTCCCCAACCGCCTTGACGGTCTGAAGATCGTCATCGACGGTGCGCACGGCGCGGCGGCGCGGGTCTCGCCCGAGGCGTTCGCGCGGGCCGGCGCGGACGTCGTCACCATCGGCACCGACCCGGACGGCCTGAACATCAACGACGGCTGCGGCTCCACCCATCTGGGTCTGCTGCGCGCCGCGGTCGTCGAGCACGGCGCCGACCTGGGTGTGGCGCACGACGGCGACGCGGACCGCTGTCTGGCCGTGGACCGGGCGGGCAACGAGATCGACGGCGACCAGATCCTGGCCGTTCTGGCGCTCGGCATGCGGGAGTCGGGTGCGCTGCGCAAGAACACCGTCGTCGCCACGGTCATGTCCAACCTGGGCTTCAAGCTGGCGATGGAGCGCGAGGGCATCGACTTCGTGGCGACCGCGGTCGGCGACCGGTACGTCCTGGAGGCGATGAAGGCGAACGGCTTCGCGCTGGGCGGCGAGCAGTCCGGGCACGTCATCGTGCTGGATCACGCCACCACCGGGGACGGCACGCTGACCGGTCTGATGCTGGCGGCCAGGGTCGCGGCGACCGGACGGCCGCTCGACGAGCTGGCCGGGGTCATGGAGCGGCTGCCGCAGGTGCTGATCAACGTCCCCGACGTCGACAAGTCCCGGGTCACCACCTCGCCCTCGCTGACCGCGGCGGTCGCCGAGGCGGAGCGTGAGCTGGGCGCGACCGGGCGGGTGCTGCTGCGGCCTTCCGGTACGGAGCCGCTGGTCCGGGTGATGGTCGAGGCCGCCGACATCGAGCAGGCCCGCGCGGTCGCCGAGCGGCTGGCGGACGCGGTGAAGTCGGCGCTGGGCTGACCGGACGCGAGGCGTGTGCCGAAGGGCCTTCCTTCCCCGGCCGGGGAAGGAAGGCCCTTTGCGCTGCCGCGAGTTGACTGCCTGTCAGGTCGCCGGGCCGTAGTTGGTGCAGGAGGGCTTGAAGCCGGGGTCGGCGGGGCCGAGCGCGTTCATGACGTTCTGGAGGGTGGGGCCGTCGAGGAAGAGGCCGACGTGGCCGACCTTGTCGTCGGGGCACTGGTCCTGGAGGAGGACGTTGGTCACGCCTTCGCCGTGCAGGAAGGCGTTGGTGTAGGGCGTGACGACCTTGTCGTGCCGGGTCTGGATGACGGTGTACCGGACACCCGGCACCGTGTCGCCGTCCTTCCACAGGGCGTTCTGGAAGTCCGATCCGGCTTCCTGCTGTTTGAGGGCGGTCAGCCCCGCGAGGTCGAGGAAGCTGTTGGCGAAGCCGAGGGCGTTCATCGAATTGCCGAGGTCGACCAGGCCGTCGAGGGTGGTGCCGTGGTTGCTCGGTGCGATGCCGACCAGGGCGTGGACCTTCCGGGCGCCGCCGAGACGCTTCAGGTACTGGTTCGGCATCATGCCGCCCTGGGAGTGGCCGACCAGGTCGACCTTCTCGGCGCCGGTGGCGGCGAGCACCTTGTCGACGAAGGTGCCGAGTGACGTGGCCGATGCGCCGATGTCCGTGAGCCCGCCGACCCGGCCCAACGACAGCTGGTTCATGCCGTAGTTGAGGGTGTAGACGCAGTAGCCCTCGTTGGCGAGCATCGGGGCGAGCGCGACCCAGTTGGCCCCGGAGTTGGCGAAGGTTCCGTGGGTGAGGACCACCGGCCGGGGGTGGCGCGCGGTGGGCTTGCACGTCCAGTTGTTGGCGCCGGCGACGGTGTCCGGGCTGGCGATGAAGTTGTGTACGGCGGTGCCGAGGTCGCCCACGGGGTACGGCGGCCCGTCAGCGGTGGCGGGCCGTGCCTGCGGGGCCGCGGGGGCGGGTGTGGCCTGGGCGGGTGCCGTGGCGGTGAGGGCGGCGGCGCCCAGGCACAGGGCGGTGCCGGCGGCGCAGAGCCATCGGCGCAGTGGCCGGCGGGGTGTGGGGGGACGTTTCATGGGGCCTCCAGGTGGGGGTGGGCAGGCCGGAACCTGACGCGTCGGGGAGCCCGACGGACTGCCAACGAGGGGACGCGCCGGAGGGCATGCCGGAGGGGGTGGGGGCAGGCCGGATGGCGGTAGGGGGTGCGAGGGGGCCGTGCGCGTGCGGTGCGGGCGGGCCGTCGGGCCCGCGTGGCTCACACGGTCGGGTGTGCGGGGCCCGGTGCGGTGGTCGCCGCCGGGTGCCGACGGCCCGTGGGATCGCCAACTGCCGGGCCGCCGAAGGGAGATGAACGCGCCATAAAACCTGCCTCGCCGTCGACGCGGTGCGATAAGGCTCGTGTTCCGACCGTGTTACCTGACGGTAAGGGCGGCCCGTACCGGTGACAAGACGCGTGCGTCAGGAGAATCACCGGGGGCGGGAGAGCCAACGGAGTGCCGTCAGGCGGCGCTGCGTTGGCGCTGCCTGCGCTGCTGCCGGGACCACAGCAGCTTCTGCGCGAGCAGTGTGACGACGCCGGCCAGCAGGATGCCGCCGAGGTTGAGCAGCAGCTGTTCGGTGGAGCCGCGGGCCTGGCCGAACCTGCCGTAGCTGAAGGCGACCGCGGCGTTGGCGGCGGCCGGGACGGTGGTCACCGAGATCGCCACGCCGACCAGCGCGCCGGACTTCGCCGAGGTCAGCGACAGCACCCCGGCGATACCTGCCAGCACGGCGACGACGAAGGAGAACCAGTCGGGCCGGTAGATGAAGGCGGTGTTCGGGCGCGCGGCGTCCAGCGCCCCGATGTCGAAGAGGTGCACCGCGTCCATGAAGAAGCTGAAGCCGATGGTCACCGCCATCGCCACCGCGAAGCCGACGAGCAGCGCCAGCAGGGAGCGCCAGGCCAGCCGCGGCGCCCGCCGGACCAGCGCGGTGCAGATCCCGGCCACCGGGCCGAACTCAGGGCCCACCGCCATCGCGCCGACGATGAGGATCGCGTTGTCCAGCACCACGCCGCAGGCCGCGATCATCGTGGCGAGGGTGAGGAAGGCGAGGTAGGTGACGGAGAGCGTGGACTCCTCGTGGGTGGCGTCGGTCAGCGACTCCCACAGCACCGCGTCGGCGCCCTCGCCCGGCGCCTCCCGCTCGGCACGGTCGGCGCGCGTGGACAGCGACAGGCCGATGTCCTCGACCGCGATCGAGCCGTCCTCGTCGATACGGAGGGCGCGCAGCTCCTCCAGCAGCGTGTCGGCGGCCTCCCTGGCCACGTCGCACAGCACCACATCGCCCCGCGGGTCGCGGGCGGCGCCGGGCAGCACGGCGAGATGGGCGGTGCCGACGGTCGCCTCCAGCAGCCGCAGGACGTCGTCGGTGCGGTCCGCTGGGACCATCAGGCGCAGGTGCAGCATGGGTTCTCCGGGGCCGGGCGGATCGGGCGGGCCGTTTCAGAGCTTGCGCAGCGAGAGCCGCTGCACCTTGTGGTCGGGGCCCTTGCGCAGCACGAGGTTGGCACGGCCGCGGGTGGGGGCGACATTCTGCTGGAGATTGGGCTTGTTGACGGTGCGCCAGATCATCCGGGCGTAGTCCAGGGCCTCGTCCTCGGAGACCTGGGTGTACTTGCGGAAGTACGAGAACGGGTTCTGGAAGGCGGTCTCGCGCAGCTTGCGGAACCGGCCGAGGTACCACTTCTCGATGTCCTCGGTCCGCGCGTCGACGTAGACGGAGAAGTCGAAGAAGTCGGCGAGCCCGAGGCGGGTGCGGCCGTCCTTGCCCGGCAGCGCGGGCTGGAGGACGTTGAGGCCCTCCACGATGAGGATGTCGGGGCGGTGCACGGTCAGCCGCTCGCCGGGCACGATGTCGTAGATCAGGTGCGAGTAGACGGGCGCGGTGACCTCGGACCTGCCGGACTTCACGTCGGCGACGAAGCGGGTCAGCGCCCTGCGGTCGTACGACTCGGGGAAGCCCTTACGGGACATCAGGCCGCGGCGGTGCAGCTCGGCGTTGGGGAAGAGGAACCCGTCGGTGGTGACCAGCTCGACGCGCGGGTGCTCGGGCCAGCGCGCCAGCAGCGCCTGGAGCAGCCGGGCGGTGGTCGACTTGCCGACCGCGACGCTGCCTGCCACCCCTATGACGAACGGGGTGCCCGGCTGCGCGCCGTGGCCGCCGCCGGCGTCGCCGAGGAAGGTGTTCAGCGCCCCGCGCAGATTGCTGGTGGCGCCGACGTAGAGGTTGAGGAGCCGGGAGAGCGGGAGATAGACGTCCCGTACCTCGTCCAGGTCGATCACATCGCCGAGGCCGCGCAACCGTTCGACCTCCTCGGCGGTCAAAGGCAGCGGGGTCTTCTCCCGCAGGGCGCTCCATTCCGTACGCGTCAGATCGACGTACGGGGAGCGCTCGGCGCGGCGTCGTTGCTGCGGATCGGTCGTCTCAGGCACGCGCCCATTGTGCGCAGCCGCGGCGGGCGGTTCACCTCGGGGTGGCACTGCGGGAGCGCGGCGCCGTTCGGAGGCGGGCGTACGTGCCGCACCAGGCGGGCGGAGCGGGGGAGGTGCCGGAAGGGTGTCTGTACCCGGCGGGTTTCCGCGGTTACGGTCAGTGGTGGATGAGGGTCGCGTGCGGCCCGAGGGAAGTACGGGGGTGGGCGTGCACACGCGCCTGTTCGGACGGCCGGGGTGGCGGTCCGTGAGGAAGGACCGGGGCCGAGGGGCCGCCGGGGGAGTGGGGGACGACATGGCGATGGACGGATTCGCGGCGCAGGTGCACGCCGAGCTGGCGGACGCCTACCCGGACATGGACCTGGCCGAGGACCTCGCCGAACTCGTCGAGAACGACGAGCGGGGCGGCGAGACGGACTCGGAGGAGGAGGCGGAGTTCCTGGACGCGGTGCAGGACGCGGTGGACCGGCTGGCCCGGGGCTGGTGAGGCGTACCCCGGGCCGGCGGCGCCCCGTTCCCCGCTGCGTCGCGGTCCGGGGGGCGCCGGGCGGGGGCGCGTAGGCTGCGGGCATGTGCGGAATCGTGGGTTATGTGGGCGGGCAGCCCGCTCTTGATGTCGTCCTCGCCGGGCTCAAGCGGCTGGAGTACCGCGGCTATGACTCGGCGGGTGTCGCCGTGCTGGCCGACGGGCAGCTCGCCGCGGCCAAGAAGGCGGGCAAACTCGCCAACCTGGAGAAGGAGTTGGCGAGCCGTCCGCTGCCGACGGGCACGACGGGCATCGGCCACACCCGGTGGGCGACGCACGGCGGTCCCACCGACGACAACGCCCATCCGCATCTGGACAACGCCGGGCGGGTGTCCGTCGTCCACAACGGCATCATCGAGAACTTCGCCGCGCTGCGCGCCGAACTGACCGGCCGCGGCCACGAGTTGACGTCCGAGACGGACACCGAAGCGGTCGCCCATCTGCTGGCCGAGGCGTACTCGTCCTGCGGCGACCTGCCCGAGGCGATGCGGCAGGTGTGCCGCCGCCTGGAGGGCGCGTTCACGCTGGTCGCGGTGCACGCGGACGCACCCGACCTGGTCGTCGGCGCGCGCCGCAACTCCCCGCTGGTGGTGGGCATCGGCGAGGACGAGGCGTTCCTGGCGTCGGACGTGGCGGCGTTCATCGCGCACACCCGCGAGGCCGTCGAGCTGGGCCAGGACCAGGTCGTGGAGCTGCGCAGGGACGGCGTGACGGTCACCGACTTCGACGGCGCGCCCGCGCAGGTGCGGGCGTACCACGTCGACTGGGACGCGTCGGCAGCCGAGAAGGACGGCTACGACTACTTCATGCTCAAGGAGATCGCCGAGCAGCCGAAGGCCGTCGCCGACACCCTGCTCGGCCGGATCGACGCCGCCGGTGTGCTCGCGCTCGACGAGGTGCGGATCCCGCCGGAGGTGCTGCGCGAGGTCGACAAGGTCGTCATCGTGGCCTGCGGTACGGCGTACCACGCGGGGATGATCGCCAAGTACGCGATCGAGCACTGGACGCGGATCCCCTGCGAGACCGAGCTGGCCAGCGAATTCCGCTACCGCGACCCGATCATGGACCCGCGGACCCTGGTCATCGCCATCAGCCAGTCCGGCGAGACGATGGACACCCTGATGGCGCTGCGGCACGCCCGTGAGCAGGGCGCCAAGGTCCTCGCCATCTGCAACACCAACGGATCCACGATTCCGCGCGAGTCGGACGCCGTCCTGTACACGCACGCCGGGCCCGAGGTGGCGGTGGCGTCGACGAAGGCGTTCCTGACGCAGCTGGTGGCCTGCTACCTGGTGGCGCTGTACCTGGGCCAGGTGCGCGGCACCAAGTGGGGCGACGAGATCCGGGCCGTGGTGCGCGAACTGGCCGAGATCGGCACCCAGGTCGAGCAGGTGCTGGGCACGATGGAGCCGGTGCGCGAACTGGCCCGCGGGCTCGCCGACAAGAACACCGTGCTCTTCCTGGGCCGGCACGTCGGCTACCCGGTCGCCCTGGAGGGCGCGCTCAAGCTCAAGGAACTCGCGTACATGCACGCGGAGGGCTTCGCGGCGGGCGAGCTGAAGCACGGGCCGATCGCGCTGATCGAGCAGGACGTGCCGGTCGTCGTCGTGGTCCCGTCGCCGCGCGGCCGTTCGGTGCTGCACGACAAGATCGTCTCCAACATCCAGGAGATCAGGGCCCGCGGGGCGCGCACCATCGTGATCGCCGAGGAGGGCGACGAGACGGTCGTGCCGTACGCCGACCACCTCGTGCGGATCCCGCAGACGCCGACGCTGCTCCAGCCGCTGGTGTCCGCCGTCCCGCTCCAGGTCTTCGCCTGCGAACTGGCCACCGCCCGGGGCAACGAGGTCGACCAGCCGCGCAACCTCGCCAAGTCGGTGACGGTGGAATGAGCGGCCTCACCCACCCCTCGACGGGACACGGAGCGGGCCGGTGATCATCGGAGTCGGCATCGACGTCGCCGAGATCGACCGGTTCGGCGCGGCACTGGAGCGCACGCCCGAGCTGGCACAGCGGCTCTTCATCGACGAGGAGCTGCTGCTGCCCAGCGGCGAACGCCGCGGCACCGCCTCGCTCGCCGCCCGCTTCGCCGCCAAGGAAGCCGTCGCCAAGGCACTCGGCGCCCCCGGCGGCCTCCACTGGACCGACGCCGAGGTGTACGTCGAGGACAGCGGCCAACCCCGGCTCCGCGTCCACGGCACGGTCGAGGCCCGCGCCACCGAACTCGGCGTCCGCTCCTGGCACATCTCACTCAGCCATGACGCGGGGGTTGCTTCGGCTGTGGTGGTTGCGGAGGGGTGAGGGACGGGCCGCGACGGCCTGCCGTGGCGCGGGGCCACGCCGCCCCCCCCCGATGTGACACTGACCCCATGAGGACTGCGTACAGCGTCGCGGACGTGCGGGCGGCGGAGCGGGAGTTGATGGCGCGGCTTCCTGAAGGGGCCTTGATGCGGCGGGCGGCGGCCGGGCTTGCCGTTGCCTGTGCGGAGTTGCTCGGGAAGGTGTACGGCGCCCGGGTGGTGCTGCTGGTGGGCAGTGGTGACAACGGTGGGGACGCGCTGTACGCGGGTGCCGGGCTGGCCCGTCGGGGGGCGGGGGTGACCGCCGTTCTGCTGTCGCCCGGCCGCGCGCATCCGGGGGGGCTGGCCGCGCTGCGGGCGGCCGGTGGCCGGGTCGCGGACGAGGCGCGGGCCGCTCTGGAGCGGGCCGATCTGGTGGTGGACGGCATCGTGGGGATCGGCGGTCGCGGCGGGCTGCGCCCGGAGGCCGACCGGCTGGTGCGGGCGGCTGCCGAGACGGCGACGGTGCTGGCGGTCGATCTGCCGAGCGGGGTGGACGCGGACACCGGTGAGGTGCCGGGCGACGCGGTGCGCGCCGACGCGACGGTGACGTTCGGGGCGTACAAGCCGGGGCTGCTGATCGACCCGGCGCGGGAGCGGGCCGGGGCGCTGCGGCTGGTGGACATCGGGCTCCGCCTGCCGGGGGAGCCGGTGGCCGAGGCGTTGCAGCACGCGGATGTCGCGGAGCTGCTGCCGCGGCCCGCGGCGGAGAGCGACAAGTACCGGCGCGGCGTGGTCGGTGTGGTGGCCGGTTCCGCGCGGTATCCGGGTGCCGCGGTGCTGGCGGTGGCGGGTGCGCTGCGCGGCGGCGCGGGGGCCGTGCGGTACGTCGGTCCGGCGGCCGACGCGGTGCTCGCGCACTTCCCTGAGACGCTGGTGCACGCGGGCCCGCCGCACCGGGCGGGCCGGGTGCAGTCGTGGGTGATCGGGCCCGGCATCGGCGAGGAGGCCGAGGCCCTGGACGACGTCCTGGCGGCGGACGTGCCGGTACTGGTGGACGCCGACGGGCTGCGCTTCCTGACGCCGGAGCGGGTGCGCGCCAGGACGGCCGGCACCCTGCTGACCCCGCACGCCGGTGAGGCCGCCGCGTTGCTCGGCAGGGACCGCGCGGAGATCGAGGCGGGCCGGCTGCGCGCGGTGCGCGAACTGGCGGCGGGATACGGGGCGACGGTGCTGCTCAAGGGCTCGACGACGCTGGTCGCCGACGCCACCGGGCCGGTGCGGGTCAATCCGACGGGGACCGGGTGGCTGGCGACGGCCGGGAGCGGCGACGTGCTGTCCGGGCTGTCCGGATCGCTGCTGGCCGCCGGTCTTCCGGCCCGGGACGCGGCGTCCGCCGGCGCCTATCTGCACGGTCTGGCGGCCCGGCGGGCGGCCGGAGTGCGGGGTGCCCCGGTCACGGCCTCCCAGGTGGCCGACCACTTGGGCGTGGCCTGGCGCGACGTGCAGGAGTGACCGCGACGTGCAGGAGTGACGGGGAAGGGCTGGACAAGAAAGGGCCGGTACGGCGGGTGTGGCGTACCGGCCGGGCACGTCTGTTGGCCGTGTGAAGGGCGGGGTGGATGCGGCGCGCGTGGCTGGGTTCACCGCCCGTACCCGGGGTCTGCGGGGCATCGCCTGAGACACTGAGGGGGATGAACGAGACAGCAATGCGGGCCAGCGCCGCCATCGACCTCGCCGCCGTGCGGTCGAATGTGCGCGCGCTGCGGGGCCGCGCACCCGGGGCAGAGCTGATGGCCGTGGTCAAGGCCGACGGTTACGGACACGGCGCGGTGCCCTGTGCGCGCGCCGCCCGCGCGGCCGGCGCGAGCTGGCTGGGCACCGCGCTGCCCGAGGAGGCGTTCGCGCTGCGCGCTGCGGGCGACACCGGGCGGCTGCTGTGCTGGCTGTGGACACCGGGCGGCCCGTGGCGCACGGCCGTCGAGCAGGACATCGACGTCTCCGTCAGCGCGCTGTGGGCGCTGCGCGAGGTGACGGTGGCGGCCCGGGACGCGGGCCGCAGAGCCCGGGTGCAGCTCAAGGCCGACACCGGCCTGGGCCGCAACGGCTGCCAGCCGGACGACTGGCCGGAGCTGACCGCAGCCGCCCGCGACGCGGAGAGCGCCGGGCTGATCTCCGTGACCGGCGTCTGGTCCCACTTCGCCTGCGCGGACGAGCCGGGCCACCCGTCCATCGCCGCCCAACTCACCGCCTTCCACGCGGCGTTGGCGGTCGCCGAAGCCGCCGGGCTGCGCCCCGAGGTCCGGCACATCGCCAACACCCCCGCGCTGCTCACCCTCCCCGAGGCGCACTTCGACCTGGTGCGTACCGGCATCGGCGTCTACGGCATCTCGCCGGCCCCCGAGATCGGCACCGCGCGGGATCTCGGGCTGCGGCCCGCGATGACGCTGGAGGCGTCCCTGGCGTCGGTCAAGCGCGTCCCGCAAGGCCACGGCGTCTCGTACGGCCACCACTACACGACGTCGGGTGAGACCACCCTCGCGCTGGTGCCGCTCGGCTACGCCGACGGCATCCCGCGGCACGCGTCGGGCAGCGGCCCGGTGCTGGTCGCCGGGGCCTGGCGGCGGGTCGCCGGACGGATCGCCATGGACCAGTTCGTGGTCGATCTGGGCGAGGACACCGCCCTGCCGGGGGACCGCGCGGTGCTGTTCGGCCCTGGGGACGGCGGCGAGCCGACCGCGGAGGACTGGGCGCAGGCGACCGGAACCATCGGCTACGAAATCGTCACGCGGATCGGAAACCGGGTGCCGCGCGTCCATCGGGACAGTGCGCCGGAGGCCGGTGTACCCGCGGCGGCCGGCAGCCGGGACATGGGGGGCACGGGATGAGCGAGGGCACCGACGCGGCGGCGCAGGCGATCGAGGCGGCATCCGAGACCGCGGGCAACTGGGCGAAGGCCGGGCGGCACGCGGGCATCGCGGGCGCGGCGATCGGCGTGGTCGCCGCGGGCGCGGCGGCCGGTGTGGCGATCGAGCGGATGACGGTGGGCCGGGGGATGCGCCGCCGGGCCCGGCTGGCGCTGGACTCCGCGGGCCCGTACGGCACCCTGCGCGGCACTCCCGGCACGGCGTACGCCGAGGACGGCACCGAGCTGGCCTACGAGGTCGACGAGGTGGACGACGCACCGGCGGCGAAGCCGGGCCGGGGCGCGAAGGGCAAGGGCGCGGCGGGCAAGGACGGCGCCGCCGGTCGTGGGCCCGGCGCCGCCGCCGCGGCGCAGACGGCGGCGCAGGCCGCGCTCCGCAAGCGGCTCGGCGCGGCACTGCGGCGCCGCTCGCCCGCCCCCACGGTCGTTTTCAGCCATGGTTACTGCCTGAGCCAGGACTCCTGGCACTTCCAGCGGGCCGCGCTGCGCGGCGCCGTCCGCACCGTGCACTGGGACCAGCGCAGCCACGGCCGCTCGGCCCGCGGCAGGGCGCAGGCCGACGGCAGCGAGCCGGTCACCATCGACCTGCTGGGCCGCGACCTCAAGGCGGTCCTGGACGCGACGGTGCCCGAGGGGCCGATCGTGCTGGTCGGGCACTCCATGGGCGGGATGACGGTGATGGCGCTGGCCGACCAGTTCCCGGAGTTCGTGGCCGAGCGGGTGGTCGCGGTGGCCCTGATCGGTACGTCGGCGGGCAAGCTCAGCGAGGTCGCCTTCGGGCTGCCGTCGCTCGGCGTCAAGGCGTTCCACCGGCTCGCACCGGGTCTTCTGAAGGTGCTGGGCGCGCAGAGCGACATGGTCGAGCGGGGGCGGCGGGCCACCGCCGACCTGTTCGCCGGGATCGTCAAGCGCTACTCGTTCGGGACGCCGCAGGACGTCGACCCGGGGGTCGCGCGCTTCGCCGAGCGGCTGATCGAGGCGACCCCGATCGACGTGGTCGCCGAGTTCTTCCCGGCCTTCGCGACGCACGACAAGGCCGCCTCGCTGGTGGCGTACGACACCGTGCCCGCGCTGGTGCTCGCCGGTGAGCAGGACCTGATCACCCCCGCCGACCACAGCGAGGCCATCGCCGAGCTGCTGCCCGCCGCCGAGCTGGTACGGGTGTCGGGCGCCGGGCACCTGGTGATGCTGGAGCGGCCCGAGCTGGTCACCGAACAGCTGGTGTCCCTCGTCGAACGGGCGGCGGCGGCCCCACGGCGTTCCCGCTCGGCGCGGGCCTGACACCCGAGGCCGTCCGTCCGGGGTGACGACCTGGGGAGTAAACCCCGCACCCCGCCCTGCCCGTACCATTTCCGGCATGAGCACCACCGCCATCCAGACCCACGTCACCGTCAAGTCCCCCGACCAGATGCAGGAGTTGGGCCGCAGGCTGGCCGCCCTGCTGCGCCCCGGCGACCTGGTGCTGCTCACCGGAGAGCTGGGCGCGGGCAAGACGACGCTGACCCGCGGCCTGGGCGAGGGCCTGGGCGTACGCGGCGCCGTCACCTCGCCGACCTTCGTCATCGCCCGTGTGCACCCCCCGCTGTCCGGCGGCCCCGCGCTGGTGCACGTCGACGCCTACCGCCTCGGCGGCGGTCTCGACGAGATGGAGGACCTGGACCTCGATGTGTCGCTGCCGGATTCGGTGGTGGTCGTGGAGTGGGGCGACGGCAAGGTCGAGGAGCTGTCCGACGACCGGCTGCACGTCGTGATCGAGCGCGCGGTCGGTACGGACGCCCCCGACCCCCTGGACACGGCCCTGGGGAGCGACGTGGACGACGTGCGCGAGGTGACCGTCACCGGCATCGGCGCGCGCTGGGCGGACGCCGGTGTGCCGGAGCTGACCGCGGGCTGACCGGCCCTACCTCCGCTTTTCCTCTGGTTTGCCAGGCCCCGAGTGCCCGGGGCCCGGTCCCGTGCACCCGTAGTTTCCGACAAGCCGTCGGTAACATGTTGCGCGTGCGGCACCGGGCGTGGTGACATGGTGGCAGAGGAAGTTAGGTCTGCCTAACTTCGGACCTCGTTCTGTCGCTTGCCCCAGGAGCCCGGGAGGCGTCCATGTCTGCCCACCAGCCCTCACCCACGCCTGACGGGCGCGGGGGCACCCCCCTCGCGGCGGCCAGGCGCGATGAGCGCGACGCACGTGAACAGCCGCCCACCATGCACCAGCTGCTCGCCGCCTGCGCCGCGGCCAGCGCCGTATCCACACCGCCCGAAGCCCCGGACGAGGCACGCGCCGCCGGAGCGGCCCGTGCGGCGAAGGGGGAGGACGGCGCCGCGGACCCCGCGTCCACCGAGCGCCGCGACGCGGCGTAACCCGAAAGGGGCGTACGCGGGGGAGGGGCGGCCCGGTGGCGGGAAAGCGACCTGGCGACCCCGGTGACGCCGCCGCGCGCGTCAGGCGACGACGACGACCTTCGTGCCGGTCAGCCCGAACTTCCACAGCGCGGCACCGTCGTCGCGCGCCTCCCGGATCCCGCCGGTCTTCTGCGAGGCACCCGGGTCAGGCGTCGAGCCGTCGACGGCCGCACTGAAGCCGATCACCACGCCGTTGACGCTGGTGAACAGCACCACGTGCTCGATCGCGATGCCGTCCGAGCCCGTGACGCTCACCGAACGCGAGGTGACGGCGTACGTCCCCATCGGCGGGCTGACGCTGCTCGGCGCGACCTTGTACGTGCGGGTGGCCTTGCCGTCCGCGCCGACCAGCCAGACCCGCTTGTCGCCGAGCGAGTAGACGACCCGGCGGCCCTTGCCCGACGCCGCGGGGACGGCGGCAGGTGCCGGATGCGTTTCCTTCTTGCCGTGCCCGTCCTGCCCTGAGGGCTTCTTGGCGGCGGAGTGCCCGCCGTCCTTGCGGGCCTGCGTCAGGTCGTCAGGCGCGGACGCCGACGCCTGGTAGCCGAGTACGCCGACCGCGACCAGGGCCGCCGCGGTGAGAGCGGTGACGATCGTGCTGCTCTTAGCGGGCACCGCTGTGCCACCTTTCCGTACACTCCCCGACGGCGGGGAAGCCCCGATTCCGGCGGCCCGAACGCCGCTGCTACGGGCCGACCGTAGCACCGGAACGGGCACCGCCCGCCGCGCCGTAGTCTTGAGGGCGTGCTGCTGCTAGCTCTTGACACCGCCACCCCCGCCGTCACCGTCGCGCTGCACGACGGATCCCGGGTCATCGCCGAGTCCCGCCAGGTGGACGCCCGACGCCACGGCGAGCTGCTGCTGCCCGCCGTCGACCGGGTACTGGCCGAGGCCGGCACGAAGCTCGACGCGGTCACCGGCCTCGTGGTCGGCGTCGGCCCCGGCCCCTACACCGGCCTGCGGGTCGGCCTGGTCACCGCCGCGACCTTCGGCGCCGCGCTGGACATCCCCGTGCACGGCCTGTGCTCGCTGGACGGCCTCGCCTACGCCGCCGGCCTCGACGAGCCCTTCGTGGTGGCGACCGACGCCCGCCGCAAGGAGGTCTACTGGGCCCGCTACGCCGACGCCAGAACCCGGCTGACCGAACCCGCAGTGGACCGCCCGGCCGACCTCGCCGAGCAGATGGCCGGCGTCCCGGCCGTCGGCGCCGGCGCGCTGCTCTACGACACGGTGTTCACCGGCGTACGGCGCGAGGGGCCCGAGCACCAGTCCGCCGCCGCGCTCGCCGCGCTGGCGGCCGAGAAGCTGGCGGCGGGCGCGGAGTTCCTGCCGGACCGGCCGCTCTACCTGCGCCGCCCCGACGCCCAGGTGCCGGCCAACTACAAGGTGGTCACCCCCCAGTGACCCGCACCGCCTCCGGAGCGCCGGCCGGCGCACCCGCAGCGAACGCCCCGGTGCTGCGCGAGATGCGCTGGTGGGACCTGGACGCGGTGCTCGCGCTGGAACACGAGCTGTTCCCCGAGGACGCCTGGTCGGCCGGGATGTTCTGGTCCGAGCTGGCACGCGCGCGCGGCGCCGGAGCCAACCGCCGCTACCTGGTCGCCGAGGCCGGCGGCCGGCTGGTCGGCTACGGCGGTCTCGCCGCCGTGGACGGCACCGGCGACATCCAGACCATCGCCACCGCACGCGACCAGTGGGGCAGCGGACTCGGCGCCCGGCTGCTGACCGCGCTGCTGTCGGCCGCCACCGCCTTCGAGTGCCACGAGGTGCTGCTGGAGGTCCGCGTCGACAACGTCCGCGCGCAGCGCCTCTACGAACGCTTCGGCTTCGCGCCGATCGGCTTCCGGCGCGGCTACTACCAGCCGGGCAACATCGACGCCCTGGTCATGCGCAGGACCGCGACCGACCCGGACACCGAGGACCCCGAAACCGGCCCCGGCGCCGCGTCCGCCCCCGACACCCCCCCGTCACAAGGAAACTGAACGATCATGGCTGACTCACGCGGCGGACCGCTGGTCCTCGGCATCGAGACCTCCTGCGACGAGACCGGTGTCGGCATCGTCCGCGGGCACACCCTGCTCGCCGACGCCGTCGCCTCCAGCGTCGACGAGCACGCCCGCTTCGGCGGCGTGGTGCCCGAAGTCGCCTCCCGCGCCCACCTGGAGGCGATGGTCCCCACCATCCAGCGCGCCCTGAAGGACGCCGGGGTCACCGCGAGCGACCTCGACGGCATCGCGGTCACCGCGGGCCCGGGGCTGGCCGGCGCGCTGCTGGTCGGCGTCTCGGCGGCCAAGGCGTACGCCTACGCGCTCGGCAAGCCGCTCTACGGCGTCAACCACCTCGCCTCGCACATCTGCGTCGACCAGCTGGAGCACGGCGCGCTGCCGGAGCCGACGATGGCGCTGCTGGTCAGCGGCGGCCACTCGTCCCTCCTGCTGGCGCCCGACATCACCGCCGACGTCAGGCCGCTGGGCGCGACCATCGATGACGCGGCGGGCGAGGCGTTCGACAAGGTGGCGCGGGTGCTGAACCTCGGCTTCCCGGGCGGCCCGGTCATCGACCGCTACGCACGCGAGGGCGACCCCGAGGCGATCCGCTTCCCGCGCGGGCTGACCGGACCCCGCGACCCGCTCTACGACTTCTCCTTCTCCGGCCTCAAGACGGCGGTCGCCCGCTGGATCGAGGCCAAGCGGGCGGCCGGCGAGCAGGTCCCGGTCGCGGACGTCTCGGCGTCCTTCCAGGAAGCCGTGGTGGACGTACTGACCCGCAAGGCCGTACGCGCCTGCAAGGACAACGGCGTCGACCACCTGATGATCGGCGGCGGGGTCGCGGCCAACTCCCGGCTGCGGGCGATGGCCGCGCGCCGCTGCGAGGACGCGGGCATCACCCTGCGGGTGCCGCGGCCGAAGCTGTGCACCGACAACGGCGCGATGGTCGCCGCCCTGGGCGCCGAGATGGTGGCCCGCAACCGCGCGGCATCGGACTGGGACCTGTCCGCCGACTCGTCCCTCCCGGTGACCGAACCGCACGTCCCCGGCGAGGACGGCCCGCACACCCACGGTCACTCCCACGACCACGATCACGTCCACGAGATCAGCAAGGACAACCTCTACTCCTGACGGACCGCCGGCAGCGGGGACGTCATACCCTGGCAACGGCAGCACAGGGGCGGGGAGCGGGAGGGGACGAACTGTGGACTGGTTCTGGTGGGTGTTCATCTTCTTCATGGCGGGCGGCTTCGCGAAGGTCGCCGACGCCGCCCGTACGGCGCTGCGCACCCGCCACGAGCGCAAGATGGAGCGCCTGGAGACGGTGCGTCAGGAGCGCCAGGAACTGGCCGCAGCCCAGGAGCCGCCCAAGCCGGTGTGCGGCTGCACCCACCACCTCGCCAAGCACGACAAGCAGGGCAAGTGCCACGAGGTGGTGGAGGTGCCGATCGCCTGGGACGCCGACCGCAAGCCGGTCAGGTACGAAGCGGGCCAGTGCACCTGCCAGCAGTACGTCGGCCCGCAGCCGCTCGCCCGGATCTACGCCGAGGACCTCACCGACCTCACGTGACCGCGTCCCCGGCCGGCCGGCCGAGCAGCATCGACGGTGCCCCGGCGACCCGGGTCAGGAAGATCGTGGCGGAGTTGCCGCCGCCGGGCAGCTTCAGCTTCTTGCGCAGCTCCTCCGGCTCGACCGCGGAGCCCCGCTTCTTGATCACCGCGATGCCCACGCCGCGCTCCCGCAGCAGCGCCCTGAGCCGCTTGACGTGGAACGGCAGGACGTCGGTGATCTCGTAGGCGGTCGCGTACGAGGTCGGGCGCAGCGCGTCGGCGGTGACGTACGCGATGGTCGGGTCGATCAGCCGGCCGTCGACCTGCCGGGCGACGTCCGCGACGAGGTGGGCGCGGATCACGGCGCCGTCCGGCTCGTACAGGTAGCGGCCCACGGGTCCTGGCTCCGGGTCGGGCAGACCGGCGCCGAGCAGCGAGTGGCCGGCCGGCAGCAGCGTGGCGCGGCGGGCGCCCGGCTCCGTGCCGAACCACACCACCGCCTCCTTCACGTCGCCCCCGTCGGAGATCCACTCCGTCTCGGCGTCATCGGGCAGCGCGTCGTGCGGCACCCCCGGCGCGATCTTCAGCGCGGCGAACGGGGCGGTACGGGCCGCCGCGACGGCCCAGGACAGCGGCGGCGAGTACGCCTCGGGGTCGAAGATCCGGCCGCCCCGCACCTTTTGACGCCGCGCCGGGTCGACGAACACCGCGTCGTACCCGGCGGTTTCCACCTCCGTGACGTCCGCGCAGCGCACCTCGATCAGCTCGGCGAGGCCCAGCGCGTCGGCGTTGGCGCGGGCCGCCGCGCAGGCCAGCGGGTCGCGGTCGACGGCCAGCACGCGGATCCCGGCCCGCGCCAGTGCGATGGCGTCGCCGCCGATCCCGGAGCACAGGTCGGCCAGTGTGCGCACGCCCAGCGCGGCGAGGCGGGCGGCGCGGTGGGCGGCGACGGTGGCGCGGGTGGACTGCTCGACGCCGTTCTGCGTGAAGTACATCCGGCTCGCGTCCGCCCCGAACTTGGCGGCGGCGCGCTGCCGCAGCCGGGCCTGCCCCAGGGCGGCGGACACCAGGTCCGCGGGGTGGTCGCGGCGCAGCCGGGTCGCGGTGGCCAGTTCGTCGGCCGGGTCGTGGTCGTGCAGTGCGGCCAGCAGCGCCTGTCCCTCGGGGGTGAGCAGCGCGGAGAAGGAGTCGAGGTCGGTCACCCGCCCATCATCGCGTGCCGGTGCGGGGGCCGGTGTCACGGCCCGGTGGGGGTGCCGTCCCGGCTCCGGGGGCGGTGGGCCGGTCGGTGGACCTTGCCGCGTGGCGGGCGGCGTGGCGGCGGGCGGCGCTGCCAGTATCCGGCGTTATGCATCTTGTCAGATTTTTCCAGCACAAAAGCGGGCACAGACCCGCCCGGAGCGGGACGGCATCCCGCGGGGCGCGCGGCCTGGCGGCGCTGAGCGTCCTCGGACTGCTGGCCGCCGGCTGCGGCACGGAGCGCTCCGGTGACCAGCAGGACAACGAACCCGCCGCACGCCGGGCCGCCCTGGCCCCGGAGGCCCGCGCGCTGCTGACCCAAGCGCGGCACGCGGAGCGGGCACAGGCCCGCAAGGTGGCGGCGGCCAAACGCTGGGGGCTGGACGCGGTGCCGCTGGAGCCCCCCGAACCGCCGGCCGTCAAACCGGAGCTGACCACCGAGCCGTGGTTCTCACAGGGCGGCGGCAAGGAACTGCCGCAGGCCGTCTCCCGGGTGCCCACCGACCAGAAGGTCGTCTTCCTCACCCTCGACGACGGCTACGAGAAGGATCCGGACTTCCTCCGGATGATGGACGAGCTGAAGGTCCCCTACAGCGCGTTCCTCAGCGACTACCTCGCCAAGGACGGGGCCGGCTACGCCTACTTCCGCACGGCGCAGCAGCTGGGCAACGGCGTGCACAACCACACGCTGCACCACCGCTACCTGCCCGGCCTGAGCGCCGATGACCAGCGCACCGAGATCTGCGGCCAGCAGGACAACCTCACCCGCGAACTCGGCCACACGCCCCGGCTGTTCCGCCCGCCGTACGGCGACTTCACGCTCGACACCCTCAAGGCCGCGGCCTCCTGCGGCGTGCAGGCGTTCCCGCTGTGGGCCACGGAGGCGTTCCCCGACCACTTCGACTACAGCGGCGACGACCGGAAACTCCACCCGGGCGACATCATCCTGAGCCACTTCCGGGGCCGCGAGGACTGGTCGGCGACCATGCCCGACCTGGTCCGCGAGGTGCTGAACACGGCGACCCGGCAGGGGTACGCGGTGGCGCGTCTTGAGGACTACATGTAGCCCCGGCGCGGGGGCGGCCGGCGCGGGCCGCCCCCAGGCCGTTACTCGTCGCCCGGCGGACCCGCCGCGCGCCGCCCCCTGCCGCGGCGCCGTGAGCCCCGGGCGAAGGCGCCCACCGGTTCGCGGCGCTTCTGCGCGCTGTCGCTGATCCGGATCAGCAGCGCCACCATCACCCAGTTCGCGACCAGCGACGAGCCGCCCTTGGCGAGGAACGGCAGGGCCTTGCCGGTGAGCGGGATCAGCCCGGTGACGCCGCCGCAGACGACGAAGACCTGGAGCAGCAGCGCGCCGGAGAGGCCGACGGCGAGCAGTTTGCCGAAGGGGTCGCGGGCGGTCAGACCCACCCGCATCCCGCGCTGGGCGAGCAGCGTGTAGAGCAGCAGGACGACCATCACCCCGGCCAGGCCCAGTTCCTCGCCGACGGTGGTGAGGATGAAGTCGCTGTTGCCCGCGAAGCCGATCAGCTCCGGGTGCCCCTGGCCCAGGCCGCTGCCGCCGATGCCGCCGCTGCCGAAGCTGAACAGCGCCTGCGCCGACTGGTCGGAGATCAGCCCCGGCGGTCGCTTGCCCTCGGGGAGGAAGATGTCCATGGGGTGCAGCCAGGCCATCACACGGCCCTTGACGTGCGGTTCGGCCGAGCCGACGACGGCGGCGCCGACGACGGCCATCAGCAGGCCGCACACCACCCAGCCGGTCCGCTGGGTGGCCATGTACAGCATGATCACGAAGACGCCGAAGAAGATCAGCGAGGTGCCCAGGTCCCGTTCGAAGACCAGCACCAGCAGGCTGACGACCCAGATCGTGAAGATCGGCCCGAGCTGCCTGCCGGGCGGCAGCTGGACACCCATCACCCGGCGTCCGGTCAGGGCGAGCGCGTCGCGGTTGACCGTCAGATAGCCCGCGAAGAACACCGCGATCATCAGCTTCACGAACTCGCCCGGCTGGAGCGACAGCGGCCCGAGCAGGATCCAGCGCTTGGCGCCGAACTGGTCGGCGCCGAAGAAGGCCGGCGCCATCAGCAGCACGAGTCCGACGGCCATCGTCAGGTAGACGTAGCGCTGGAGGAAGCGGTGATCGCGCAGCACTATCAGGATGCCGACGCAGACCGCCGTCCCTATCAGGGTCCACACCAGCTGGCCGCTGCCCGCCGGCTGCATGTGCAGCGAGGGCCTGGCCTCGTAGGTGAGGTCGAGACGGTGCAGCAGGACCAGGCCGAGGCCGGTCAGCAGGGTGGCCAGCGGCAGGATCAGCGGGTCGGCGCGGGCCGCGAAGCGCCGTACGACCAGGTGCGGCACCAGGGCGACGCCGATCATGGCGGCGGCGAAGCCGGCCAGCCCGTCGGGCAGTTCCCCCTTGATCGACAGACCGGCGTACGCATAGCCGAAGACGGTGATCGCCACGGCGAACGCGAGCAGCCCGGCCTCCGTCCTGCGGCGGTCGGGTGCCTGGGCGAGCGCGGCGAAGGTCATGGTGCGCTCGGCCTCGTTCTCCTCTCCGCCCGTCGCCCGGGGCACACTCGTGGGTTCTCGCACCTGTTTCCTCCGCCATGGTTCGTCGGAGCCGCGGTCCCCGGACGGGACGGGCCTGGCTGTCGGCTCGGCAGTCGAAGAGGTAGACGAGACGGACCTGGGCAGGGTTGCGGTGTCCGGTCCAGGTGTGTCCGGTTCGGCACCGGAACCGCCTGGTGGGCGGCGACCCGCGCAAAGGCTCGACTGGCACTCCGCTTGACCGAGTGCTAACTGCGTCATAGTGTCGGCGTTGGCACTCTCCGCAGGGGAGTGCTAAACACGGCGATGGGCTGGTCCGGCACCCGCGACGACGGATCCTCCTGGTCGCCACCTCAGACAGTTAACCCCGTGAGATCTCCGAAGGGGGAGGTCGGATCGTGACGACCGCCAGCACCAAGGTTGCCATCAAGCCGCTCGAGGACCGCATTGTGGTCCAGCCGCTCGACGCCGAGCAGACCACGGCCTCTGGCCTGGTCATTCCGGACACTGCCAAGGAGAAGCCCCAGGAGGGCGTCGTCCTGGCCGTCGGTCCGGGCCGCTTCGAGGACGGCAACCGTCTTCCGCTCGACGTTTCCGTCGGCGACGTCGTGCTCTACAGCAAGTACGGCGGCACCGAGGTGAAGTACAACAACGAGGACTACCTCGTCCTCTCGGCTCGCGACGTTCTCGCGATCGTCGAGAAGTAAGTCACCCAGCATTGCTGTGATCTGCGCCCCTGGTTCCCGTGTCTAAACAACCGGGGCAGGGGCGCAGTTCGTTGAGAGTACGACTAAGGACACGTAACTCATGGCGAAGATTCTGAAGTTCGACGAGGACGCCCGTCGCGCCCTCGAGCGCGGCGTCAACAAGCTTGCCGACACGGTGAAGGTGACGATCGGCCCCAAGGGCCGCAACGTCGTCATCGACAAGAAGTTCGGCGCGCCGACCATCACCAACGACGGCGTCACCATCGCCCGTGAGGTGGAGGTCGACGACCCCTACGAGAACCTGGGCGCCCAGCTCGTGAAGGAGGTGGCGACCAAGACCAACGACATCGCGGGTGACGGCACCACCACCGCCACCGTGCTGGCCCAGGCGCTGGTCCGCGAGGGCCTGCGCAACGTCGCCGCTGGCGCCTCCCCCGCCGCGCTGAAGAAGGGCATCGACGCCGCGGTCAAGGCCGTGTCCGACGACCTTCTCGCGACCGCAAGCCCGATCGAGGACAAGGCCGACATCGCGGCCGTCGCCGGTCTGTCCGCCCAGGACAAGCAGGTCGGCGAGCTGATCGCCGAGGCGATGGACAAGGTCGGCAAGGACGGTGTCATCACCGTCGAGGAGTCCAACACCTTCGGTCTGGAGCTGGACTTCACCGAGGGCATGGCCTTCGACAAGGGTTACCTCTCGCCCTACATGGTCACCGACCAGGAGCGTATGGAGGCCGTCCTTGAGGACCCGTACATCCTGATCCACCAGGGCAAGATCGGCTCGATCCAGGACCTGCTGCCGCTGCTGGAGAAGGTCATCCAGGCCGGCTCGTCCAAGCCGCTGCTGATCATCGCCGAGGACGTCGAGGGCGAGGCGCTCTCCACCCTCGTCGTCAACAAGATCCGCGGCACCTTCAACGCCGTGGCCGTCAAGGCCCCGGGCTTCGGCGACCGCCGCAAGGCGATGCTCGGCGACATGGCCACCCTCACCGGTGCCACCGTCATCGCCGAAGAGGTCGGCCTCAAGCTCGACCAGGCCGGTCTCGACGTGCTGGGCACCGCCCGTCGCGTGACCGTCACCAAGGACGACACCACCATCGTCGACGGTGGCGGCAACTCCGACGACGTCGCGGGCCGCGTCAACCAGATCAAGGCCGAGATCGAGTCCACCGACTCGGACTGGGACCGCGAGAAGCTCCAGGAGCGCCTCGCCAAGCTCGCCGGTGGCGTCTGCGTCATCCGCGTGGGTGCGGCCACCGAGGTCGAGCTCAAGGAGAAGAAGCACCGTCTGGAGGACGCCATCTCCGCGACCCGCGCCGCGGTCGAGGAGGGCATCGTCTCCGGTGGTGGCTCCGCCCTGGTGCACGCCGCCAAGGTGCTGGACGACTCCCTCGGCAAGGAGGGCGACGAGGCCACCGGTGTCGCCGTCGTCCGTCGCGCCGTCGTCGAGCCGCTGCGCTGGATCGCGGAGAACGCGGGCCTCGAGGGCTACGTCATCACCGCGAAGGTCGCCGAGCAGGACAAGGGCCAGGGCTTCAACGCCGCCACCGGCGAGTACGGCGACCTGGTCAAGGCCGGCGTCATCGACCCGGTGAAGGTCACCCGCTCCGCGCTGGAGAACGCCGCTTCGATCGCTTCGCTGCTGCTCACGACCGAGACCCTGGTCGTCGAGAAGCCCGCGGAGGAAGAGGCCGAGGCCGGTCACAGCCACGGCCACGGTCACTCCCACTAGTCGGCAGCGCCGATCCGGTAGTGCCTGACCGAGGCCCGGTCCCCTTCGCGGGGGCCGGGCCTCGTCGTGTGCGGCCCCCGGCTCAGGCGGAATGGCCGAGATCCGCCGCCCGTACGGGGTCGGCGAACGGCAGTCCCCTGGTGTAGCGCTCCAGCTCGTCCAGCGCGTGGTCGGCCAGCCGGTGCAGTTCACCGCCGAGCGACCCGGCGACGTGCGGGGTCAGCAGCACGTTCGGCAGGTCGTACAACGGCGATGCGGGGTGCGGGAGTTCGGGTTCGGTGACGTCCAGGACCGCGCTGATCCGGCCGCCGCGCAGCTCGGCGACGAGCGCGTCCTCGTCGACGAGGGAGCCGCGCGCGGTGTTGACCAGCGTCGCGCCGTCCGGCAGCAGGGCGAGTTGCGCGGCGCCGAGCAGATGCCGGGTGGCGGGCAGCGCGGGCGCGTGCACGGAGACGACGCCGCTGGCCGCGCACAGCTCGTCGAGCGGCACCGCGCGGGCCCCGAGCCGCTCCGCGTCCGCCGCGTCCACGTACGGATCGTGCAGCAGAACCCGCAGGTCGAACGGGCGCAGCAGCTCGATGACCCGGCGTCCCGTGCGGGAGGCGCCGATGACGCCGACGGTGCGGCGGTAGTTGCCTGCGGCGGCCAGCTCGCGGTGCCAGTCGTGCGCGGTGCGCAGGCTCCGGTAGCGCCGCGCCGCGTGCAGCACCCGCTTGTTGGCGAGGAGGATCGCGGCGAGGGTGTACTCCGCGACCGGCAGCGCGTTGGCCCCGGCCGCCGACGAGACGGCGATGCCGCGCTCCCAACAGGCCGGTGTGATGTGCTCCTTGACGGAACCCGCGGCGTGCACGACGGCCCGCAGCCGGGGCGCGCGCTCCAGTACCCGCCTGGTCAGCGGCGGCGCGTCCCAGCAGGTCAGCAGCACCTCGGCGGTGGCCAGCGCGGCGGCGACCGCGGGCCCGGGAGCGGTCAGATCGTGCGCGACGAGCCGGGGATCGGTACGGGCGAGCGCCGCCAGCCGAGTGTGGTGACGGGGTGCCAGCAGCCGTTCGGCCATGCCGGGGCCCATGGACAGCAGCAGCGCGGGCCGGGTGCCGGGCGTGGCCGCCTGACCCGGGCCGTGGCCGGGGGTGGGAGACATGGCAGGGACGCTCCTTCACGGTGGCCCGGCGGCGCGGTCCGCGCGAACGCGGGCCCCTTCGCGGGCACTTGACGGCATGATCCTTCGTTCGTACGGGGAAGGAGTCAAGCACCGGCCCGCGCTCCGGCGTGCGCCCCCCACCCCGTTCGTGAGAGAGGTCGCCATGGCTTCGCTGCCCTTCCCGCTACCCGCCGATGACCGCGGGCTCAGCCCGTACACCGGCTGGACCCGCGCCCACTGGGAAGCGACCGCCGACGGTCTGCTCCGGGCGGCGCTCGCCCATGCCACACCACGCCACGGGCTGCTGCTCCTGCCCGGCGGCCGGCCCAGCTTCTCCGGCACCCGCTCGGACGGGCTCGAAGGGTTCGCCCGCACCTTCCTGCTCGCCGCCCTGCGGGTGGCAGGCGCGAACGGCGACGATCCGCACGGCTTCCTCGACCGCTACGCACAGGGCCTGGCCGCCGGCACCGAATCCCCGGTCCCCGACGGGCAGTTGACGGACGAGCACCCCGAATCCTGGCCGAGCCTCGACGCCGTGAACCAGGCCCACGTCGAGGCCGCCTCCATCGCCCTGGGGCTTCGGCTGACCCGCCGCTGGCTGTGGGACGGGCTCGACGAGAAGGTGCGCGAGCGGGTCGCCGACTGGCTGCGGCCCGCGCTCGGCCCCTCGCCGATGGACAACAACTGGTGGCTCTTCGGCCTGACCGTCGGCGGCTTCCTGGCCGATGCCGGCATCGAGACCGACCGCTCCCGCACCGCCATCGACCGGGCACTGGCCAGGATCGACGAGTGGTACGTCGGCGACGGCTGGTACAGCGACGGCCCCAACCGCTCCTTCGACCACTACAACGGCTGGGCCCTGCACTTCTACCCCATGCTGCACGCCCACCTCGCCGGCGACCGCGCCCTGCTCGCCTCGCACGGCGCGCGGCTGCACGACCATCTCGCGCACGCCGCCCGCCTCTTCGACGCCAACGGCGCGCCCCTGCCCTTCGGACGCTCCCTCACCTACCGGTTCGCCGCGACCGCCGCCCCCTGGATCGGCGCGCTCACCGGCCACACGCCCCTCACCCCCGGCACCACCCGCCGCCTCGCCTCCGGAGCGCTGCGCCACTTCGTCGACCGGGGCGCCGTCGGCGACGAAGGGCTGCTGCCGCTCGGCTGGTACGGCCCGTACCCGCCGCTCATCCAGATGTACTCGGGCCCCGCATCGCCGTACTGGGCGTCCAAGGGCTTCGTCGGCCTGCTGCTGCCGTCCGACCACCCGGCCTGGACCGCGCCCGAGGAGGCGCTGCCCGCCGAGACCTCCGACGTCGCACTGCCGCTCGGCCCGACCGGCCTGCTCGTCCACTCCACCGCGGCGGACGGCCTGGTGCGTCTGCACAACCACGGCAGCAGCGCCCTGCACCCCAGCTTCGCCCCGTACTACGCGCGCTTCGCCTACTCCACCCGCACCGGCCCCGCGCACCCCGGATCCACCGACGGCACGGACCTCGACGGCACGTCAGGCGGCGACCCGGCGCAGCTCACCGACAACCACTTCGCGCTGCTCGCCGACGGCCTGCCCACCCAGCGCGGCCCGGTGACCCCGTCAGGGCAAGGACCCGGCTGGGCCGCCTCCGCGCACACCCCGCACGGAGCCGACGGCGAACCGCTGCCCGGCGTCCGGATCCACTCCGCCACCCTCGTGCACGACCGCGCCGAACTCCGCGCCCATCTGGTGACCGGCGCCGCGCCCGGCACCCGGGTCTGCCAGACCGGCTGGGCCGTCACCGCCGAAGGCCCGGCCGCCCAGCTCCACCCCGTCCGCGGCTACGAAGGACCGCCCCGGGAGATCCCCGCGGGCAGCACCCTCATCGGCCCCGCCGCCCGCACCACCGTCCTGGAAGGCACCGTCACCGACGACCCCCAGGGCACCCTCTTCCTCGCCCTGGCCTCCCTGACGGACGTCCCCGACCCGGCACCCGCCGACACCCTGGCCACCGTCCGCGTCACCCCCGGCCTGCTGCACGTGACCTGGGCGGACGGGGAGGTCACCGAGATGCCGTTCCCCACCAGCTGAGCGATGGCGGCGGGGGGGGGGGGGGGGGGGCCCCCCCCCCCCCCCCCCCCCCCCCAACCGGGGCCCCCCCCGCCCCCCCCCCCCCCCCCCCCCCCCCCCCCCCCCCCCCGCCGGCCCCCCCCGGCCGGGGCCACGGTACGTGGGGGGCGGGGTGGTTCCCCTCTTGCCGGTCCCCCCCCCCCTCCGGGGGGGGGGGGGGGGGGGGGTCGGCCCCCCCCCCCGCCGCCCCCAACTGCCCTAACGGGGCCCGTACTTCCGCCCCGTACGCGACGTGACGCCGCCCAGCAGCCCGCGCGGCGCCAGCTTCACCGCACCCATCAGCGCCTTGTACCGCGGGTCGGGGATGGACAGCGACTTGCCGCGGGTGAGGTCCTTCATCGCCGCGTCCACCAGCTTGTCCGCGTCCAGCCACAGCCAGCCGGGGATGTTGTCCGTGCCCATCCCCGCCCGCTGGTGGAACTCGGTCCGTACGAACCCCGGGCACAGCGCCATCAGACGCACCCCGCTCCCGGCCAGATCGCGCGCCGCGCCCTGCGTGAACTGCACGACCCACGCCTTGCTCGCCCCGTACGTCCCGCGCGGCACGAACGCCGCGACCGAGGCGACGTTGACGACCGCGCCGCGCCGCCGGTCGCGCATGCCGCGCACCGCGGCGGTGGTCAGCCGCAGCACCGCCTCGCAGTGCACCTTCAGCATCGTCAGCTCGTCGGCCATCGGCACTTCCAGGTACTCGCCCTTGTTGCCGAAGCCCGCGTTGTTGACCAGCAGGTCCACCGGGTGCTGACGGTCGTCCAGCCGGGCCTCGACGGCGGCGATGCCTTCCTCGGTGGCCAGATCGGCGCTGAGCACCTTCGCCTCGATGCCGTGCAGGTCGTGCAGCTCGGTCGCCTGCTCGTGCAGCCGCTTCTCGTCGCGCGCCACCAGGACGAGGTTGTGGCCGTTGCCCGCGAGCCGCCGGGCGAACGCCGCCCCGATGCCCGCGGTCGCTCCCGTGATCAATGCAGTCGTCATACGGGCACGCTATCCGCCGCGGGCCTGACATGAACCCACCCATCCCCGCCGCCCGGTCACCCGAGGACGCCGCACCCGCCCCTCAACTCGCCTTCCGCTGCCGCTCGATGTACGCCAGCGCCCGCCCCCGTGCCTCCGGATGCAGCGCGTCCCCGGCGGCCAGCAGCCGCGGCAGCAGCTCCCGGCGTGTGGTCACCGCCCGGAACACCAGCCCCACGGTGATGTCGTGATCCGGCCGGAACACCAGCCCGACACCGTCGCCCGCCTGGATCTCACCCGGCTCGATCACCCGCAGATACGCGCCGGGCAGCCCCGCCTGCGTGAACCGCTTGATCCAGCCACTGCGGCCCATCCGCCCCTGGAACGTCCGGCACGGAACGCGCGGCGACGTCACCTCCAGCAGCACCCGCCGGCCGATCCGCCAGCGCTCGCCGATCCGGGCGCCGGTGACCTCCACACCCGAGGTGGTGAGGTTCTCGCCGAAGGCGCCGTTGGCCAGCTCCCGGTCGAGTTCGCGCTGCCAGACGTCCAGATCTTCGCGGGCGTAGGCGTACACGGCCTGGTCGTCGCCGCCGTGATGGCGGATGTCGACCACCGAGTCGCCCGTGAGCCCGCTGCCGGCCAGGCCCTTGGGTCCGGGCGCGGCCACCGTCACCGGGCCGTCCACCGGCCTCTTGTCGAAGCCGGTGCGCCCGCCGTCGGCGTCGGTGTGCGCGGAAGGGGCCGGGCGCCCCACGTTCACGGTCAACAGCTGCCTACGGTGCTGAGGCTCCATACCGCCAACGTAAGCGAGCGGGCCGGAAGTCTCTCGCGGTGAAGAGACCGACGGCGGCTCTCCTCAAAGCCGTGTCCGGAATTTATAGTTCCCCTCCAAGTCGTGCTTATGCTTGAAGAATGATCGAGGCTCGTCATCTCCGTGTGCTCCGCGCGGTCGCCCACACCGGCTCCTTCTCCGCCGCCGCCCGCGAACTCGGCTGCACCCAGCCGGCCGTCAGCCAGCAGATGAAGGCCCTGGAACAGTCCGCGGGCACCCCGCTGCTGGTCCGCGCGGGCCGCGAGATGCGGCTGACCCAAGCGGGCGAGGCGCTGGTACGGCACGCCGTCGGCATCCTGGCCGGGCTCACCGCCGCCGAGGAGGAGATCGCCGCCATCGCCGGGCTGCGGGCCGGCCGGGTGCGGCTGGTGTCGTTCCCGTCGGGCAGTTCGACGCTGGTGCCCGCCGCGCTGGGGGCGATGCGCGCGGCCCATCCCCGTACCCGCGTCTCCCTGGTGGAGGCCGAACCGCCGCGCTCCATCGAGATGCTCCGCAACGGCGACTGCGAAATCGCGCTGGCCTTCCGCTATCCGGAGGTACGCGGCGCCGACCCCGAGGCCGGGGCGGAGTGGGACGACCTGGTGGTCAGGCCGATCCTCGCCGACCGGCTGATCGGACTGGTACCGACGGGCCACCGGCTGGCTGCGGCAGGTGCGGCGAGCTTCGCCGACCTGGCCGACGAACCGTGGATCGCGGGCTGCCCCCGGTGCCGCAGGCACCTGGTGGAGGTCTGCGAGAGCGCCGGCTTCACCCCGCGCATCGATTTCGCCACCGACGACTACCCCGCCGTGATCGGCCTGGTCGGCGCGGGCCTCGGGGTGGCGGCGCTGCCCGAACTCGCCGTGGAGTCGGTACGCCCCAAGGGGGCCAGAGCGGTGCGCCTGGAGCCTCCCGTGCACCGCGAGATCGTCGCGCTCACGCTGCCCGACCTGGCCAGGGTGCCCGCGGTCGACGCCATGCTCGACCAACTGGTGCGCGCCGCCGGACGGTGACCCGGACGTCGTCCGCCCGCCCGCGAAGGCCGCAGCCACACTCCGCCCGTGCGTGCGGGACAGGTGCGCGGGCCGAGGTGCAGGAACGTTTCTCCTGAGTGGTTGCGCTCCCTGGGTGTCAGTCGACGCCGGGACCTGCGGGGCCGGCCAGTGTGGTCGCGGGGATCAGCCGGTGGCGGGCCCGGCCCATCAGCTCCTCGCGCTCGTCCTCGGTCAGGCCGCCCCAGACCCCGTAGGGCTCGCGGACGGCCAGGGCATGCGCCGCACATTCGGCCCGCACGGGGCAGCGCATGCAGACCTCCTTCGCCGATGTCTCACGCGCGCTGCGGGCCGCTCCGCGCTCGCCCTCGGGGTGGAAGAACAGTGAACTGTCCACGCCGCGGCAGGCGGCCAGCAGTTGCCAGTCCCAGAGGTCTGCGTTCGGGCCCGGGAGGCGGGAGAAATCTGCCATTGCTTGTCCCCTCGAAGCGATGCTGTATCGGGCTCGGTGCTCAAGAACGTACATCTACTGTGTAAGTAGATGTAAATATGACTCATTGCGAATCTAGCCTCACCTGGCAGGAAAATGGAAGAAAGAGAGCCAAATAGGGCATAGGGTGCGCGCGAGGTGGCGGCCGTCCGCTGTTCCGTCTGCGTATCCGGGTCCTTACGCAGCGTGCCGAAGTCGGTCGTCGAACCCGTAACTCTTTCGAGTGACCGTCGTTGAGTGTGCGGAGGCGGTTGACAGAGGTAGACCTCGGGCAGGTGTCCGAGGCCGTCAATCGCACAGGTGACGATACGTACCAGCCTGGAGGCTCAAGGTGACGCGCATCAGCTGCGGAGGACGGTCATGACTTCCGTCCTCGTCTGCGACGACTCCCCGCTTGCCCGAGAAGCGCTCCGCCGGGCGGTTGCGACCGTCCCCGGCGTCGAGCGTGTGACGACGGCTGCCAACGGCGAGGAAGTCCTCCGCCGCTGGGGTGCCGATCGCTCGGATCTGATTTTGATGGATGTACGGATGCCCGGACTCGGCGGCGTCGAGACCGTGCGGCGGCTGCTGTCCGCCGACCCCGGCGCCCGGATCATCATGCTCACGGTGGCCGAGGATCTGGACGGCGTCGCGCTCGCGGTCGCCGCCGGTGCCCGTGGCTATCTGCACAAGGACGCCTCGCGCGCCGAGCTGCGGGCGACGGTGACCCAGGCGCTCGCCGATCCGACGTGGCGGCTCGCCCCGCGCCGGCTGCGGTCCGCCGAGATGGGCGCCGCACCGACGCTCACCGCCCGCGAGATCCAGGTGCTGGAGGGGATGAGCCACGGCCGCTCGAACGCCGAGATCGGCCGCGAACTGTTTCTGTCCGAGGACACGGTCAAGACGCACGCCAGGCGTCTCTTCAAGAAACTCGGCGCATCCGACCGGGCGCACGCGGTGGCGTTGGGCTTCCGCTGGGGGCTCGTCCGCTGACCTGCTGGGCGACGGGGTTATGGCGGGCGCCGCTGGTTCGGGTGGCGGCCGTCGTAGCCCCGTTGTACGACGCTCGGCGCCGAAACGTCACGGGATGCCGCATCCTTGACGTGTGACTCCTCCCCGGCGGAGGCCGGGGCTTCTCACTCGGCCAGAAGAGACCTCATGACGGACAAGCCCTACCCGGTGCCTCACGGCACGGATACACGCTACCGGCGAGGACTCGGGGTCGGCATGGGCACAACCCGATCGGGGGAGGCGTGGGACGTGCGTGCTAACGCAGCGGCTCGTAACGGTTCAGTGCACAACGACGAGGGCGGTGCCGAACCCGGTGCCGCACCAAGGCACCATGGACCGATGCGCGATGACGGCAAGCAGGAGATCGGCGATCTCGTCGCACGCGCAGTCGAGGGCGATCAGCGGGCCACACACGACCTGCTGGCCCATGTGCACCCCCTCGCGCTGCGGTACTGCCGCACCCGGCTCTCCCGGCTTCCCGGTGACGCCCGGCACTTCGTGGAGGACCTGGCGCAGGAGGTCTGCGTCGCGGTGCTCTGCGCGCTGCCGCGCTACCGCGACACCGGAAAGCCCTTCGAGGCGTTCGTCTTCGCGATCGCCGGGCACAAGGTCGCCGACCTCCAGCGGGCGGCGATGCGCGGGCCCGGCAGCACGGCCGTGCCGTCCGACGAGATGCCCGAGCAGCCCGACGATTCGCTCGGCCCCGAGGAGCGGGCGCTGCTGAGCAGCGACGCCGCGTGGGCGAAGAAGCTGCTGGCCAACCTTCCGGAGAATCAGCGCGAGCTGGTGCTGCTGCGGGTCGCCGTCGGGCTGACGGCCGAGGAGACCGGGCAGATGCTCGGGATGTCACCGGGTGCGGTGCGGGTCGCCCAGCACCGTGCGCTGAGTCGGTTGCGGGCGCTCGCCGAGCAGTAGCCCGGCGACGGGAAACCCCCTGTGAACTGGCTGGATATGGCCGTAGGAAGCTACGGGTGATGAGCCCCTCATCGCTCGTGGAATGAGACACCTCCGCGGGCCGTTAGCATGGAGATCCGCGCTGAGGCAAGAGCATTGGGGAAGGTGTCATGAGTGACAACGTCGACGGTATGCCCGCCAAATTCGCCATGCTTGGGCTGACATACGACGACGTTCTGCTGCTGCCCGGCGCTTCGGAGGTGCTGCCGAACGCGGTCAGCACCGCCTCCCGGGTATCGCGGAACGTACGGGTGAACATCCCGCTGCTCTCGGCGGCGATGGACAAGGTCACCGAGGCGCGGATGGCGATCGCCATGGCGCGTCAGGGTGGTGCGGGTGTGCTGCACCGCAACCTCTCCATCGAGGACCAGGCCAACCAGGTCGACCTGGTCAAGCGCTCCGAGTCCGGCATGGTCACCGACCCGATCACGGTCCGTCCCGACGCCACCCTCGCCGAGGCCGACGCGCTCTGTGCGAAGTTCCGTATCTCCGGTGTGCCGGTCACCGACGCCGCGGGCAAGCTGCTCGGCATCGTGACCAACCGCGACATGGCCTTCGAGATGGACCGCAGCCGTCAGGTCCGCGAGGTCATGACGCCGATGCCGCTGGTCACGGGCAAGGTCGGGATCTCCGGCGAGGACGCCATCGAGCTGCTGCGCCGCCACAAGATCGAGAAGCTGCCGCTGGTCGACGACTCCGGTGTGCTCAAGGGTCTGATCACCGTCAAGGACTTCGTCAAGGCCGAGAAGTACCCGAACGCGGCCAAGGACGCCGAGGGCCGGCTGGTCGTCGGTGCCGCGGTGGGTGTCGGCGACGCGGCGTACGACCGGGCGCAGGCGCTGGTCGAGGCCGGTGCGGACTTCCTCGTCGTGGACAGCGCGCACGGCCACAGCCGCGGCATCCTCGACATGATCGCCAAGGTCAAGTCCAACATCGGCGTGGACGTCGTCGGCGGCAACGTCGCCACCCGTGACGGCGCCCAGGCCATGATCGACGCGGGTGTCGACGGCATCAAGGTCGGCGTCGGGCCCGGCTCGATCTGCACCACCCGCGTCGTCGCCGGTGTCGGCGTGCCGCAGGTCACCGCGATCTACGAGGCCGCACAGGCCGCGCACGCGGCGGGGGTGCCGCTGATCGGCGACGGTGGCCTGCAGTTCTCCGGCGACATCGCCAAGGCCATCGCGGCCGGTGCGGACACCGTCATGCTGGGCTCGCTGCTGGCCGGCTGCGAGGAGTCGCCCGGCGAGATGGTCTTCATCAACGGCAAGCAGTTCAAGTCGTACCGCGGCATGGGCTCGCTGGGCGCGATGCAGTCCCGTGGACAGGGCAAGTCCTTCTCCAAGGACCGCTACTTCCAGGACAACGTCCTCTCCGAGGACAAGCTGGTGCCCGAGGGCATCGAGGGCCAGGTGCCCTACCGCGGCCCGCTCTCCTCGGTCGCCCACCAGCTCGTCGGCGGCCTGCGCGCCTCCATGGGCTACGTCGGCTCCGCCGACATCCCGGAGCTGAAGGACAAGGGCCGGTTCGTCCGGATCACGTCCGCGGGCCTCAAGGAGAGCCACCCGCACGACATCCAGATGACGACCGAAGCGCCGAACTACTCCCGGCGCTAGCACGCGCGACGGAGCCCGCGGCCGGACCCCGGCCGCGGGTTCCGTCGTGTCGGGGATACTGGAACGGCAGACGTAGAGGGAAAGGCCACACCAACGTGACTGAGATCGAGATCGGGCGCGGCAAGCGCGGCCGTAGGGCATACGCCTTCGACGACATCGCCGTCGTACCGAGTCGCCGTACGCGCGACCCGAAGGAGGTCTCGATCGCCTGGCAGATCGATGCCTACCGCTTCGACCTGCCGTTCCTGGCGGCACCGATGGACTCGGTGGTCTCCCCGCAGACCGCCATCCGCATCGGCGAGCTGGGCGGCCTCGGCGTCCTGAACCTGGAAGGGCTCTGGACGCGCTACGAGGACCCCGAGCCGCTGCTCGCCGAGATCGCCGAGCTGGACAGCGACGCGGCCACCAAGCGGCTCCAGGAGATCTACGCGGCGCCGATCAAGGAAGAGCTGATCGGCCAGCGGATCAAGGAGGTGCGCGACTCGGGTGTCGTCACCGCCGCCGCGCTCTCGCCGCAGCGCACCGCGCAGTTCTCCAAGGCCGTGGTGGACGCCGGCGTGGACATCTTCGTGATCCGCGGGACGACGGTCTCGGCCGAGCACGTGTCGTCCGCCGCCGAGCCGCTGAACCTCAAGCAGTTCATCTACGAGCTGGACGTCCCGGTCATCGTCGGCGGCTGCGCCACGTACACCGCCGCGCTGCACCTGATGCGGACCGGTGCTGCCGGTGTGCTGGTCGGCTTCGGCGGCGGCGCCGCGCACACCACCCGTAACGTCCTGGGCATCCAGGTCCCGATGGCGACGGCGGTGGCCGATGTCGCGGCTGCGCGCCGGGACTACATGGACGAGTCCGGCGGTCGTTACGTCCACGTCATCGCCGACGGCGGCGTGGGCTGGTCCGGCGACCTGCCGAAGGCCATCGCCTGCGGTGCGGACGCCGTGATGATGGGCTCCCCGCTGGCCCGCGCGACCGATGCGCCCGGCCGCGGTCACCACTGGGGTATGGAGGCCGTGCACGAGGACGTGCCGCGCGGCAAGCGGATGGACCTCGGTGCGGTCGGCACGACGGAGGAGGTGCTGCTCGGCCCGTCGAACACCCCGGACGGTTCGATGAACTTCTTCGGTGCGCTGCGCCGGGCGATGGCCACCACCGGCTACTCCGAGCTGAAGGAGTTCCAGCGGGTCGAGGTGACGGTGGCGCCGACGGCGCGGCGCTAGCGTCTCCCACGTTGCCGTCCGTCCCGGCGTGCCTCGTCTGTTGTGCTGAACCCGCCTGCGGCGGGAGCGGGGTGGGTGGTGGGGCGGGCGCCCGGTGGGGATTTCGGGTGCGGTGCCGGGCCTCCGGGACTGCGTCCCTGCGGCCCGGCCCCTCCCGGGGAGTGGGCGTCCGTCCCTGAGTGGGGGTGGAGACAAGCAGAGACCGGTCCGCCGACGTGTGTCGGCGGGCCGGTCTTTTTGCGTGTGGTTATCGCCGGGGTGTGGTTACAGGCGGTGTGCGGTGCCGGTGGGGGTGGCGCCGCGGGTGTCCAGGAGGAGTTGGGCCTTGACCGAGAGGCCCTGGAGGTCGTAGGTGCGGTGGGGCTGGAGGAGGACCGTGAGGTCGGCGCCGGTGGCGGCTTCGTAGAGGGAGTCGGCGCGGGGGACGGGGCGGTCGAGGACCGTCCAGTGGGGGACGTAGGGGTCGTGGTACGTGATGTGGGCGCCGAGTTCCATGAGGCGGGCGGCGATTTCGCGGGCGGGGGAGCCCTCCTGGTCGCCGATGTCCGGCTTGTAGGTGACGCCGAGCAGCAGGACCCGGGCGCCGCGGGCGGACTTGCCGTGCTCGTTGAGGAGCGTGGCGCAGCGCTGGATGATGTAGCGCGGCATGCGGGTGTTGACCTCTTGGGCGAGTTCGACCATGCGGAGCGGGTAGCCGAGCGAACGCCCTTTGTAGGCGAGGTAGTTGGGGTCGACGGGGGCCGCGTGGCCGCCGACTCCGGGCCCTGGGCGGAAGGACTGGAAGCCGAACGGTTTGGTCTCGGCGCAGCGGATGACGTCCCAGAGGTCGACGCCGATGTCGTGGCAGAAGACCGCCATCTCGTTCATCAGGGCGATGTTGATGTGGCGGTAGTTGGTCTCCAGGAGCTTGGCGGTCTCCGCCTCGCGGGGGCCGCGGGCGCGTACGACCTTGTCGGTGAGGCGGCCGTAGAAGGCGGCGGCGGCTTCCGTGCAGGCGGGGGTGAGGCCGCCGATGACCTTGGGGGTGTTGCCGTAGCGGTGGCCGCGGTTGCCCGGGTCGTGCCTGCTGGGGGAGCAGGCGAGGTGGAAGTCGCGGCCCGCGGTGAGTCCTGAGCCCTCTTCGAGGAGCGGGCGCAGGAATTCTTCGGTGGTGCCGGGGTACCCGGCGGATTCGAGGACGACCGTGGTGTGCGGGCGCAGTTGGGCGGCGAGCGCGCGGGCCGCGTCGGCGATGCCGGTCAGGTCCAGTGCGCGGTCCTCGCCGAGCGGGGTGGGCGCGCAGATGACGGCGGTGCGGACCTTGCCGAGCGCGGCGGGGTCGGTGGTGGTGCGGAAGCCCGCCGCGAGGAGCCGGCGCATCTCGGTCGCCGAGAGCGGCCCGTCGGCGCCTGAGGGCGCGGCGGCGTGTGGTGCGGGGTCGTAGCCGACGGTTTTGATGCCGGCCGCGGTGGCGGCCTGGGCGAGGGGGAGGCCGAGGTGACCTAGTCCGATGACGGCGAGGTCTGCGGGCATGCTGCGGCCGTCCTTCCCGGGTTTCTGATTGACGCATAAGTAGACTAAGCCGACATTTCCCGCAGAATGGGAATTGGTCGATCAAGGTCGCGGGGTGTTGCCGCATCGGGCAGAGGGGGTGGATACGGCCACGTAGCGCGGACAGACTCGACAGACGGGGGTGTGGCCCCGATCACAGCGGGAGGCAGTGGTGAAGACAGCGACACTGGGACCGGCGCAGCGTGCCGAGGCGCTCGCCCGAATGGCGGAGCGGGAGCTGGACATTCTGGTGGTCGGCGGCGGCGTCGTCGGCGCCGGTACCGCACTGGACGCGGCGACCCGCGGACTGAGCACCGGACTCGTCGAGGCCCGCGACTGGGCATCGGGCACGTCGAGCCGGTCGAGCAAGCTCATCCACGGCGGGCTGCGGTATCTGGAGATGCTGGACTTCGCGCTGGTGCGGGAGGCGCTCAAGGAGCGCGGGCTGCTGCTGGAGCGGCTCGCGCCGCATCTCGTGAAGCCGGTGCCCTTCCTCTACCCGTTGCAGCACAAGGGCTGGGAGCGCTGGTACGCCGGTTCGGGTGTCGCGCTCTACGACGGCATGTCGATCTCGTCGGGGCACGGCCGAGGGCTGCCCGTCCACCGGCATCTGTCGCACAAGCGGGCACTGCGGGTGGCGCCCTGCCTGAAGAAGGACGCGCTGGTCGGGGCGTTGCAGTACTACGACGCGCAGATGGACGACGCGCGCTACGTCGCGACGATGGTGCGGACCGCCGCCGCGTACGGCGCGCAGGTCGCCAACCGGGCGCGGGTGGTGGGCTTTCTGCGCGAGGGCGAGCGGGTGGTCGGCGCGCGGGTGGAGGACGTCGAGGCGGGCGGGACGTACGAGGTGCGGGCCCGGCAGATCGTCAACGCGACCGGGGTGTGGACCGATGACACCCAGGCGCTGATCGGTGAGCGCGGGCAGTTCCACGTCCGTGCGTCGAAGGGGATCCACCTCGTCGTCCCCAAGGACCGGATCCATTCGACGACCGGGCTGATCCTGCGGACCGAGAAGAGCGTGCTGTTCGTCATCCCCTGGGGGCGGCACTGGATCATCGGCACCACGGACACCGACTGGGATCTGGACAAGACCCATCCGGCGGCGTCCAGCGCCGACATCGACTACCTGCTTGAGCACGTGAACTCGGTGCTCGCGACCCCGCTGACCAGGGACGACGTGGAGGGTGTCTACGCCGGGCTGCGGCCGTTGCTGGCGGGCGAGTCGGATGCCACGAGCAAGCTGTCGCGGGAGCACACGGTGGCGCACCCGGTGCCGGGTCTCGTGGTCGTCGCGGGCGGCAAGTACACGACGTACCGGGTGATGGCCAAGGACGCGGTGGACGAGGCGGTGCACGGTCTGGACCAGCGGGTCGCGGAGTGCGTGACGGAGGACGTGCCGCTGGTCGGTGCCGAGGGCTACAAGGCGCTGTGGAACGCGCGGGCCAGGATCGCGGCCCGCACCGGGCTGCACGTCGCCCGCATCGAGCATCTGCTGAACCGTTACGGCTCCCTCGCCGACGAGCTGCTGGAGCTGGTGGTGGCCGATCCCTCGCTGGGCGAGCCGCTGACCGGCGCCGACGACTACCTGCGGGCCGAGGCGGTGTACGCGTGCACGCACGAGGGCGCCCGGCACCTGGACGACGTGCTGACCCGGCGCACCCGCATCTCGATCGAGACCTTCGACCGCGGCACCCGCTGCGCCCGTGAGGTGGCCGAACTGATGGCGCCCGCGCTGGGCTGGGACGCGGCGCAGATCGACAAGGAGGTCGCGCACTATCAGAAGAGGGTCGAGGCGGAGCGCGAATCGCAGCGGCAGCCGGACGACTTGACGGCGGACGCGGCCCGGCTGGGCGCGCCCGACATCGTGCCGCTGTAGTCCGCGGTCAGGATCAGGGGCGACCGTCGCCTGCCGCGGCGGTCGCCCTTGCCGTGCCCCGCGCCGCGCCCTGCGTCCCAGGGCGGAACGATCCGCTCGTGTGGTCGAGGAGCCGGCGGGCGGTCACCCGTGCGAGCGGTGTCAGGGCGCCGCGCGGCCGTCGCGTCGTCATCGGGACTCCCGTTCGCCGGGGCCATGATGACGGGCGTACGGGGCGCGGCACGTCACAGCCCCGGGCCTTCCGCACGGCCGCGGATGAGGGAGAATGAAGGCTCTGCCAGGGTGGGTTGTCCGAGTTGGGTCAGTTTGGCGATCGATGCCATATCGAAGCCGCCAACTCGGCTGGATTGCAGAGGGGATTCAGTGGGCGACGAGGTCGAGATGGACGGCAAGGAGGGCAGGCTGCTCGCCGGCCGTTACCGGCTCGCCGGAGTCCTCGGCCGCGGTGGCATGGGCACGGTCTGGCGGGCGCGCGACGAGGTGCTGGGCCGGACGGTCGCGGTCAAGGAGCTGCGTTTCCCCGGCGGCGTGGAAGAGGACGAGAAGCGCCGGCTGATCACCCGCACCCTGCGCGAGGCCAAGGCGATCGCCCGGATCCGCAACAACGGCGCGGTGACGGTGTACGACGTGGTCGACGAGGACGACCGGCCGTGGATCGTGATGGAGCTGGTCGAGGGGCGTTCGCTGGCCGAACTGGTGCGCGACGACGGGCCGCTCACCCCGCGTCGGGCCGCCGAGGTCGGCCTGGCCGTCCTGGACGTGCTGCGCGCCGCCCACCGCGAGGGCATCCTGCATCGCGACGTGAAGCCCTCCAACGTCCTGATGTCCGACGACGGGCGGGTCGTGCTGACCGACTTCGGCATCGCCCAGGTCGAGGGCGACCCGTCGGTGACCTCCACCGGCATGCTCGTCGGCGCGCCCTCCTACATCTCCCCCGAGCGCGCCCGCGGCCAGAAGCCGGGCCCGCCCGCCGACCTGTGGTCCCTGGGCGGCCTGCTGTACGCCTGCGTCGAGGGTGTGCCCCCGTACGACAAGGGGTCGGCGATCGCCACCCTGACCGCGGTGATGACCGAGCCGGTCGAGAAGCCGAAGAGCGCCGGCGCCCTGGAAGAGGTCATCTACGGCCTGCTGGTCAAGGACCCGGCGGGGCGGCTGGACGACGCCGGGGCGCGTGCCCTGCTGACGGACGTCATCCACGCGCCGGATGAAGCCGAGGCGCAGGCGCCGATGGACGCGACCCGGGCGATGGCGCTGCCGACGGTCCCCGAGGAGCGGACGCCGCCTCGGCCCGCGGCGAAGCCCAAGCCGAAGGCCGTGCCCAAGCGCCCGCAGCGCAAGCCGAAGCCGGCCGGGCCTGCGGCGGGCGGTGGCGCGTCCGGCGGTGCGCCGGGGGACAAGGCCGAGGCGCCGCCGAAGCCCGGTGGTGCGCCGGTGGCCGGTGTGCCCGCGAAGGCGTCGTCCGGCGGCCGTCCTGGGTTCGACTCGGACGCGGCCAAGGAGCGGATGCGCGGGGCGCTCCAGTCGGTGCGCAACGCCGCCGCCACGGCAGCCGCCGCGGCCCGCCCGGAGTCCAGACCCGGCGAGGGCGACCGTCCGTCGCCGCCCCGGGCCTCGGTCACCGACGTCGTACCGCGCCGCACCCTGATCACGCTGGCCGTCGTGGTGGTCGTCGTCGTGGTGGCCTGCGTGCTGGCCTTCGCGCTCAGCGGTGATGACGGCGACAACGGCGCCGCCGCGGGCAAGGACATCAAGGCGACCGCCGACCAGAGCCGTCCCGCCAAGGGCGCGGACAAGGGCGAGGGCGACGACAAGGACGAGAACGGCGAGGACGGTGACGCGCCCCCGCCCTCGGACAAGCCGGCGCACAAGCCGTCCAAGAAGCCCGACGAAGGCACCTCGTACACGCACGACCAGGGGTTCTCGCTGCGGCTTCCGGAGGGCTGGAAGTACCGCTCGACGGACAAGGCGGGCGCCCGCTTCACGGGTCCTGACGATCAGAAGCTGCTCGTGGGGTGGACGACGTCGCCGAAGGACGACCCGGTCGCCGACTGGAAGAAGCAGGAGGGCGGCATGCGCCGCCCGCACTACCACCGGATCGCCATCAAGTCCGTGAAGTTCCATGACTGGCCCACCGCCGACTGGGAGTTCACCTACGAGGACGGCGGCAAGAAGTTCCGTTCCGTGGACCGCGGCACCGTCGTCGACGACGACCTCGGGTACGGCCTGATGTACACCGCGCCGGCCGACAAGTGGAGCGGTGAGGGCAGCCGCTCGGCGTGGAAGCTGCTCACCGAGAGCTTCCGGCCGGAGGAGCCCTGATCCACCGGGATTTCGGCTGAGGTGAGGGGCCGGCCGTCCCGGCCGGTCCCGGGTTCGGGTCGAAAGCGCACTCGGCTCCGTGTCCTGGCGCCCGGCCGCGTATCGTGAGAGTTCCGCAGGCGCGGGCCGCCGCAAGTGTGCACAGGCGGGCCGGAGATGGCCGCGGTCGGCAGATGCTGCGGGGTGGGGAGGCGTCGTGGACGCGTACGCGGGGAGAGTGCTCGCCGAGCGGTACCGTCTTCCGCTGCGGCCCGCGGGGGACGAGGACTTCGCCGAGACCCGGGCCTTCGACACGTACAGCGCGCAGGAAGTGCTGCTCCGTCAGGTGCCGTTGCCCGAGGTGGTGGAGGCGGAGTTCGCCGACGCGGAGCCGGGCGCGGGTGGCCGGCCGCCGGGTGGCGCAGGGGCGCGGCCGGGCCGGCGGCCGGGGACGGCCGACCGCAGTCCGCACGATCCGGTGGCGCGGCGCGCGCTGGAGGCCGCAGCCGCCGCGGCGCAGCTGCCCGACCATCCGCTGCTCGACCAGGTCTTCGACGTGTTCGTCCAGGACGGCAGCCTGTGGATCGCGGGTGAACTGGTCGCCGCACGCCCGCTGTCCGCGCTGCTCGCCGAAGGGCCGCTGACCGTGCAGCGCGCCGCGGAGATCGCCGCCGATGTGCTCACCGCGCTCCGCGCCCTGCACGCGCACGGCTGGACCCACCGCAATCTCACCGCGCGTACGGTCCTGGTCTGCCACGACGGCCGCGCGATGCTGACCGGCCTGGCGGTGGGCGCGGCCCAGGAGGCGCTGTGCGGGAGCGATCCGGTGCCGCGGGACGGGGCCGGGCCTGCGCAGGCCGAGCCCCGGGTGCAGATGCGGAAGCAGGCGGCGACGGCCCACGGCGCCGTGGAAGGGGCGCGGGCGGTACCTGCCGGGGTGCTGGCCGCCGGGGCGGGCGAGGGGCCGGGCACCGGCGCGTACCCCGCCCGGGTGGGAGGGGACGGCGCGGGTGCGGCGCCCGGTGCGGGGGCTTCGGGCGGGCTGCCCGCACCCCGCAGCGCCGAGCCCCATGGCGTACCGGACCCGTCCATACCCCGGGTGCCCGCCCCCGCGGGCCCGCCGCAGGACGCGGCCCCGGGCGGGCGTCCCGGTGCGGCGCTCGCCGCCGAACGGGCCCGGCAGGCGCGGCTCCAGGTCATCGGCCCGGTCACCGAGCGCTGGGCGCCGGAGCTGGCGGACCCGCAGGTGTCGCCGCGTGCCGCCGCCGATCTCTGGGCGGTCGGCGCGCTGCTGTTCCGCTGTGTGCAGGGCCGGCCGCCGTTCCCCGAGGAGAGCAGCGTCGAGCTGGCGCGGCTGGTCCGTGCGCAGCTTCCGGCGGCGGCCGACGGGTGCGGGCGGCTGCGGCCGGTCGTCGAGGCGCTGCTGAGCCGGGATCCGGCGGCCAGGCCCGGCTTCGACGAGCTGCGGGTCCTGCTGTGGTCGGTGATCCGTACGGCGCCCGAGCCGGATCTGGGCGGTGTGCTGGTGACGGTGCCGGCGCCGGGCGCGGGCGGTGATCCGCGGCGGCTGCCGATCGTGCGGCGGCGCGGTGAACTGGTCCGCACCGGGCGGTCCCGGCGCGGCGCGGTACGCCGTGCGCGCGCCGATCGGGCCGCCGCCGGTACGGCGCGGCGGTCGCCCGATGCCGTCGCGCCCCGGCCCGCGAAGCGCCCGAAGCGGCAGCGGGCGGCGCCCGTCGCGGGTGCGGCAGCCCCGGGCCGGCCGGGCAAGCCGCCGAAGCCGCAGCGGCGCAGCCCGCGGCATCTCGGCAGGCTGCTGCTCGCGCTGATCCTGCTGCTGGTGGTGGGTGCCGTCGTCTACGCGATGGTGTTCCTGCCGAAGGCCGGCTCGCGGGCTTCGGGTCCTGGTGGCGCCATGCAGGCGACGGCCGCGTCCGGTACGCCGTCCGGTGGTCCCGCGCCGTCGCAGGACGGGCAGCACGGCGGCGGCGCGTCGGGTACCGGCAGCCCGCAGACCACGGCGCCCGCCGGGCTCGCCGACGGGTTCGAGGTGCGCAAGGACCCCGAGGGCTTCCAGGTCGGCGTCCGCGACGGCTGGCAGCGCAGGGCGGCGAACGACCGGGGCCAGGTCCGCTACGTCGGCGGCGGCTACGAGCTGGTGATCGTGCCTGGCCGGGACACGACGGCGAAGTTCGGCGCCGACCCGATGGCGTACCAGCAGGACAAGGAGCCGGAGCTGGCGCCGTACCGCGGGTCCGGCTGGGCGACGGCGTCCGGTCTGCGGCGGACGGACGTGGGGCGGACGGCGATGGCCGAGGGCACCTTCACCTGGAAGGACAGCAGCGGCCGTGAGGTGTACGTGCGCAACCTCGCGATGATCCATGACGGCCGCTACCACCTCGTCCAGGTCATCGGCCCGCACGACGACCGCCGCGAGGTGGACCGCTACTACGACCAGGCGACCGGCAGCTACCGTCCGGCCTGATCGCTCAACTCCCGGTCCGCGGGCGGGGGAAGGCGTCCGAAGGCCCGTCCGCGAACCGTTCGCGCAGCTCCTGTTTGAGCACCTTGCGCAGGGTCGCGCCGCGCGGCAGGGCGGGCAGCACCTCCAGCTGTTCGGGCAGCTTGTGCGGCGCCAGGCCGGTGCCCCGCAGGTACGCGGTGACCTCGGCGAGCGTCAACTCCCTTGCTTCCGGCGGTTGTTCGACGACCGCGCAGACCCGTTCGCCGCGCGCCCGGTCCGGCAGTCCGATGACGGCGGCTTCGGCGACGTCCGGGTGCAGGTGGAGCAGGTCCTCGATCTCGCGGGCCGAGATGTTCTCGCCCTTGCGGATGATGATGTCCTTGAGGCGGCCGGTGACGACGAGGTGGCCGGTGGGGGTGAGGTGGCCGAGGTCGCCGGTGGGGAGGAAGCCGTCGGTGTCGAAGGGCGGCGGTTCGTCCAGGTAGCCGCGGCAGACGGCCGGGCCGCGCAGCAGGATCTCGCCGCTGTCCGGGGCGATGCGGATCTCCATCCCCGGGGGCGGGCGCCCTTCGGTGGTCGCGAGGTGTTCCGGGTGCTCCAGCGGGTCGCCCATGGTGACCATCGGTGCCTCGGTCATCGCGTAGCCGTGGGCGAGCCGGCAGCCGAGTTCGGTGACCACGTCGTGGTGGAGTCCCGGCGGTCGGGGCGCGCCGCCGCCCGCCATCAACCGCAGGGACGGCAACAGGCGGCGGCCGGGCGGCAGTTGGCGCTGTTCGGCGAGGAAGAGGGTGTAGAAGGCGGTGGAGCCGCCGGCGACGGTGACGCGGTGGCGCCGGTAGGCGGCGAGCGAGCCGGGCAGCGCGAAGTGCTCCAGGAGGACGGCGGGGATGCCGTGCAGCAGGAGCATGACGGTGTAGTCGGGCCCGGCGACATGGGCGTAGGGGAAGGCCATCGAGCCGGTGTCGGACGGGCCGATGCGCAGCGCCGTGGCCAGGCAGCGGCCCGCGGTGCGCAGGCTGTGGTCGGTGTGCAGGACGCCTTTGGGTGCGGCGGTGGTGCCGGATGTCCAGTAGATCCAGCGGACCGCGTGGGCGTCTTGGGGCGGCGGGGGCAGCACGGCGGGGTCGGCGTCGGGCAGCGTGTCGTAGGTCTCGATGACGGTGAGCGGGTCCGGCAGCCCCGCGGCCAGGCGGCGGGCCATCGCGGTGTGGTCGAAGCCGCGCCAGGTGCCGGGGCTCAGGTAGAACGGGGCCCGGGTGCGGCGCAGTACGTGTCCGGTCTCGTGGTCGCGGTAGAGCGGTACGACGGGGCTCTGGACCGCGCCGATCCGGGCCAGTGCCAGGCTGACCAGCACGGTTTCGATGCGCGTCGGCAGTTGCCAGACGACCCGGGTGCCGGGGCGTACACCCCGTTCGTACAGTCCGGCGGCGAGGCGTTCAGCGCGCCGGTGCAGGGCCCCGAAGGTGATCCGGCGCTCGTGCCGCGCCCTCTCGTGGCCCTGGATGAGCGCGGGGGCGTCCGGGGTGCGCGCGGCGCGCCAGGCGGCCAGGTCCCACAGGGTGCTGCCGGTCATGGAGGCCCCTCCCGGTGACTGACGGCTCGTCAGATCTGGCCCGAGGGTAGGGGCCTGCGCCTTGTCGGTCCAGAGGGTGCGGGGCTAGCCTCTTTCTGACGGGTCATCAGATAACGGTGAGGGGAATCCGGTGGAGCTACCGCGCATCATCAGCGTCGACGACCATGTGATCGAGCCCGCGCACCTCTTCGAGACCTGGCTTCCGGCGAAGTACCGCGACCGGGGGCCGAAGCCGCTGACGGCCGGGATCGGTGAACTGGCCTACGTCGGTGGCAAGTACAAGTTCACCACCGACCCGGAAGGCCAGCTGACGGACTGGTGGAGTTACGAGGGCGACGTCTTCCCGTACAAGCGCATCATCGCCGCCGTCGGCTTCTCGCGGGACGAGATGACGCTGGACGGGATCACCCGCGAGCAGATGCGGCGCGGCTGCTGGGATCCTCAGGCGCGCCTTGCCGACATGGACCTCAACCACGTCGAGGCGTCACTGTGCTTCCCGACCTTCCCGCGGTTCTGCGGCCAGACCTTCGCCGAGGCGCAGGACAAGGAAGTCGGCCTCGCGTGCGTGCGGGCGTACAACGACTGGATGGTGGAGGAGTGGTGCGGGGACAGCGGCGGGCGGCTGATCCCGCTCTGCCTCATCCCGCTGTGGGACGTGGACCTGGCCGTCGCGGAGATCCGCCGCAACGCCGCCCGCGGCGTGCGCGCCGTCACCTTCTCCGAGATCCCCACCTACCTCGGACTGCCGTCCATCCACAGCGGCTACTGGGATCCGTTCTTCGCGGCCTGCGAGGAGACCGGCACCGTCGTCAACATGCACATCGGGTCCAGCTCGCAGATGCCGGCCGCGTCGCCGGACGCGCCGCCCGCCGTGCAGGCCTCGCTCAGCTTCAACAACGCGATGGCCTCGATGATGGACTTCCTCTTCAGCGGCGTCCTGGTGAAGTTCCCCCGCCTCAAACTCGCCTACAGCGAGGGCCAGATGGGCTGGATCCCGTACGCCCTGGAGCGCGCCGACGACGTCTGGGAGGAGCACCGCGCCTGGGGCGGCGTCCGTGACCTCATCCCCGAGCCGCCGTCGGTGTACTACTACCGGCAGATCTTCTGCTGCTTCTTCCGCGACAAGCACGGCATCGACTCGCTGGACGTCGTCGGCCGGGACAACGCCACCTTCGAGACCGACTACCCGCACGTCGACTCCACCTGGCCGCGCACCAAGGAAGTCGCGCTCGACCACGTCAAGGGCCTGGACGACGAGACCGTGTACAAGCTGATGCGCGGCAACGCCATCCGGATGCTCGACCTCGACCTGGACCGGTAGTGGACCTCTCCTACACGCCGGACGAGGAGGACTTCCGCGCCCGGCTGCGCCGCTGGCTCGGCGAGGCGCTGCCCACGCTGCCGCCCCGCCCCGCAGCCGACGACTGGCCGGGCCGCCGGGCCTACGACACCGCCTGGCAGCGGATGCTGTACGACGCCGGATACGCCGGGCTGCACTGGCCGCGGGACGCCGGCGGGCAGGGCGCGACGCCGACCCAGCACCTGATCTTCCTGGAGGAGACGGAGCGGGCCGGCGCGCCCTACGTCGGCGCGAACTTCGTCGGACTGCTGCACGCCGGGCCGACCGTCGCCGCCGAAGGCACCGCGGGCCAGCGCGCCCGCTGGCTCCCGCCGATCCTGCGCGGGGACGAGATCTGGTGCCAGGGCTTCAGCGAGCCGGACGCCGGATCCGACCTCGCGGCGCTGCGCACCAGAGCGGTCCGCGACGGCGACGACTACGTCGTGACCGGCGCCAAGATCTGGACCTCGCACGCCGAGGTCGCCGACTGGTGCGAACTCCTGGTCCGCACCGACCCCGACGCGCCCAAGCACCGCGGCATCAGCTGGCTCGCCCTTCCCATGGACGCACCGGGTGTCACCGTACGGCCGCTGCGCACCCTCGCCGGCACCGCCGAGTTCGCCGAGATGTTCCTCGACGAGGTGCGGGTGCCGGTGGGCAACCGGATCGGGGCGGAGAACGACGGCTGGCGGGTCACCATGGTCACGCTGTCCTTCGAGCGCGGCACCGCCTTCGTCGGCGAGGTGGTGGCCTGCCGGCGGGTGCTGGCCGCGCTGGCCCGTACCGCCAGGGACAACGGACGCTGGGACGACGCGGTGCTGCGGCGCAGGCTCGGCCGGCTCGCCGCCGAGTTCACCGCGCTGTGGCGGCTCACGCAGTGGAACGTCAGCGAGGCACAGCGCACCGGAGGCGTGCCGGGCACCGGCGGCTCGGTCTTCAAGCTCCGCTACTCGCACGCCCGGCAGGAGCTGTACGACGCGGCGGCAGAGGTGCTGGGCGCCGGCGCGCTGGACGCGGACCACGAGTGGGTCGCGGCCCGGCTCTCCTCGCTCTCGTACACGATCGCGGCCGGCACCTCGCAGATCCAGCGGAACATCGTCGCCGAGCGGATACTCGGCTTGCCGAAGGGGCGGTGACGTGGACTTCCAACTCACCGATGATCAACGTGTGTTGCGGGCCGCCGCGCGGGAGCTGCTGGCCGGACGGTTCGGCGGGGAGCGGCTGCGGGCAGCAGTCGGCGACCCGGCGCTCGACCGCGCGCTCTGGCGCGAACTGGGCGCGGCCGGCTTCTTCGCGCTGCGGCTGCCGGAGGCCGCGGGCGGGGTGGGCCTGGGGCTGCCCGAAGCGGTCCTGGTCTGCGAGGAGGCCGGCCGGGCGCTGCTCCCGGGGCCGCTGGTGGCCTGCCATCTGCTGGCCGGCGTGGTGGACGGGGTGGCGGACGGCGAGCGGATCGTCGCACTGGCCGACGCCGCGCAGGGCCCCGGCTGGTGGGAACACCCGGCCGACTGCGACGAGTTGATCCTGCTGGACGAGCCGCCGGGACAGCCCGGCGGCGCCTACCGCATCCCGGCGCCGGAGGCCCGCGCGGCAGCGCAGCGGCCACCGTCATCCGTCGACCCGCTCACCCCGCTCGCCCGGATCCCCGGCCCGTCGGACGCCTCGCGCACCCCCCTGGGCACGGCCGTCGACGTACCGCGGCTGCGCAGGGAAGCCACCCTGCTGACCGCCGCGCAGCAGCTCGGCAGCGCGGCCCGCACGGTCGACGACGCGGTGGCCCACGCCCGTACCCGCGAGCAGTTCGGCGCGCCCATCGGCTCGTTCCAGGCGGTCAAGCACCTCTGCGCCGGGATGCTGGTACGGGCCGAGATCGCACGGAGCGCGGTGTACGCGGCGGCGGTCACCCAGAGCGAGCAGGAGGTGGCCGGTGCGAAGCTGCTCGCCGACGAGGCAGCGGTGCGTAACGCCCGCGACTGCGTGCAAGTGCACGGCGGCATGGGATTCACCTGGGAAGCGGACGTGCACCTGCACCTCAAGCGCGGGTGGCTGCGCGCGGAGACCTGGGGGCCGGCGCACGTGATGGAGGAACGCCTGGCCGCTTCGCTGTCGGCCGGATGAACTGCGCCTGACGCGGCCGACGATGTCAGGTTCTTGCAGTCGATGCGCGAAATGTCGGGACCGGGCAGCCAGATTCGGTCACGGAGCGTCGATATCGGTGGGTGACCAGCGTGTGACTCGTCACGCGCGGGAGTCGACGGCCCGCTCGGGTACGCTCACTTGGATGCGAGTGGTTCTGTGGCGCAACGATCACGGTGCCGTCGGAAAGGCGGCTCCGGGGTACGGACTGCGCACCCCTCGCCCCGGTCGGGGGCCGCGGATTCCCCCGTGTTCGACTCCCCGCAAAGTGCGTCGCACAGTATGCAACACGCATACTCCCTTGCGCTGGAATATGCCCGAAGCGCTTGTTGGGGTGACAGAACGTCAACCATGCTGTGCCTTGACGGGGTCACGCACCGTGACTTCGTGGAGGCGCAAGGCGAAGTTTCCGCCGGTTCGGATGGTGTGAGCGGTGCAGGTGCTTCAGGTGCAGTTGGACGTACGGCCGGACCCCGCGGAGGTGGGGCGGGCCAGGCGGTGGGCCAGGTCGCGGCTGGCCGGGTCGGGGATAGGTGTCGACGAGCCGTTGACCGAGACCCTGATCCTGCTGATCTCGGAACTGGTGACCAACGCCGTGGTCCATACCGGCACCGCGGCCGAGCTGCGGATGTGCTTCTCCGGCTCGGGCGCCGTGGTGGGAACGGTACGGGTGGAGGTGGTCGACTCCAGCGCCCGCCCGCCCTCACCGCGCCATGCCGACGGCGACGACACCCACGGCCGCGGCCTGGAGCTCGTCGACGGCCTGGCCGACCGCTGGGGCTGGCAGCCGGAGGGCACCGGGAAACGGATCTGGTGCGAGGTGGACCGCGGCCAGTCCCTGATGGTCACCACGGGCGGCGAACGGGGCGCGTACGAACAGCGCGGCCCGCGGCCGGCACGGCTGGCGAACTAGGCGGCACCCGGGGCACCGGGGAAACGGTCACTCCCGCCCACCGCGGCCGGTCCTGCCTCCCTGGCCGCACCTCCATCTCTCGCCCCGACCGCGTGACAGTTCCTGCACCACCGACGACGCACGTCTGTTCACCGGACCAACATCGGTGAAAGGGCGTGCCTTTGTCGTTCGACCTGGGGCGTGGCACGAGGTCAGCCGAGATAGGGCCGCTCACGATGTTCCAGAAAGTGGCGGAGCCGGAGCCGCTGCGTGTGGTGCATCGGCAGGTGGCCGATCTCCTCGGTCCGGACGAACCGCAGCTCCGTGGACTCGTCCGAGATCGTCAGTCGGCCGCCGACGACGCGGGCCGTGAAGCAGACGTTGAACTGCCTGCGCACCTCGCCGTCCGAGTACGCGATGACGTGGCGAGGGTCGGTGTACGTGCCCACGAGCCCGGTGATCTCGACGTCCAGGCCCGTTTCCTCCTTCACCTCACGGACCGCGGTCCCCGGGAGTGAATCCGTCATCTCCATGCCGCCGCCGGGCAGTGCCCAGAGGCTGTTGTCCCGTCGGCGCTGAAGGAGGATGCGGCCCGCCTCGTCGGTGATCACGGCGGACGCGGCGACGACCAGGCTGTTCGGGGCGGGTGCCGCTGGGTCGTCGTAGTACTCGGTCCGTGTCATGAGCACCCTTCTCGTACCGGCTTTTCCGTGCCACAGAACGAGACCATTCCAGCTCAAGATCCACTTGCTGCCAGGGGAGTTGGTGCCGTGTTCCGTGCGCGCTCGTACAGATCCCGAGCGGCGTGATTCTTGAGGTGCGGGCGGATCCGTTTGAACATGCTCGAAATTCTTTGGTCGGCCCGTCCTGACTGGACCATGGGGTAGTCATCCAGCGCGAGATGCCACGTTCGGCAGGCTTCCTCCAAGTGGCCGATTTCGAGCTGCCGTTCAGCGAGTGTGGCCCGGTGCCGGACGCGAGCGCGTCGGTAGACGTCGTACCTCAATTGGTCGGATTGCTCCATCGCGGAAATGGACCCGGTGACGTCTCCGAGTTCGTAACGAACCTGGCTCACATGGTAGTTGAGGGAAGACGGGTCGTAAGAGCCGAACGGTTTTGAACGTGACTCGGCTTTTTCCATGGCCGCTTCGGCTTCTCGCAGATATGTCAGTGCGCCGCTGCGGTCGCCGAGTTGAGCCGAGGCGTGGGCTTGTTGACCGGCGAGGAATGCCCGCATGCGGGGCCCGGCGGCGGGAGATGCGGCGGCAGCGGCGTCAGCGAGCCGCTTGGACTCTCTCCCGTGCCCCAGGTCGACTGCCTGCACGCTCATGCCCCGCAGGGTTGTGCAATAGGTCAGATGGTCCTCGGAGGCTCCTGCCAATTGCAGGGCCTTGACGTAATACTGCTGTGCGACGCCGTGCAGCCCTTCATCCACTGCCATGTATCCAGTGAGGTAACAGAGGTCGGATGCGGCTGACATCATGTTTTTCCGCACCGACTCAGACGCTTCGGACCGCAGGTACGGGGCGACCGTGTTGACCAAGAACGCGGCTGCCATGGGGCGTGCATGCCGGCCACCGAATTGGTCGTCCAGGTCTGAGATGCGCTCAGTCATGGCGACGACCATATTGACTTCAGCGGCACCGATTCGGCCGGTCGTTCCACCTTGCGCGGCTTCCATCCGGCCGATGACGTCAGGCCATCCGGGAACTGTCAGGGCGACAGAGAACAGAGCGGCGTTTACGACGCTTCGACGCGAGGGATCCATGTCGATCCTGCCGAGGTCGAGCAATCCCTCCACGGTACTCGGTTGAGCGCTTGATTCTTTGTGCGGCGGGAACCCGGTCTCGCAAAGCGTGACCGGCCGATGCAGTCGGCGCGAGAGTGCTTCGGTGATCACCGGCCGGGCTTCTTCTTTGGGCAGGTGGCCCTTGAGCCATTGATGCACCGAGGGCTCTCGGTACCGCAGGGGTGTGCCGCGTTCGGTGCCGATGCGGTTGATCTCTTGTGCGAACTGTCGCAGCGTCCAGCCGGTTTCACGGTAAAGCCGTTCCAAACCCGTGTTCGGCTCAGGCATCCTCACGTGCCCTCAACTCCTTGATCAGGGACTGCACTTAAAGGTCTTAAGTCCCACTGCGCAGGCAACGGTACCGCCGCCTGCGCCTTCAGAGTTGTCTGGAGCGGGACGAACCATCCCCGCCGACTACCTGTCGGACGGGCGACGTTGCACTGCCCAACTGCGGTGCAGGCGAGCGGTCGAACGGCTGGAGGGACACGGTGAAGACGCAAGATCTGGATTCAGCGAGTGAGGCAACCGCAGCGGAGCTTGCCGGGCACGAATCTCCCCTCGACTTCGACGGAGTGCGGTACTCGATCAGCCGTGCACGGGGGCAGAGCAGCGTGCCCTTCAACCATGGAGCGTTGATCACACTCGAATCCGAACTCTGCGGCTACATCGGTCGCTTGCTGCCGGCCGCGAGGGAGGCTGCTGGCAAGCTCCCCCGTGACAGCGCTGAATGGCACCGGCGGATTTCCCGACTGAACGGCATCGAGCTTCAGGTCGAACAAGGGTTGGGCGAGGGCGTGCTCTCTGCGCACGTACAGGTGCAGCAGCTCGCACGCGATTGCCGATGGCTCATCGACCACCAGGAGTGACAGCAATGACGTGTCGAGGCAAGGCAGTTCGTTTCCTCTCGTCGAAACCCGGCACGCCGCCCACCCCCACTCGGACACGCCTCACCGCCCGCATCGCCGCGTAACCCCTACCAACAGAGGAGCACAACACATGGAATTCGACACGATCGGACACGATTACTGGGCTACCAGCGAAAGGGAAGAAGCCGAAGAGAAGGCCACAGATTTCGTTAACGCGTTCCGGCGGCTGGGGATTGATTTCGATGGAATCGAGATCAAGGAGCCGTGCGGCGGCTGTCGGCGTCGTGAGCACAAGATCTTCATCGGGTCGATTTCCGTGGCCGAGGCGGGTGACTTCGCCGGGAAGGTCAATCGGGCGCTGGACCTGATCGACGGGCATCGCGCGCAACGGCCGGGCCCGGACTAGAGCGGTTTGCGGGCGTGGCTGTATTTCGTCGGCGGGGCGATTCGCCCGCGGCTACCCGATATATGAGGTGTCTGTGGTCTCTGCTGCCCCAAAGAATCTTGAGGCAGGAAAGGCGCTGGCCAGGGCCGCTATTCGTGTCGGCTCCGTCGATGTATACGAAATTTTGGTGCATGGGGCCCCGCGGTCCTGGACAGCGATGCGATTGGACCGCGCGGCCCTCAGGTCTGGAGCCTGTGCCGTCCTGGGCCGCCGCGCCAGGGCACCATTCGCCATAACTGAAGGGTTCCTCATCATCGTGCAACCGGCTCAAGAGTTCGGCGACAACCCTGTCGAAGTACGCGAAACCGGGCATTACACGGAGGAGTACGTCCCCAGCTTTGTCGAGAAATGGGATTCGCTCATAGATTGGGAGAAGAGGGCGGAGAGCGAAGGGAATTTCTTCATCGACCTGCTGCGCAAGTGGGGGGTGAGAAGTGTGCTCGATGTCGCGACGGGTACCGGATTTCACTCCGTACGGCTGCTGTCCGCCGGTTTTGAAACCGTCAGTGCGGACGGCAGTGCGGACATGCTGGCGAGGGCGTTCGAGAACGGAACGAAGCAGGGAGGGCACATCCTGCGCGTCGTGCAGGCGGACTGGCGGTGGCTCAACAGGGACGTCCACGGGGAATACGATGCCATCGTCTGCCTCGGCAACTCCTTCACGCATCTCTTCTCGGAACGTGACCGGCGCAAGGCGCTGGCCGAGTTCTACGCGATGCTCAAGCACGACGGAATTCTCGTACTGGATCAGCGTAATTACGATGCGATCCTGGACGACGGGTTCACGAGCAAGCACAGGTACTACTACTGCGGTGAGGATGTCATCGTGGAGCCGGAGTATGTCGACGAGGGCCTGTGCCGTATGCGGTACAGCTTCCCGGACAACTCCACGTACCACCTCAACATGTTCCCGCTGCGGAAGGACTACACCCGGCGGCTGATGTCCGACGTGGGTTTCCAACGCGTCGAGACCTATGGCGACTTCCAGCACACCTACCGGGGTGAGCAGCCGGACTTCTTCGTGCACGTGGCGGAGAAGGAGTACCGGATGGAGGGCGGGGGGCAGTACGAAGGCGCGGTCGGCACCGCCCGCAGTTACTACAACTCGCCCGACGCCGACACCTTCTATGCCGCGGTGTGGGGCGGCGAGGACATTCATATCGGCCTCTACGAAAGCCCCGTGGAGCCCATCGTGGACGCCAGCCGGCGCACCGTCGAGCGGATGGCGTCGAAGCTGGAGCTGACCCGGGATTCCGTGGTGCTCGATCTCGGTTCCGGGTTCGGCGGCTCGGCGCGGTACCTGGCGGAGACGTACGGCTGCCGGGTGCTCGCACTCAATCTCAGCGAGGTGGAGAACCAGCGCCACAAGGAGCTGAACTCGGCCCGCGCGCTCACCGACAGGATCGAGGTCGTGGACGGGTCCTTCGAGGACATCCCGTACCCGGACGACCACGTCGATGTCATCTGGTCCCAGGACGCCTTCCTGCACAGCGGGAACCGGGTCCGGGTCCTCGAGGAGATCGCGCGGGTGCTGCGGCCCGGCGGCCATCTCCTCTTCACCGACCCGATGGCGGCGGCGGACGGCGGCTCAACCGACATGTTGCAGCCGATCCTCGACCGCATCCATCTGGACGACATGGGCTCGCCCGGCTTCTACACACGCGAGCTGAACCGGCTCGGATTCACCGCCGTCGACGAGGGCTTCGAAGAGCACCGCGAGCAGCTGGTGAACCACTACACGCGGGTTCTTGAGGAGACCAGGCGCCAAGAGGCCGAAGGGCTGGCGAGAAGGATCAGCCACGACTACCTCGCCCAGATGAAGAAGGGGCTCGGCCACTGGATCGACGGTGGCCGCGGGAGTCACCTCACCTGGGGCATCTTCCACTTCAGGCGCGACGCCGACGGCTGAGCGGCCTTCCACCGGCCACCAGGCCATCGCCGACGCCGGGAACGGTGTCGGCGACGGGCCGCCGGTGAGGTCGCGCCGATCATGTACGGGGCACCCCGTCAGAGCACCGCCACCGGCGCCACCGGCGCCCCCGTGCCGCCCGTGAACGGCTCGGCGACCGCTGACAGGAAGAACGTGGCGCGGCCCAGTTCCGCGCAGGCGGTCGACAGGTCCTCCAGGTTCCAGTTCTGGCCCTGGAGCATGCCCATTTCGACCAGGTGCAGTGCGTGTACCGGCATCCACAGGCCCTCGATCTCCGGGGGGAAGATCTCGAAGGTCAGGGTGTCGTTGGCGACGGCCGCCACGTCGCGGGTGTGGAACCACTGCGGGGTGCGGACGGAGAGGCCGGGTGAGGGGAACGCGTATGCCTGGCGGTCGCCGGCGAGGTAGTGGCGCAGCTGGCCGGTGCGGATCAGGACGATGTCGCCGGGCCCGACCGTGGCGCCCGCCAACTCCTCGGCCATGTCGAGGTCTTCGGGGGTGACGGCGTAGCCGCCGGGCAGCTGGTCGGTGCCGTGGGCGCGGGCGACGTCCAGCAGGACTCCGCGGGAGGTGAGGGGGGTGGCCTTCTCGATGCCGAGGCGGGTGGCGCCGCCGTGTGCGGTGACGGTGTCGGTGGGGCGGTTGTTGTAGAGCCGGCCGGAGTGCGAGACGTGCGCGAGGCCGTCCCAGTGGGTGGCGGCCTGGAGGCTCATGGTGACCGCGTCGTCCGATGTGGCGACCGTGCCGGGGCCGAACAGCTGCTGGTTGATCGCGGTCATGGTGTGCAGCGGGTTGATCCTGCCGGGGATCGCGCCGGTCTGCACGCCGTCCTGCCGCAGCGGGAGGGCGAGCGGGATGCGCAGGCCGCGGCGGACGCAGCGGGCGGCGGTCCGTACCACCTCGTCGGTGATCAGGTTCAGGGTGCCGATCTCGTCGTCGGGCCCCCAGCGTCCCCAGTTGTTCACGCGTTCGGCGAGGTCGTGGAACTCCTGCGGCAGCGGCACGGGCCCTCCTCGGGGCGGGTTCGGCTCGGGGTCTTGTGTTCGGACCTGGACTGCTCAAAAATCTAACGGTCCGTCAGAAACTGCGGGAAGGGGCGCGGCATGGGGAACTTCTTGACCGGCAAGGTGATCGCCGTAACGGGCGCGGGGCGCGGCATCGGCCGGGCGGTCGCCCTCGCCTGCGCCGCGCACGGCGCGAAGGTGATCGTCAACGACTACGGGGTCTCCATCGAGGGCGGCGAACCGAGCAGCGAGGTCGCCGCGTCCGTGGTGAAGGAGATCGAGGCGGCAGGCGGCGAGGGGGTCGCGGTCGCCGACGACGTCTCCACGATGGCGGGCGGTCAGCGCATCGTGGACACCGCGCTCGCCCGCTACGGACGGATCGACGGGGTGGTGTGCGTGGCGGGCATCCTGCGCGAACGGATGCTCTTCAACATGTCGGAGGAGGAGTGGGATCCGGTCGTCGCCACCCACCTCAAGGGCACCTTCACGGTCTTCAAGGCGGCGAGCGCGGTGATGCGCAAGCAGGGCTCGGGCACCCTCATCGGCTTCACCAGCGGCAACCACCAGGGCAGCGTCGCGCAGGCCAACTACGCGTCGGCCAAGGGCGGCATCATCTCGCTGGTGCGCAGCGCGGCGCTCGGCCTGCACAAGTACGGGGTGACCGCCAACGCCGTCGCGCCGGTCGCGCGGACCCGGATGTCGGCGAACGTTCCGATGGAGCTGACGGAGATCGGCGAGCCCGAGGACGTCGCGGCGCTGGTCGTCTACCTGCTGAGCGAGAAGGCCCGCGAGGAGAAGATCACCGGGCAGGTCTACACGATCGCGGGCCCGAAGGTCGCGGTCTGGGCCCAGCCGCGCGAGCTGCGCGCCGCCTACAGCGAGGAGGGGTGGACGCCGGAGCGGATCGCCGCGTTCCTGCCGGGGACGGTCGGGACGGACCCGATGCCGATGCTGGCGCAGCTGGAGGCGATGGCCGCGGCAGCCGCGGCGGGCACGCGTCCCAACCGGTAGGAGCTGTCCGGTACGGCCGAATGTGGGGAGGCTGGGATGGACTTCGGGTTCGGGAGCGCGGACGACGGGTTCCGCGGTGAGGCCAGGCAGTGGCTCCAGGAGCGCCTGGCGGGCCCGTTCGCCGCGCTCGCCGGCCGCGGCGGGCCCGGCAGTGAGCACGAGGACGCCGCGGAACGCCGGGTGTGGGAGCGCGAGTTGGGCGCAGGCGGCTGGATCGGCATCGGCTGGGACCGTGCGCACGGCGGGTACGGGAACCGCGCGGCGAGCCTGACCCAGCAGGTGGTCTGGGCCGAGGAGTACGCCCGCGCCAGGGCGCCGGGCCGGGTCGGGCACATCGGTGAGAACCTGCTCGCGCCGACGCTGCTGGCCTTCGGGGACGCGGCGCAGCGGGACCGTTTCCTGCCCGCCGTCGCCCGCGGTGAGGAGCTGTGGTGCCAGGGCTACTCCGAGCCGGACGCCGGATCCGACCTGGCCGGGCTGCGTACGGCGGCGGTGCGGGACGGGGCGGCGTACCGGATCACCGGGCAGAAGATCTGGACGTCGCTGGCCGCCGACGCCGACTGGTGCTTCGTCCTCGCCCGCACCGACCCGCGCGAGCGCCGCCGCCGCGGGCTCTCCTTCCTGCTGGTGCCGATGGACCAGCCGGGACGGATCGAGGTGCGGCCGATCCGCCAGATGTCGGGCACGGCCGAGTTCAACGAGGTGTTCTTCGACGGTGCGGTCGCCGATGCCGGGCACGTGGTGGGCGGCGAGGGCGCCGGCTGGCGGGTCGCGACGGGCCTGCTGGCCCTGGAGCGCGGGGTGTCCACCCTCGTCCAGCAGATCGGTTTCGCCGCCGAGCTGGACGAGGTGATCGGCGAAGCGGTCCGCTGCGGCGCACTCGGCGATCCCGTCCTGCACGGGCAACTGGTACGCCAGTGGGCCGAGTTGCGGGTGATGCGGTGGAACGCGCTGCGGACCCTGGGCGCGGCGGGCGGCCCCGGGGCGCCCAGCGTGGCGAAGCTGCTGTGGGGCGGCTGGCACCAGCGGCTCGGCGAACTGGCCATGCGGGTACGCGGCGCCGCCGCGACGCTCGGCCCGGCCGACTGGAGCCCCGCCGCCCCCTACGCACTCGACCCGCTGCAACGGCTGTTCCTGTTCACCCGGGCCGACACCGTCTACGGCGGCTCGGACGAGATCCAGCGCAACATCATCGCCGGGCGCGTGCTCGGCCTCCCCCGACTGGAGAACTGATGAGAGGCGTCATCTTCGACGGCGAGAAGCCCCGGGTCGTGGACGACCTGGAGGTGCGCGACCCCGGTCCTGGCGAGGTGCTGGTCGCGATCGAGGCGGCCGGGCTGTGCCACAGCGACCTCTCGGTGGTGGACGGCACCATTCCGTTCCCGGTGCCCGTGGTGCTCGGGCACGAGGGCGCCGGGGTGGTGGAGGCGGTGGGCGCGGGGGTCGGCCACGTCGTGCCCGGTGACCGGGTGGCCCTGTCGACGCTGGCGAACTGCGGGACCTGCGCGGAGTGCGACCGGGGCAGGCCGACGATGTGCCGCAAGGCGATCGGGATGCCGGGTACGCCGTTTTGGCGGGGCGGTGAGGCGCTGTACCAGTTCGCCTCCAACTCGGCCTTCGCCGAGCGCACCGTCGTCAAGGCCGTGCAGGCGGTGAAGATCGACCCGGCCGTCCCCGCGGCTTCGGCCGCGCTCATCGGCTGCGGGGTGCTGACCGGCGTCGGGGCGGTGCTCAACCGCGCGAAGGTGGACCGCGGGGACTCGGTGGTGGTCATCGGGACCGGCGGCATCGGCCTGAACGTCCTCCAGGGGGCGCGGATCGCCGGGGCCTCGGTGATCGTCGCGGTGGACGCCAACCCGGCGAAGGAGGCGGCGGCACGGCAGTTCGGCGCGACGCACTTCATCGACGCGTCCGCCGTGCCGGACACGGTCAAGGCGGTGAAGGCGGTGCTGCCGACCGGCGCCGACCACGCCTTCGAGTGCGTGGGCAGCACCCGGCTGATCCGGCAGGCGGTGGACGTGCTGGACCGGCACGGCCAGGCGGTGCTGCTGGGCGTACCGCCGGCCACCGCCGAGGCGTCGTTCCTGGTGTCGTCGATGTATCTCGACAAGTCGATACTCGGCTGCCGCTACGGTTCCTCGCGGCCACAGCGTGACATCGCGCTCTACGCCCGGATGTACCGCGAAGGACGGCTGCTGCTCGACGAGTTGGTGACCTGCACCTACCCGGTGGAGGACTTCGCGAAGGCGGCGGACGACGCCCACCACGGACGGGTGGCGCGGGGCGTACTGGTCTTCTGAACGGCCTGCCCCCGGGTGGCCGCCCGGGGGCTCTCCGCTACCGGGCGCCGAAGCCGCCGAAGGCGCCGCGGTGGAAGAGGAGCGGTCCCGCGCCGGCCGCTGCGGGGTCCGTGCCGAGCGCGTCGACCCGGCCGACGACGATGAGGTGGTCGCCGCCGGTGTGCACCGCCTGGATGGTGCAGTCGATCCAGGCCGGTGTCTCGGCGAGACGCGGCGAGCCGGTCGCGGGGGCCGGTGTATGCCGGACACCGGCGAACTTGTCGGCGCCGCTGACCGCGAACTGCCTGCACAGCGGCCCCTGTTCCGCCCCCAGGATGTTGACGCAGAACACCCCGGCGCGGGCGATCCGCGGCCAGGTCGTGGACGTGCGGGCGACCATGAAGGTCACCAGCGGGGGATCGAGGGAGAGCGAGGCGAAGGACTGGCAGGCGAACCCGGCCGGTCCCGCGGCGCCCTCTGCGCTCTCCGTGCTTTCCGGTTCCGGCGCCGTGATGACCGTGACGCCGCTGGCGAAGTGCCCCAGGACGTCCCGGAATTCGGCCGGGTCCAGAGGGGCGCGTTCGTCGTCGCGTACCGCGCGCAGGGCGGGGCGCTGTGGTGCGGTGGCGGGTGCGGCGGCCGAGGTCGGCGCACCCGCCGAGCGCAGATACCGCACGGCCGTGGCCGCCATTCCTGCATGTCCCATCATGCCCTCATTGAAGCTGATGGTGCGTCAGATAGGAAGCGTCCGGAGTGCCCAACAGGCAAGAGAGAAGCCAGGGTTGACCCTCAAGGGTGGTTTGGGGGGACCTCAGGGGTGAGGCAGGGGCGGATTCGGGGCGATCGGTGCCGTACCCCTGGTTGGCTGCACTGCCGTACGGGTAGCCTCCACCCCGGCCGCGCCCGTAGCCGAGCAACGGGGGAGAGTTCCGGTTCATGGCCGATGTGACGCCGTCGTCATCCTCGTCTGCCGCGTCACCGACCTTCGACGAGGTCTTCTGCGGGCTGTTGCCCCGGCTCTACCGGCGGGCGGTGATGCTGGCCGGATCGCGACAGTCCGCGGAGGATGTGGTGCATGAGGCCTACCTCAAACTCGCCGTACGTCCGCAGCGCTTCCTCGCCCACCCGGAGCCGTACGCGTACGCCTTCACCGCCGTACTCAACGTCGCCAGGGACGCCTACCGCAAGGACAGCAGGCAGGTGCTGGTCGACGCGGTCGAGGGGTTCGACGACGCCGCGCCCGGTGACGGGGAGTCCGGCGGCGACTGGGACGGAGGTCTCGGCCGCCGGCACGCCGAGCTGGAAGCGGTGCGGATGCTGGGCACCCTCTCGCACCGGCAGGCGGGCATCGTCATCCTCGTCGACCTCGACGGCTACACCATCGACCAGGCCGCCAAGATCATGAAGGTGCACCGCGGCACCGCGGCCCGGCATCGCGCCCGCGCACTGGACAGGCTCCGCGCGCACCTCGTTGAATCGGAGCAGGGACGGGCGGGGAGGTGAACGGCACGGTGGGCACGGGCCGGCGGTACGGCGGTGACGCCGAGGACGGCGCCGGTCCTGACGTGGGCGCCGGGCGGGACGGCGGGGGTGCGGGCGGTGTCGGCGCCGCTGCTTCCGGAGGCGGCGGGGACGACATCGAAGCGCTGCTCAGGGAGCGGCTGCGGCAGGCCGACGAGCGGATCGAGATGCCGCCGGGACTGTGGTCCCGGATCCAGGAGACGACGCCCGAACAGCGGCGCCCCGAAGCCGTCGCGCTGCCGCGCCGCAGGCCGTACGCCGTCGCCTTCGCGGTCGCCGCCACGGTCGCCGCCGTGGCGCTCGGGGCGTGGTGGATGGTGCGCCCCGGTGGCGGCGCGCTTCCGCCGCCCGCGAAGAGCCCGTCCGTGCCGGTCACCGTCCACAACACCGAGACCGCGTGCCGCGAGACCCGCACCCTGGAGTGCGCCCTGCGGCTGGCGAAGGACCCGCACCGGCGCTACGCGGCGCGGGACAACTCCGCGGGCCGGGTCTGGCACGGCGACGTCCTGAAGGCCCACTGCGTGGTCACCGACGGCCGGCTGGTCCGCGACGAACAGGGCCTGACCTCCACCCGCTGGTACCTGGTCACGACCGGGGAAGGCGTGCGCGGCTGGCTGCCGGGGGTGCGGACGCGCAATACGCGAGAGGTGCCGGTGTGCCCGGCGGGAGAGGCGTGACCGGGGCGCACGCGGGCCCGAGCGCGGCCCGGGACGGCGGCGCACGGTGTGACGCGGGTCACTCTCGGTGAGGTCATACGGGGCAGATGGTTCAACCGTGTACAGAGTGCTGCAAGCGCACTACGCGGGGAGTTGATTGATGAACGTACGCGGCAGGTTCCCCTTCGCCGTCGGTGCCGGAATCCTCACGGCCGGCCTTCTGGGGGTCGCGGGCGCCGCCACCGCGGGCCCGTCCGGAGCGGACGGCCCGGTGGCGCGGGCGGCCGAGGAGGCACAGGCCGAGCCAGGGGCCGTCACCGGGCACGCGGTCGCCCCGGCCCGTTCGGCCGTACCGGCGTCGCCTCCCTGAGGGCGGGGCGGAAGCCGGGCGGTCCGAGAGACGCGAAGCGCCCTGTGGTGGCAGGGCGGTACGCCCCGCCACCGGCGGACCGCGGCGCGCTCACCGCCCCCGGTACACCGGGCTGCGGCGCGCCACGAAGGAGGCGACACCCTCCTGGGCGTCCGCCGTCGTCATGTTGAGTTCCTGGGCGGTGGCCTCGGCGGCGAACGCGGTGCTTCTATCGGCGTCGAGCGAGGCGTTGACCAGCTGTTTGGTGAGCGCGATGGCGCGGGTGGGGCCGGCCGCGAGGCGCTCGGCCCACTCCCGCGCGGTCTTCTCCAGCGCGTCGTCCGGTACGACCCGGTTGACCAGCCCCAGCCGTTCGGCGTCGGCGGCCGGCAGCGCGTCGCCGAAGAACATCAGCTCCTTGGCGCGCTGCGGCCCGACCAGCCTCGGCAGCAGGTAGGCGCCGCCGCCGTCCGGCACCAGGCCGCGGCGGACGAACACCTCGATGAACCGCGCCGATTCGGCGGCCAGCACCAGGTCGCAGGCGAACGCCAGATGCGCGCCGAGACCGGCCGCCGTGCCGTTCACCGCGGCGATCACCGGCTTCTCGCAGTCCAGTACCGCGCCGATGAAGCGCTGCGCGCCGCCCCGGATCAGCCGCGCCACATCGCCTGCCACCCGCTCACCGGGACGGGCGGCCGGCGCGCCCCGCAGGTCGGCGCCCGCGCAGAAGCCCCTGCCGGTCGCGGTGATCACCACGGCCCTCACGTCCGGGTCGGCCGAGGCGTCGGCGAGCCGGCCGATGAGGTGTTCGCGCTGGTCGTGGGTGAGGGCGTTCATGGCGTCCGGCCGGTTGAGGGTGAGCCACGAGACGCCGTTGTCAGTGGTGTGCAGTATCAAGGAATCAGCGGGTGCCGCGGCGGGAGTGTCCGGCGTGCGGGTGTCCGTGGCGCCCGGGGTGTCCGGGGGCTCGGGGGAAGCGGGGGTGTGGGTCATGGGGGTACGGCTCCAAAGGGCGGGTCCGGGGCGGTCAGTGGCAGACGGCCAGCGCGTCGAGCGCCACGGCGCCCTGGCCGCTCGGCAGCAGCACCAGCGGATTGATGTCCAACTCCGCGAGCCGCCCGTCCAGTTCGAGCGCCATCCGCTGCACCCGCAGCACGACCTCGATCAGGGCGTCGACATCCGAGGGCGGGGCTCCCCGTACGCCGTCCAGCAGGGCACGGCCGCGCAGTTCGCCGAGCATGGCGCGGGCCTGGTGCTCCCCGAAGGGCGGCACACCCACCGCGACGTCCCGGAGCACCTCCACGAGGACGCCGCCGAGCCCGACGGTCACGGTCGGCCCGAAGAGGCTGTCGTGCGTGACGCCGACGACCATCTCGACCCCGCGCTCGATCATCTGGCAGACCAGTACGCCGTCGAGGGGGACGTCTTCGTAGCGCGCGATGTCGGCCAGCTCGCGGTAGGCGTCGCGGACCTGGCTCGCGGAGGTCAGACCGACCTTGACGAGACCCAGCTCGGTCTTGTGCGCGAGCTGCGGCCCGGACGCCTTCATGACGACCGGGTAGCCGACCTGGCTCGCCGCGCGGACGGCCGCCGCGGCGCTGGTGACGAGCTGTTCGCGCGGGACGCGAATGCCGTAGGCGCGCAGCAGTTGCTTCGCCGCGTGCTCGCTGAGCTGCTCTCCCGGGCGCATCAGTGCCTGCGCCTTGCGCGCCGAAGGCGAGAGCGTGCGCGGGGCGTCGTCGAAGGGGGAGCGGTAGCCGGCCGTGAAGCGGTGGTGGTCGAGGTAGGCGCGGACGGCCGTGATGCAGTTGGCGAAGGTGCGGAAGGTCGCCACCCGCGAGGAGCCGAGCAGAGTGCTGCGGTAGGCGTCCTCGGTGCCGACCGGCGAGCCCCACACCACACACACCAGCTTGTCGGTCTCTTCCGCCGCGTCGACGAGATCCTGCGCGAGCTTGTCGCTCATCGGCGGGAAGGGCCCGGTGATCGGGCAGATCAGGACGCCGACGGACGGGTCGGCGAGGATCGCGTCGATGATCTTGCGGCCTCGCCAGTCGCCGACCGGGTGCCCGCCGTTGTCGATCGGGTTGGCGACGTGGAGGTACTCCGGTATCCACTGGTGCAGCTCGGCCTGCTTCGCGTCCGTCAGGGTGGGCAGCCGCAGCCCCGCGGCGGTCGCCAGGTCCGAGAAGTGGGCGCCGGTGCCCCCGGAGATCGAATAGACGGCGACCCCCTCCGCGGCCGGTGGCTTGGCGCGGGCCAACAGGGCGGCGGTGTCCTGGAGTTCGTCGAGACCGTCCACCCTGATGACGCCGAACTGCCGCATCGCGGCGTCCACCACCCCGTCCGCGCCGGTGAGTTTGCCGGTGTGCGAGGCGGCCGTGCGGGCGCCGGTCTCGGTGCGGCCGACCTTCACCGCGACGACGGGCACCTTCTGCCGGGCCGCGTGATCGGCGGCGAGCAGGAAGCTGCGGCCGTCCTTGAGCCCTTCCACATACGCGGCGATGGCGCCGACCTCGGGACGGGAGGCGAAGTAGGAGAGGAAGTCGGCGGTTTCCAGATCGGCCTCGTTGCCGGTCGGGGCCCAGTGGGAGAGGCGGATGCCGAGTTCCTGGAGGGTGAAGACGGGACGGCCCTGGTGGCCTGACTGGGTGATCAGGGCGATGGCGGGCCCTTCGAGGTCCTCGCGGAACTTCTCGAAGGCGTTGAGGTTGGTGTTCGGGCCGAGCAGCCGCAGGCCGGAGCGCCGCACGGCCTCGGCCAGCCGGTCCTGCGCGGCGGCGCCCTCCTCGCCGGTCTCGGCGAAGCCGGAGGCGAAGGCGACCGCGAACTTCACCTTCGCGTCCGCCAGTTGCTCGATGACCGGCACCGGATCGCCGACCAGCAGTACGGCGAGATCGACCGGCTCGGGGAGGTCGGCGACGGCCGCGTGGCAGGGCAGCCCGAAGACGCTCCGCCGCCCCGGGTTGACCGGGTGCAGCCGGGCGCCGACCCGCTCGGACCAGGCGATCAGCTGCCGGGTGATGCCGGTGTTGGGGCGGCCTTCGGTGTCGGACGCGCCGATGACGGCCACCGAAGCGGGCCGGAAGAAACGGTCGAGGTCCGGCACCGGGGCGTGCAGCGGGCGCCCGCTGACGTCCACGTCCGCCGTGCCGTCGGCGCGCTGCCCGCCGCCGTCGGCCGGATCGGCCACGCCGTGGACGGTGTGAGGTGGTTGCTCCCCGCAGGCCACGACGCGGGCCGGCCGGGAGTGAGTGCTGAGGGTGCCGTGAGTCGATCCAAGCATCGCAGAGGCCCGCTCCTGTGTGACGGCTCTCATTACCTGACGCACAGTCAGATTACTGAACTGACGTCATGTCAGGAATGGGGCTGCACGGTAAAGCTTCGCGGCGCGCACGGGGTCGCCTCCCTGGCACCCCGCCTCTTGCGTACCCCGCCGGGCATCCGCTGAACTGACCTGACGGAAAACTGATGAAGCGTCAGGAATGTTGGGGGCGCGGGCCCGGTGCGCAGGAAGGGGGGGCGGGCCCGGCCGTGCGCAACGGTTCCTGGCGCGGCGAGGGCGGACGGCGGGAGGGCATACGTGAGGCGGACCGGCGAGGCGGAAGACGCAGGGAAGCGGGGCGGCGAGGTGGAAGGTGCGGGGAAGCGGGGTGGCGAGGTGGAAGGCGTAGGGAAGCGGGGCGCGCCCCGGGGCGGTGGGGCGGTGGCGCGGTTCGACCTGCCGGAGGCCGACGCGTTCACCCGCACGTACTGGGACGCGGCCGGCGAGGGGCGGCTGCTGCTGCGCCGCTGCCGGGCCGATGGGTGCGGGGCGGCGCACCACTACCCGCGGGAGTTCTGCCCGTACTGCTGGAGCGAGGACGTCGCGTGGCAGCCGGCCTGCGGTCGCGCCACCCTCTACACCTGGTCCGTCGTCCACCGGAACGACCTGCCGCCGTTCGGCGGCCGGACCCCGTACGTCGCCGCGGTGGTCGACCTCGCCGAGGGCCCCAGGATGATGACCGAGGTCGTCGACTGCGCGGCGGACGACCTGCGGATCGGCATGCCGCTGACGGTCCACTTCCGCACGGAGGACGGGGGCGGGGACGGCCCAGCCACCGACCCCGGTGCGGAAGCCGGGGGCGGCGGCTGGGCCGTCCCGGTGTTCCGGCCCGCGGAGGGGGCGTAGGGCTGAGGGGGAGAGGGGGCGTAGGGAGAGGAGGCCGTCGTCCCGCTCCGGCCTGTGGATATCCGGTGGCAGGTGCCCGGATCATCGCGGATGCTGTGGCGATGCTGATCCGAGAAGCGACCGCGGCCGACTGGCCCGCCATCTGGGAGTTCTTCCGTACGATCGTCGCGGCCGGCGAGACCTACACCTATCCGCGCGACCTCGACGAGGAGGGTGGCCGCGAGATCTGGATGCTCCGCCCGCCGGGCCGTACGTTCGTCGCGGTGGACGAGGACGGGACGGTGCTCGGCTCGGCCAAGATGAACCCCAACCAACTGGGCGCCGGCTCGCACATCGCGGGCGCCAGTTTCATGGTGGACCCCCGCAGGGCGGGCCGCGGCGTCGGGCGGGCGCTGGGCGAACACGTCCTGGAGCGGGCCCGCGCCGAGGGGTACCGCGCGATGCAGTTCAACGCCGTCGTGGAGGTCAACACCGGAGCCGTGGCCCTCTGGAGGTCCCTGGGCTTCACGATCCTGGCCACCGTCCCGGAGGCGTTCCGGCACCCGGACAAGGGATTCGTGGGGCTGCACATCATGTACCGGGAGCTGTGACGTGGTGGCGGGGCGGGAGGGGCGGGAGGCGCTCGGCTTCCTCCCGCCGTCCCGCCCCGCTTCACGGTCCCGGCCACCCCGCCTCACGTCCCGGCCGCGCCCCCGTCACGGCCACAACAGCTCCTGCCGCCAACCCCCGCCCTCCCGCAGGTAGTTGAGCCGTACATGCCGCCGTCGCGCGTCGCCCTGGAAGAACTCGACCTCGTCGGGGCGCAGCAGGTACTCCGTCCACCCCGGTGCGGCGGCGTCCGGCTCGCGGTGCGCCCGTTCCCAGGCGGCGTCCGATGCGCGGGCCAGTTCCTCCGTCGAGCCGAGCGCCTCGCTCTGCCGTCCGACCAGCGCCGCGGCCAGCGCGCCAGGGGAACGCCGGTGCAGCGCCGCCTGACTCTCCTCGGCACCTGCCTCGCTCACCGTCCCGTGCACGCGCACCTGCCGCCCGACCGCCGGCCAGTAGAAGCCGAGGGCGGCCCTGGGGCGGACGGCCAGTTCGCGGCCCTTGCGGCTGCCGCGGTGCGAGCCGAAGTGCCAGCCGCGCTCGTCGGCGTCGTGCAGCATCACGGTGCGTACGGACGGGTTTCCGGCCGCGTCGGCGGTGGCCAGCGCCATGGTGTGCGGCTCGGGCTGGCCGGCTTCCGCGGCCTCCCGGAGCCACTGCCGGAAGAGCGGCAGCGGCGCGTCCGGCGCCCGGGACACGTCGAAAGCGGGCAGCTCGTGGTCCCAGACCCGCAGCCCCCGCAGCAGTGCGCGGAAGGCGTGGGACTCGGCGGTTTCCTGGTCATCTGCACGGTGATCGGCCATGCCGGGCAGCGTACGGCGGGTGCCCCGGGCCGCCGGTGCATGGGCAAGAGGACATCCCCCTGTCCGCATTCCTGGGCATCGTCGGGCAGCGGGGCCGCGTTCGAGGTCCGCGTTCCGAGGTCGCGTCCAGGTCCCGGCCCGGAAAATCACTGGCCCGCTGTCGGACGGCGGCGCTACTGTCCTGGCATGCACCTCTTCCAGATCTACGGCTGACACCGCAGCGGGCGCAACGTCCCGCCCCCGCCCGCACCCTGGCGCGCAGCGCGCCCGTGGCCGGCTTCGCCGTGCCCGCGCCGCCGCTGCCCGGGGCCGTCGGTCTGCCGTGTCCCCCTGCCGTATTTCTGACCCGAAGGAAGTCCCGTGCCTGAGCGCACCCCGCACCACCCCCGTACGTCTGCCGTCGGCCGCCCCGCTCACATCGCGATGGTCGGTACGCCGATGGTCAGCCACGTGCTGCCCAGCCTGGAGATCATCCGCGAGCTGGTGGCCCGCGGCCACCGCGTGACGTACGCCAACACCGACCACGCGGCCGAGCTGATCACGCCCACCGGCGCCGAGTTCGTCCGCTACACCTCCACCCTCCCGGTGATCGACAATTCCTGGCCGCAGGACCCGGTGGCGGCTGCCTCGCTCTTCCTCGACGACGCCATCGCGGTGCTCCCGCAACTGCACCGGGCGTACGACGAGGACCCGGCCGACCTCTACCTCTACGACATCGGCGCCTACGCGGCCCGCGCGCTGGCCGAGGCGCAGGGCCGAGACCTCGTCCAGCTCTCCCCGACCTTCGTGGGCTGGGAGGGAATGCAGGAGGAGGCCGGCGCGGCGTTCGCCGGGCTTCCGGGGGCCGATGTCTACCTGCGGCGGTTCGCCGAGTGGCTGGCCGGCTGCGGCGCGGCCACCACGGACGTGGGCACGTTCGCCGGCCGGCCCCGGCGGGCCCTGGCGATGATCCCGCGCGCCATGCAGCCGCACGCCGACCGGGTCGACGCGGACGTCGTGACCTTCGTCGGACCCTGCTTCGGCGACCGCACGGACCAGGGCGGCTGGACGCGTCCGGCCGGCGCGGAGAAGGTCCTGCTGATCTCGCTGGGCTCGGCCTACACCCGGCAGCCCGGGTTCTACCGGCAGTGCCTGGCGGCCTTCGGCGGTCTGCCCGGGTGGCATGTGGTGCTGCAGATCGGCACGTACACCGACCCGGCGGAGCTGGGCGCGATTCCCGGGAACGTCGAAGTGCGGTCCTGGGTACCGCAGGTGGCGATCCTGGAGCAGGCCGACGCCTTCGTGACGCATGCGGGGATGGGCAGTTGCAACGAGGGGCTGGCGAGCGGGGTGCCGATGATCGCGGTCCCGCAGGGCGCCGAGCAGTTCGTGAACGCCGACCGGCTCGTCGAGCTGGGAGTCGCCCGCCGCATCGACACCGCCGACGCGACGGGGGACGCGCTGCGTACGGGCCTGCTGGAGCTGCTGGCCGACCCGGACGTGGCCGCACGCTCGGCCCACCTGCGCGCGGATGCCCGCGCGGAGGGCGGCGCCCGGCGCGCGGCCGACCTCATCGAGGAGCGGCTGGGCTGAGGGCGGGCGACCCGTAAGGGGCCGCGGGACGACCCGCGGCCTCTGGGACACGGCGCTGGGACGGCCCTTACGGGATGCGGCCCTAGCCCGCCCCCAACACCACCGTCCCCGATGAGCAGAACCAGCCGCCGGTGCCCGACGCGACGGCGAGTTGCGGCAGCCGGCCGCCGGGTTTGTGCACCTGGCGGCCGGGTCCGGCCTCGCCGCGGAGCTGGCGCACGGCTTCGACCAGCAGGAACAGGCCGCGCATGCCGGGGTGGCAGGCGGCCAGGCCCCCGCCGTCGGTGTTGACGGGCAGCTCGCCGTCCCGCAGCAGCCGGCCCGTCCCGACGAACGCGCCGCCCTCGCCCTTGGCGCAGAAGCCCAGGTCCTCCAGGGTCACCAACGTCATGTAGGTGAAGGCGTCGTACAGTTCGGCGATGTCGATCTCCGACGGGCTGACCCCGGCGCGCGCGAAGGCGAGGCGTCCGGACTCCGCGGCCGGTGAGACGGTGAAGTCCGGCCACTCCGACATGGTGGTGTGCGAGAGGGCGGTGCCGGATCCGAGCACCCATACCGGGGGTTTGGCGAGGTCGGGCACCAGATCGTCGGCGACGAGCAGGACCGCGCAGCCGCCGTCGGACCGTATGCAGCAGTGCAGTTTGGTGAACGGGTCGGCGATCATCGGCCCGGAGAGCACCTCGTCGACGGTGACCGGGTCGCGGTACATCGCGTCCGGATTGCCGGCCGCGTTGGCCCGCGCCTGGACCGCGACCTGCGCCAACTGCTCCAGCGTGGTGCCGTATTGGTGCATGTGGCGGCGGGCGGCCATCGCGTATTTGGCGATCAGGGTGTGCCCGTAGGGGACTTCGAACTGGAGGGGGCCGCGGGAGCCGAAGGAGAGGTTGGCGGTGCGGCGCTTGGCCTTGAGGTCGGCGCGGGCGGTGGACCCGTAGACGAGGAGGACGGCGCGGGCGTGCCCGGCGGCGATCGCGTCGGCGGCGTGCGCGGCCATCACTTCCCAGGTGGCGCCGCCGACCGAGGTCGAGTCCACCCAGGTGGGGCGCAGGCCGAGGTAGTCGGCCACCTCGACGGGGGCGAGCGTGCCGAGGCCGGCCGAGGCGAAGCCGTCGATCACCGACCGGTCGAGTCCCGAATCCGCCAGTGCCCGGCGGGCGGCCTGGGCGTGCAGCGCGTACGGGGTGGCCTCGTTCACGCGCCCGCAGTCGGACAGGGCGACTCCGGCGACGGCGACCCTGCGCTTCCCGTAGGGGATCCCTGACGTCATGAATCTGACGGTACATCAGATATCGGGGTCGGGGCAGGGGGTCGGCGAGCGCCTCGGGGGAGGTGGCGTGATGAGCGGGCGAACCCTAGGAAAGTCGGGCCCGCATCTCTACTATGACGGCCCGTCAGTTCCGTGGACGGTTCCCGTCGGACCGGACGGGAGCGGTCCGCGGACGGGAGGAGTCCGCCGATGGATGCCGCGTTCACCGATGAGCAGGAAGCGATCCGCCGCACCCTGCGCGCACTGCTGGCCGCGCACTGCGGCCCTGACGAGGTCAAGGCCGCGGTCCGTACCCCGCACGGCTACGACGAGGAGCTGTGGCGGCGGCTCGCCGGACAGCTCGGACTCCCGGGCCTCGCGCTGCCCGCCGCGTACGGCGGAGCGGACTGCGGGCCCACCGAACTCGCCCTGGCCTGCGAGGAAACCGGCCGGGCGCTGCTGCCTTCGCCGCTGGTCGCGACCGCCGTGCTGGCCGCGCCGCTGATCCTCGCGCTGGGCAGCGAACGGCAGCGGGCCGATTTGCTGCCCAGGCTCGCCGCCGGTGAGCTGACCGGGACGCTGGCCGTACCGGACGGACGGCTGGCCACCGCGCTGGCGCTGACCGGCCCCAACGACGGCGGCTGGGCGGGCGGCGGCCGGGCGGGCGGCATCCAGGCGCGGCGGCGCGACGGGTGGTGGGTGCTGTACGGCGAGGCGGGGCAGGTCCTGGACGGCCACACGGCCGACGTCCTGCTGGTGGCCGCGCACACCGGCGGCTTCGCGCGCAGCCGCACCCGGCTCTTCCTCGTACGGGGTGACGCGGCGGGACTTTCGCGCACCCGGCAGACCGTGCTGGACGAGACCAGACCGCAAGCCCGGATCGAACTGCGCGAGGTGCAGGGGGAGTTGCTGGGGGAGGACGCGGAGCGCGGTCCTGGGGACGGGCTCGCGGCCGTGGGCAGGACCGCCGCCGCCGCGCTGGCGGCCGAGGCGGTGGGCGCGGCCGACGCGGCACTCACCCGCACCCTCGCCCACGTCCAGGACCGGGAGCAGTTCGGGCGGCCCATCGGCGCCTTCCAGGCGGTCCAGCACCGGCTCGCCGACCTGTACGTGGCGGTGCAGGCGGCGCGCTCGGCGGCCTACTACGCGGCCTGGGCTGCGGGCGCCGCCGGGGGCGCCGTCGAACCGGGCGCCGGGGCGCTGGCGCTGGCGCAGGCGCTGGAGGCGCTGCGGGCAGTGGCGGCCGACGCGGTGCAGCTGCACGGCGGCATCGGCTTCACCTGGGAGCACGAGGCGCATCTCTACTTCAAGCGCGCGGCCTGCGACGAACTGCTGCTGGGACCGGTGCACCGGCTGCGCGCGCGGGCCGCGGACGAGGCCGGGCTGTTCGTCACCGGAGCCCGCGACGGGGCACCGGGTGCGCGCGGCGGCGCCGGGGCGCGAGCGGCGGCCGGCGCGTGAGGGCGCGCGGCGCGCGGCTGGTGCAGTCGGTGTCGTCGACGCGTGCCTTCGCGCGGATCGCCCCGCACGTCGTCCCCGCGCTCGACCGCGCGGTCCACCGGCTGACCCGCGGCAAGGTCCTGCTCAGCGCGCGGATGCTGCCCGGGGCGATCCTGACCGCGACCGGTGCGCGCAGCGGCCTGCCCCGGCGCACGCCGCTGGCCTGCCTGCCCCAGGAGGACGGCGGCTGGCTGCTGATCGGCAGCAACTTCGGCAGGTCAGGGCACCCGGCGTGGACCGGGAACCTCATCAAGCACCCGGAGGCGGAGGTGAATTGGCGCGGGCGCGACATTCCGGTACGGGCCCGGCTGCTGGCGGGCGAGGAACGGGAGCGCGCCTGGTCCGCCGCGCTCGCGTGCTGGCCGCCGTACGCCGCGTACCAGTCGCGGGTGGACCGGGAGATCCGGCTCTTCCGGCTGGACCTGCGGTGACGCTGACAGGGGGCGACGCGGGGCCGGGAAGGGCGCGGAAGGGCCGGTGAAGCGGTGGCGTGGGCGGTGGCGGGCCCGCCGGGTCCTGAGCCGCGGAACGCGGCCGTCGTCGGGCGGGACGGACGCCTGCGGTGCCGGCCTGCCAAGGGCCGGGCGCCCGCGGCCGTCCGGCTGAGGGCGGCAGGCGGCCACCCTGGCGGGACGGTGGGGAACTCCCGCGGCACGGCCGGGGAGTGAGCGCCGCCGTGACTGCACGGCAGTGCGCTCGGCCGGGGGCCGCGCTCCCGGCGGCTGCGCCGGCGCCGGGGAGCGACGCCGCGTGCGGCAGCGGTGCGCGAGGGCCCGTCGGCGGGGGACGAACGGGGCCCGCGGCTACTTCGTCGGCTTCTTGCCGGTGATGCCGAGGTGCACGAGCAGCGCCAGATTCGGCTTCAGTTCGGCCTGCTTGACGCCCCAGCTCTGGAAGCCCTTCTGGTGCCCGGCGACCGCTGCCAGCATGGCGACGAGCGAACCGGCCATGGCTGCCGCGCTCACCTCCTTGTCGACCTTGTTCTTGGCCTGGAGCTCCTGGATGGACTCCGTGAGCGAGTTGGTGACGGCGTTCAGGATCTTCATGCGGATCTTGTAGAACCGCTTGTCGCCCTCGGCCGCTCCCAGGTCGATGACGCGGAGGATCGCGTCGTTCTTGCGCCAGAAAGAGAGGAATCCGTCGACGAGTTCCTCGGCCGCCTGCCAGCCGGATTTGCCCACCCAGGAGCGCCCGGCGACAAGGTCGGTGAGTTGTGCGCCTTCTTTGGCCATCTCCTCGGCGATTTCGAGGACGGCGCCCTCCACGTCGGGGAAGTACTGATAGAACGTAGCGGGTGAAGTACCCGCTTTTCGGGCCACGTCGATGACCTTGACGTCCCGGTACGGGGATGAACTGAGCATGTCGCTGAGGCAGTCGAGAAGCTTCTGCCGCGTGGCCTGCCCGCGGCGGCCGGCAACTCTGCCGTCGACGGTTCGCACTTGTCCTGTCATGCCGTCAGCTTACCGAGGGGTGATCGGAGCGCGATTTGGCTGCCTGCAAATGGGGACGGGGGAGTTCGCGCGCATCGGTCCCGGTTCCTTCGGACGTGGCGGCGGCGCGCAAGGTATCCAAGACGGCGCTTTCCGGGCGCATCCGGGGCGAGCGGGACGGGCGTCGCCGAGGTGGCGGGGGCTTCGCCGCGGTGAATGGCGCGGTATCGGTACGGGAAAAGGCCGATTGGTCCGAACCGGTGAATCGTCTTATCAACAGCCTGTGGAAAACTTCGGTGGACAACGCGGCGCAAGTGTCCGTCGGCGGCGGCCCGTTGAGCCGTACTGCGGCCCGCTGATACGTGCCGGATTTCACATTGATCCACCCGTTCGATTTCCTGCCGGGCGCGCTCGCGGATTCGCCACTAGCGTGGCCGCATGACTGCATTCGCGGACGGCGCACCCTGCTGGGTCGACGTACTGCTGCCCGATCTCGACGCGGGAAAGCGTTTCTACGGCGACCTCTTCGGCTGGACCTTCGACGAAGGCGCCGCCGAATTCGGCGGGTACACCCAGGCGTTCCGCGACGGCAGGAAAGCGGCCGGGCTGATGCCCCGCAGCGACGAGACGATGCCCACCGCATGGGGCATTTTCTTCGCGACCTCCGATATCGGGCGCACCGAAACCGCGGTCAGGGAAGCCGGCGGCCGGGTACTCCACGAGGCGGTGCCGGTCGGCGACCTGGGCTCGATGCTGATCGCCGCCGACCCCGCAGGGGCGGTCTTCGGCGCCTGGCAGGCCGGCGCGCACACGGGATTCGAGATCGCAGGGCAGCCCGGCAGTTACGTCTGGATGGGGCTGAACACCCGTGACCCGGCGGCCGCCGACGCCTTCTACGCGGAGGTCTTCGGCTTCGCCGGGGCCCGGGATGCCCCGATGGCCAGGCCGGGCTTCCTGCCGTGGCGACTGCCGGGCCAGGAACGGGAGATCGGCTGCCGGATCGCGATGGACGCGTCGGTGCCCGCCGACCTGCCGCCGCACTTCACGGTCTGCTTCCTCGTCGACGACATGGCCGAGGCGATCCGCACCGCGACGGGGCACGGCGGCGAGGTGGTGGCGCGGCCCGAGCGGTCTCCCGGCGGCCCGTTCGCGGTGTTCCGCGACAATCAAGGCGCCACCTTCGGTGTCATGGCCCCGAAATAGCCGTGGACACCGCAGAATTGGGGGAACGGCACGGGCGACGGCGGGGAGTGCATGACCAGCAGGCAACGGGGGCGCGTCGGCGCCGTACGGACAACGGGACGGCCGAAGGCGCGGGACGCGGCGCCCGGATCCGCGGCATCGCGCCGGAATCCCGGGGGCGCGCGGGAGCGGAGACCCGCCCCCCAGGATCCTGAGGGGCGCAGACGGGTGGGGCCGAGACGGGCGGGGCTGCCGATAGGGAGCGCCGGATCCTGGCCCGTACGGTAGCGGTGCCGTCCCGGCCCACGCGCGGGGCCGCCGGGCGGGCGGCGGGCGCACGGGCCGTGCAGGGGTGCGGCGGGTTCTTGCGCACGTCCCGCAACCGATCGGTAACCCCCGGGCAATCACCCGCCGATGGACGTATCCGCGCACGTCAGGCGAGGGTTGATAACCCCGGGTAACGGTTTCGCTGCGTACTGCTGAAGGCGGGCCGGGGTGCGGCGGCCGGGCCCCGGGTTCGCCACCGTCGGCTCGGCCAGGAAGAATCAGCTCGCGTACGGCCGTTTCGGCCAGATGAGACGCTGCTCGGGGCAGTGGCTCTCGGCGGCTCGGTGCTTTGGAGAGTCTCTTTTACGCCCCACGGGGAGGTGGCAGGCAAATGGTGGAGCAGCTGACGCAGCTGACGCAGCACGATCCCCGGCGGATCGGCCCGTTCGAGGTGCTCGGCCGTCTCGGGGCCGGCGGCATGGGACTGGTCTATCTGGCGCGCTCGGCGTCCGGCCGGCGCGTGGCGATCAAGACGGTGCGTACGGAACTCGCCGAGGACCAGCTGTTCCGGGTCCGTTTCACCCGCGAGGTCGAGGCGGCCCGCGCGGTGAGCGGCTTCTACACCGCGGCGGTGGTCGACGCCGACCCGCGTGCCGCGGTGCCCTGGCTCGCGACCGCCTATGTGCCGGCCCCCTCGCTGGAAGAAATAGTCAATGAATGCGGGCCGCTGCCGGCCCAGGCGGTGCGGTGGCTGGCGGCCGGGATCGCCGAGGCGCTGCAGTCCATCCACGGCGCGGGTCTGGTGCACCGTGACCTGAAGCCGTCGAACGTCCTGGTGGTCGAGGACGGCCCCCGGGTGATCGACTTCGGTATCGCGTCCGGGGTGTCCAACACCCGTCTGACGATGACCAATGTGGCCGTCGGCACGCCCGCGTACATGTCGCCCGAGCAGGCCCGTGACTCCCGCAGTGTCACGGGCGCAAGCGACGTCTTCTCGCTCGGCTCGACGCTGGTGTTCGCCGCCACCGGACACGCGCCCTTCCACGGCGCCAACCCCGTCGAGACGGTCTTCATGCTGCTGCGCGAGGGCCCCGACCTCGCCGGGCTGCCGGACGAGCTGCGGCCGTTGCTGGAGTCCTGCATGCAGATGGAGGCGGCCCACCGGCCGTCGCCCGCCGACCTCCAGTCGCAGCTCGCACCGCACCTCTTCGGCTCCGGCAGCGACGACAGCGGCACGGCGTCGGCCTGGCTGCCCTGCGGCGCCGTGGCGCTCATCGAGGGGCGGCGCGGCGGCCGTTCGTCCGTCCCCAGGAACAGCCAGCGCGCGGGCGCTGGCCGTTCCGCGGCGCGCCCCGCCGAGCCCAGGGCGGTGCCGCCGCGCCCCGCCAACGCGCCGCAGGCACAGCCCGGCTGGCCGGGACAGGTCGCCGCGGGCCCCGGTGCGCACCGCGGCGCCGACCCGCGCGGCGCCCCGCTGCCGCAGGGCTCGCTCGGACCGGAGGCGTCGGCCCGTGCGACGCCGGTCTCCGTCGCGCCGCCCGTGGGCGCACAGGCACCGGCCGCCGCGCTCTCCGCGCCGCCCGAGGCGGAGGGGGCCGGCGGCCCGGTACGGCTCGGCGGTTCGCCCGCTCCGATAGGGCCGGGCCCGCGGGCCGCCGACGGCCGCGACCCGCAGCCGCGCGGGCAGGCAGGCGCGGCGACGAACTGGGTACGACCACCCGGCGCCGCCGCGCCCGGTGTGCCGGGCCAGGGCGGCGAGCCCCAGGGCGCGGCCCGGCAGGACGCGCCGCCCGCGCCGAGTGAGCCGCCCGGCGCGGAGCCGGGGCGCTGGCGCCCGTGGCGGTTCCGGATGTCGAACGACGTGTGGGGCACCCCCGCCGTCGCAGGTGACCTGCTCTACGTCACCTCGTTCGAGGTGCACGCGCTCGATGTGGCAAGCGGGCGGCGGAAGTTCAAGACCCGCGACGTGGCGTGGGCACTGGCGGTGGCCGACGGCCGTATCCACGCGTCGGACGGGCCGAGCCTGTACGCGCTGGACGCGGACGACGGCACCGAACGCTGGCGGCTGCACACCGAGGGCTGGGTCTACGCCCTGTCGGCCGACCGCGGCACCGTCGTCACCAGCACCCGCGGCGGCACCGTCCAGGCGTGGGAGGCGGGCACCGGCGAACTGCTGTGGGAGACCGGCGGCGTCCAGACGGACTTCGAGACGGCCGACGCCGCCCCGGTGGTGCACGGCGGCACGGTGTACGTCTGGGCCGACGCCAGGCTCAAGGCCCTGGAGGCGCGGACCGGCGCCGAGCGCTGGTCGTACCCGGTGGGTGACGCGGCGGCCTGCGGCGGCGTCCCGATGCGGCTGACGGCGGCGCCGGACGGCACCGTCTACGTCGTCGCGGGGGCCAGGGTGCTGGCCATCGACGGCGCGCGCGGCGACGTGCGCTGGCACTTCGAGGCGCCCGCGGTCTTCCTGAGCCCGCCCGCCTTCGCGCCGGGGCCCGCCGTCACCGGAGGCGGCGTCTATCTGGCGGACTACCTCGGCACGGTCTACGCGCTGGACGCCGCCGACGGCCGCGACCGCTGGCGGATCGCCACCGAGGCGCGGCAGTCAGCCGAACCGGTGCTGGTCGCGCACGGCGCCGTCCACCTGGGCAGCGGCAAGGCGCTCTACACCCTGGACGCCGTGACCGGCACGCCGCGTTGGCGGTTCCAGGCGGGCGCCGAGGTGATCGGTTCGCCGGTCGTCGCCGAGGGCCGGGTGCACTTCGGCTCCGCCGACCACTGCCTGTACACGCTGGACGCGATGGGCGGTCAGCTGCGCTGGAAGCTGGCCACCGGCGGCGAGATCACCGGTTCTCCGGTGGCGGTGGGCGGCGTGGTGTACGCGTGCAGCAAGGACCGCTGCGTGTACGCGCTGGACGCGGCGCGGGGGACGGGCCTGGCGCGACGGACATGAGGCCCGGGGGACACCGTCCGCCGGGCTATTCCCGTTCGTCGCGGGGGTGTTGGGGCCCGGATCCGGATCCGTCGTCCGGCGGGGAGGCGGGGTGCTGCACGGTGTCGTCGAGCGCCCGGTCGTCACCGGCGCCGGCGGCGGGGTGCGCCCGTGGGTGCTGCACGGTGTCGTCGCTGTCCACCTGCGGTTGCTGAAGCGTCGGGTCGGGTTCCGCTCCGCCGTCTCCTTCGGGGGAGCGGTGTGCGCCGCTGTGGCGGGGCGGCGGGCCCTCGGGGCGCTGCCGCAGGTCCTTGGCCCACTGCACCGGTGGCGTGGGGTGCTGCTGCGCGGCCCGGACGTCCGGCTGTTTCTCCGGGGGCTGCCGGGTGTCCTGGGGCGGCGGTGCCGGGCCGGGCCAGGGGGCGGCCGACGCGCCCTGCCCCGCGGGGGCGCCGGGCGGTCCCGGCGCCCACTGCTGGGCCGGTGGCCGCCCCGGATCCCATGGCTCGGGCGGGTAGGGCTCCCGCATCCCCTGCCGCCCGTCGTCGTACCGGCCCTGGTCGTACCGCCCCGCGTCGTGCCCGTCGGCGTACCGTCCGCCGCGGTGCCGTCCACGGCCGTGGCGTGGTGCATCGCCGCGGTACCGCGGTGGTCGGCCGCGCATCACCAGCGCGCCGATCAGCAGCAGCGCGCCGCCGCCCAGCGCGTAGGCCACGCCGGTGCCCAGGCCGTTGTGGCCCGCGGTGAGACTGCCGGCCGCCTGTCCCTGGCGGATCATCCACAAGATGGTGAAGCCGCACACCACCACCGCCGCCGCGGCGACCACGGCCCGTGCGCGCAGTGCCACCCCGATCAGGGTCAGCAGGGCGGCGAATGCCATGGGGAGCAGCAGCGAGGCCGGCAGTGGCGCGGAGGCGGTGGTGAGGCCGCCGAAGAGGTCCTCGATGCGGACATCGCGTCCGAGACGGCCGTCGTACCAGGGACGGAAGGGGCTCCAGACGGCGGCCGTCGCTCCTACGAGGGCTATCAGGGATCCGATGACGTTGCGCACCACGGGCGTCGCCTCGCTTCGGGTGGTCCTGATGTCCTCCGTCACCGACGCTACGCCTGCCCGTCGGCGCCCGCGAGACATGTCCGCCACGGACGGTCAAGCCCTGTGGACGGGTGTCGTGGCCGGGTGCGCGGAGCCGTCCGAGGCGGTGTCGGTGGCCGCCACTTGCTAGGCTGCCGTGCACGCGTCAAGCCTGCTGGGCGGGCGCGGTAGGTCGTTTTCACGGGGGTCTGACACGTCATGCAACAACGCACGCGCACGCGCGCACACATCCGCACCCGCATCCGGGCGGCGGTGGCGGCGGGACTCGTGCTCGCCACGGCCGTCACCGTCGGCGGCTGCGGACGGAGCCACGGCAGGGGCGGATTCATCGGGGGCATCGGCGGCGGCCCCGACCACGTGGTGTCCGCGCCGTCCTATTCGCCCGCGGCCGACCCGTACGCCACCTCGACGCCCGACCCCTACGGCACCCCGGCGGACGGCGCGAGCGACGACCCGTACGCGCCGTCCTCGTCGCCGACCCAGGAGTACTTCGACCCGGACGGCCGCTCCGACGTCGACGGCAGCGGCTGCGACTTCTCCGAATCGCTGCACCAGTTCTCGTACACCGTCTCCGTCACCAACCCGTCCTCGTCCGACAGCTTCTCCTACGACATGGAGGTCAACTGGATGAAGTCGAAGCCGGCGGACGGCCACACGTACGGGCGGCACCAGCGGAGCATCGTGGTGGGGCCGGGCGACACCGAGACGTACACCGCCCGCTACACCGTCAACCAGTCGTCCTTCGCGCGGTTCTGGTTCACCTGCGAGATCACCAAGGCGGACAAGTCCCGGATGTGAGCGGGGCGGTGGCCCAAGGGCTGCCCTCCGGGTCAGGCCGGGTCGTCCCGCTCTCTGGCGGCGAACAGGGCGGCCTGGCGGTCCGGCGGCAGGTTGCCCAGGGCGATCAGCTGCGGGGCCAGGGACAGCGCCCGTTCCCTGGTCGCCTCGTGGGCGGCCCAGAGGGCCCGCACGGTGCCCTGGACGGCGTCGGTCGGCAGGGCGGCCAGGACGGCGGCGCGGCGGAGCGCCGTCGCGACGGCGTCGCCGGGCGCGGTCACCTCGCTGACCAGGCCGATGGCGTGCGCGCGCGCCGCGCTCAGCCGCTCGGCCGTGCCCATCAGCGCCATCCGGGCCGCTTCCCCGTAGGGCATCCGCTGCGCCATGAGGATCGCCTCGTAGGCGCTGACCATCCCGTAGGTGGTGTGCGGGTCGAAGAACGTGGACGTCTCGGAGGCGATGATGAATTCCGCCTCGCCCAGGAGGTAGCAGGCGCCGCCGCAGGCCATACCGTCGACCGCGGCGATCACCGGCTTCCACAGGTCGTTGGACTTGGGCCCGATCCGCAGCAGCGGGTCGTCGAGGGAGAACGGTGAGGACGGCTGCGGCACGTCAACGGAGCGGTCGATGCCGGTGCAGAAGGCCCGGCCGCCCGCCCCGGTGACCACGGCCGCGCGTACGGAGTCGTCGAAGCGGAACGACCGCCAGACGGCGGCGAGTTCGGCCGCCGTCGCGAGGTCGATGGCGTTGAGCCGCTCGGGCCGGTCCAGGGTGACCTGCGCGACCCCGTCCGCGATCTCGGTCCGGATGCTCACGGCCGCTCCAGGAGCCAGCGGGGCACGGTGGTACCTCCCGGCAGGGTGTGGAAGGCGACCTTCACCGGGGCGCCGATCCGCAGCCGCGCCGGGTCGACGGAGTTGAGGGCCGCGTCGGCCGAGGCGACGAGGTTGCCGACGAGCCGGATGCGCGGCGCGTCCGCCAGTTCCACGACGATCGCGTTGTACGGCGCCTGCGCGGCGTAGGCGGGCAGCAGCGGCGGGTGCGGCAGGACGTAGGACCAGATGCGGCCCCGGCCGCTCATCGGCCGCCAATGGCTGTCGAACGACTGGCAGTGCGGGCAGCAGGGGCGGGGCGGGAAGCGCAGCTCGTCGCAGGACGTGCAGACCTGGATGCGCAGTTCGCCGTTGGCCGCGTACTCCCAGAACGGCGCGCCGTCCTCGTCGGGGACGGGAACCAGCAGGTCAGCGGCGGTCTCGGGGGGATTGTCAGTGGGGAGTGTCACGATGGGTGACATGGAATCGCTGACAGTGTTCGCGGTGGCTTCCCGGCCCGTTGTGCCGGCGGTGTCACGAGCGCTCATCGGGTATCAACTCCTCAGCAGCAGGGCCGATGTGGGGACTCCCTCGCCCGCGGTGACCAGGCAGGTGGCGGCGTCCTTGACCTGCGCCGTGCTGGTGCCGCGCAGCTGTTTGACTCCTTCGGTGATGAGGTTGAAGCCGTGGACGTACGCCTCGGAGAGGCCGCCGCCACCGGTGTTGATCGGCAGCCGGCCACCGGTCTCCAGGGCGCCGCCCTCGGTGAAGGCCGCGCCCTCGCCGCGTCCGCAGAATCCGTAGCCCTCCAGGGAGAGGGGAATCAGGGGGGTGAACGCGTCATAGATCTGTGCCACGTCGACGTCCTGCGGGCCGAGGTCGGCACCCTTCCACAGGTGGCGGGCGGCGGTCCAGGCGGGTCCGGTGAGCGGGTCGTCGTTCCAGTAGTTGACCATGCCGTGGTGCTGGGCGGGCAGGCCCTGGGCGGCGGAGTGGACGTAGACGGGCTTGCGGCGGCAGTCGCGGGCGCGCTCGGCGGAGACCACCACGCAGGCCAGCGCCCCGTCCGTCTCCAGGCAGTTGTCGAAGAGGCAGAGGGGTTCGCTGATCCAGCGTGCGGTCATGTACATCTCCCGGGTCAGCGGGCGTTCGTACATGACGGCGGCCGGGTTCTGGTTGGCGCGGTTGCGGCAGGCGAGGGCGACGTTGAAGAGGTGGTCGCGGGTGGCGCCGTACTCGTGCATGTAGCGGCGGGCGAGCATGCCGATCTCGTCGGCGGGGCGCAGCAGCCCGAAGGGCCGGGTCCACTGTCCCGGGGTGGGCAGCTGGACCGCGGTGTTCTTCCAGGGCCTGGGGCCCGAGCCGCGTTTGCGGGACCGCCAGGCGACGCCGACGCTCGCCTGCCCGGTGGCGATGGCGGCGGCCAGGTGGGCCACGGTCGCGCAGGAACCGCCGCCTCCGTAGCCGACCTTGGAGAAGTGGGTGACGTCGCCGGCGCCGATGGCCTTGGCGATCTCGACCTCGTCGGTCTCCTCCATGGTGTAGGAGGCGAAGGCGTCCACCTCGGATGCGGCGATGCCGGCGTCGTCCAGTGCGGCGACGATCGCGCGGCAGGCCAACTCCTTCTCGGAGGCGGGCAGTTGTTTGGCAAAGGGAGTCTGCCCGATGCCGGCTATCGCCGTAGCGTCCTTGAGGGTTGCCCCCATCGCCACCTCCGTGGTCGGTCGCCAGTGCTGACAGCGGAGGAGGCTACCGTTAATCTGACGGGTAGTCAGCTATCGGGCGGGCAGCACTTTCCCGGGAGGTCGGACGATGCGCGGTGACCTGGAACTGCGGGCGGACCTGAAGTACGGCTCCATCCCCCGCCTGGTGCGCGCGGCCGTGGAACGGCACGGCCCCCGGGAGGCCGTCGTCGACGGCAGAATCCGCCTCTCCTACACGGAGTTGGGCGCCCGGGTGGAGCGCGCGGCAGCCGCCTGCATCGCCTCCGGCGTCGCGGCGGGCGACCGGGTCGCCGTCTGGGCGCCCAACACCGCCGACTGGATCGTCTCCGCGCTCGGCGCCGTCACCGCCGGCGCCGTCCTCGTCCCCGTCAACACCCGCTTCAAGGGCGCCGAGGCCGCCTACGTCCTGCGCCGCACCCGCGCCAAGATCCTCTTCATCACCGGCACCTTCCTCGGCACGTCCTACGTCGCCTCGCTGCGCCGCGCGGCCCATGAGGGCGAAGGCCACGGCCCGCTGCCCGGCCTCGATCACCTCCAGCGGGTGGTGGTGCTCTCCGACGACGCGCCCGCCGACTTCACCACCTGGAAGGAGTTCCTGGCCGAAGGCGCCGATGTGCCCGCGGACGCGGTCCGCGCACGGGCCGATGCGCTGCCCCCGGACGCGCCGTCCGACATCCTCTTCACCTCCGGGACCACCGGCCACCCCAAGGGCGCCGTGATCACCCACGCCCAGACCCTGCGCGCCTACGGCGTGTGGAGCGAACTGGCCGGTCTGCGCGCGAGCGACCGGTACCTCATCATCAACCCCTTCTTCCACACCTTCGGCTACAAGGCGGGCATCATCGCCTGCCTGCTGCGCGGCGCGACGATGGTCCCGCAGTCCGTCTTCAGCGTCCCGGCGGCGCTCGCCCGCATCGCGGCCGAACGGATCTCGGTACTCCCCGGGCCGCCCACCCTCCACCAGCAGCTCCTCGACCACCCCGCCCGCGACCGGCACGACCTGTCGGCGCTGCGGCTGGTCGTCACCGGCGCCGCCGTCGTCCCTCTGGAGCTGGTCGAGCGGCTGCGCGGCGAACTGAAGGTCTCCACCGTGCTGACCGCGTACGGCCTGTCGGAGAGCTCCGGCATCGTCACGATGTGCCGCCGCGGCGATCCGCCCGAGTCCGTCGCCGCCACCTCGGGACGCGCCCTGCCCGGCACCGAGGTCCGCGTCGTCGGCCCCGATGGCCGCCCGGCGGCGCCCGGCACCCCGGGGGAGGTGCTGGTCCGCGGCTATCACGTCATGTCCGGCTACTTCGAGGACCCGGCGGCCACCGCCTGCGCCGTCACCCCCGACGGCTGGCTGCACACCGGCGACGTCGGGGTGCTCGACGCGGACGGCAACCTCCGTATCACCGACCGCATCAAGGACATGTTCATCGTCGGCGGCTTCAACGCCTACCCCGCCGAGATAGAGCAACTGCTCGGCCGCCACCCGGAGATCGCCGATGTCGCCGTCGTCGGCATACCCGACCCCCGCCTGGGCGAGGTCGGCAAGGCGTACGCCGTCCGCCGCCCCCGCTCGTCCCTCTCCGCCGACGACCTCATCGCCTGGTCGCGCCGCGAGATGGCCAACTACAAGGTCCCCCGGGAGGTCGAGTTCGTCGCCGAACTGCCGCGCAACGCCGCAGGCAAGGTCCTCAAGGGGCGGCTGCGGGAAGGCGGTTCGCGCTCTGGGGCACAGTCGGGCGGTTCGCGCTCCGGGGTGCAGCCGTGAGGCGGCGGGGCCCGGCCGCCGGCCCGGCCACCGGGGCGGGTGCGCGCCCGCCGCCTACCGTCCCTGCGGCGGTGCCCAGGACGGACTGCGCCCGCTCAGCGCCACGACCCGGTCCAGCAGCGGCGCGTCGTCCGGCACGGAAACTGCGGGCCCGAAGATGCTGCGCTCCGGATCGCCGGCCGACGGTGCGAGCAGCGCGTACGAGACCCCGAGCGCGGCGGTGTCCGGCGCGTACGCCTGCCCCGTGGCGCGGGCCAGGTCCCAGCCGTGCAGCACCAGTTCGTTGAGCGCGACCCGCCCGGCGATCGCGGCGGGCAGCGTGACACCGCCCGCCTGGGTCTCGCCCTCCCACGCCTCCGGCCGGTGCCAGGCGTCCGCCATCTCGGCCAGGTTCCGCTCCAGTTGGGCGCGCCAGCCGGCCTGCACGTCCGGCCTGCCGGTGCCGGGCGGGGTGGCGGTCGAAGGCCCCAGATCCTTGTCCGCCGCGTTCCGGAAGGCGCCGGTCAGGCCGACGAGGTGGCCCAGCAGGTGGCGCACGGCGTAGTCCGCGCACGGCGTGGGAGCGTCGAGCTGGTCCTCGCGGGTGTCCGCGGCGAGCTGTGCGACCAGGCGTGTCTGCGCCGTGAAGTCGATCGTCTCGGTCATGTCCGGGCTTCCTTCCGTCGTTACCGGTGCCCGGGTGGGTGCGCCGCGGCCGTGCCCGTCCCGCGCATCCGAGGCCGGTGCCACCCGCCCGGCCTCCAGTGAAGACGTCAGGGCCGCCCCCGCACCCGCGCCACACCGCCGTACGCCCGACCGCCGCCCGCTGCGGGCGCGCCCGCACCGCCCTGCCCGGTCCGGACGAGCCGCCCTGTCCGGTCCGGACGAGCCGCCCTACCCGGGCGCGTACCGCTCCCGCAGCGCCGTCTTCAGCACCTTGCCCAGCGGGCCGCCGCGGGGGAGTCCGGCCGTGATCTCCAGTTGCTCGGGCAGCTTCTGCGGCATGAGTCCGGCGGCCCGCAGGTGGGCGGTCAGTTCCGCCAGCGTCGGCGGCGGCGCGGCCGGTTCGGCGGGGGTGACCACCGCGCAGACCCGCTCGCCGCGCGCCCGGTCCGGCAGCCCGATCACCGCCGCCTCGGCGACCGCCGGATGCGTCAGCAGAAGATCCTCGATCTCCTGCGCCGAGATGTTCTCGCCCTTGCGGATGATGATGTCCTTGCTGCGCCCGGTCAGCACGAGGTGGCCGTCGGGCCGCAGATGCCCCAGGTCGCCGGTGCGGAAGTAGCCGTCGGCGTCGAACGCGTCGGCGGTCAGCGCCGGATCGGTGTACCGCCGGAAGACCATCGGCCCCTTGACCCGCACCTCGCCGGTCTCCCCGGCAGCCGCCGCGCTCCCGTCCGGCCGGGCGATCCGCACCCGCGCGCCCGCGACCGGCCGCCCCACGGTGTGCGCCAGCTGCTCGTCCCGGTCGTACGGCGTGCCCATCGCGATCATCGGGGACTCCGTCATCCCGTACCCGTGCACGAGCGCGCAGCCCAGCTCCCGCCGGGCCTCGGCGTACAGCTCGGGCGGCAGCGGCGCCCCGCCGCCGGACAGCAGCCGCAGCGTGGGGATCAGCCGCCCGGCCCGCGGCGACTCCTGCCGGTAGCGCCGCGACTCGTCCAGGAACGCCTGGTAGAAGGCGGTGCTGCCGCCCGCCATGGTCACACCGTGACGCCGGTAGACGGCCGCCGCTTCGCCGGGCCTGAACACGTCGATGACGACCGCGGGAAAGCCGCTGACCAGCATCGCGATGAGGTAGTCGGGCCCCGCGATGTGCGCGTAGGGGAACGCGATCGAGCCGACGTCGTCCGCCGACATCCCCAGCGCGGTGGCCAGCCCCACCCCGCCGGCGATCAGCGAGGCGTCCGTGTGCTCGACGCCCTTCGGGGACGAGGTGGTGCCCGAGGTGTAGTAGATCCACCGGGTGTCTCCGGTGGTGTGGCCGTCCGGCGCCGCGAGGGCGCGCGGGTCACCGGACGGCAGACCGTATCCGCCGCCCCCGGCGCCCTCCTCCCCGACGGTGAGCACCCGCACCCCGTCCCCGGCGAGCTTCCGCGCCATCGCCGTGAAGTCGAAGCCCCGCCACACCCCCGGTACGAGCACGAACTCGGCCGCCGACTCGGCCAGGATGAAGCCGACTTCACGTTCCCGGTGGAGGTGGATGACCGGCGTCTGCACGGCCCCGAGCCGGGCCAGGGCGATCGACGCGATCACCGTCCCGATCCGCGTCGGCAGCTGCCAGACCACCCGCGTTCCGGCCCCGATCCCCAGCTCCCGGAACCCGGCCGCCACCCGGACGGCCTGGTCACGGACCTCGCCGAAGGTGACGGTCCGCCCCTCCCCGTCGAAGAACATCGGTGCGTCGGGGGAGGCGTCGGCCCGGTACTCGACCAATTCCCAGAGCGTCTGTATGTGAGCGGACTCAAACACGGCGCGCCTCCTGGCTGCGAGGGGAGCGGGCGGAACCGGGGCGCCCAGCCTAGAGCTGACGGTGTGTCAGGTCCAGATGCGGGGCGGTCGCCGGTCCGCGGCACGCCTCAGTGGCGCACGTCCGCAAGGCAGAGCGTGACCGTCTTGATGTGGCCCTGGTGCTCGGTGTACCGGGTGGTCCCGGCGGGGCACTCGTCGATGCGGGAGCTGTCCGCCCCGATCTTGTACTTGGCCTTCGCGTCGCCGCAGTCGATGACGAAGAGTGCCGGATCCGCGGTCGTTCCCCGGTTCTCCAGGCACTCGCCGACGTGCGCCTGCTTCGCGGTGCGTGCCGGCGTGCTGTTGCCGGTCAGCGCCCAGAGGCCGCCGCCCGCGAGGGCGAGCAGCGCCACGGCGATGAGGCTGAACCTGACCGGATTGCCGCGCTTCCCGCCCGGAGGCGGCGGGAAGCCGGGTGTCCCCGTGAACCCGCCCTGCTGCGGCCCGGCCTGCCCGTACGGGGCCTGCGGCGGCTGCCCGTAGGGAGTCGGGCCGTGCCCCTGCGGCCCGTACGGGGGTGTGCCCTGCGGTCCGTGCGGGGCCTGCGGCGGCGGCCCGTACGGGGGCGGGGGCGGCGGCCCGTAAGGCGCCTGGCCCGGCTGTCCGTAGGGGGTGTGGCCGTCCGGCGGCGGTGGATACGCGGGCACGGTGATCTTCCTTTGCGGCAGCGGTGGCGTCGCGCGGATGGCGAAATCGCACATCGGAACGGGGCGGACCACCGTATCCCGGCCCGCTGCCGGGGGCGCGTGGCGCGGGCCCCTCGCACACGGTCGCCCCGGTGACGGCCGTGCCGCGGCGTCCTGAGGGGCCGCAACGGCCGCTCGCACCCGGCCCCGTCCCGGGGTGCGTGAACCACCGGAGTTTGCTGACGGGGAACGGGTGCGAGGCGAGGCGTTCGCGGGTTACGGGGCCGCGGGTATGTGGCTGTCCTGGGTGGTGACGTCGCCGGGCGCCACGGGGAAGTGGCTGTCCTGGGCGGTGACACCCGGGCCGGGGCTGGGGAAGTGGCTGTCGGCCAGGGCCGGAGTCGCCGCGGCGCCGGCGGCGGCGACGGCGAGGGCGATGGTGACGAGCGTGCGTCGGGTACGACTCATGTCAACTCCTCCGTGAGGAACGCGTCTTGGAATAGAGCGTTCCCGTGTGTAAACATCTCTTGCCGAATGACGGTAGCCCTTCGCCAGGCAGATGTTCGACCGGAAACGGATAACTTCCGTAAAAATCCCGGGAGTTGACGTCGGCCGCGAGGGCCGGGGCGCGGTGTGGCCGCGGACGTGCCGCAGGGGCCGGTTTCCGCGGTCGGCCTTTGCCGCCGCGGAATCCGGCCCCTGCGATCCCCCGGTCCCGGCAGCACGGCTGCCGGGACGCCCGGAACGACCGGTCCCTCCCCAGAGCTCCGGTCGTTCCGGTTGCCGGTCCCCCCTTACGAGCGCCGGTGTCCAGGACCCGTGTCCCCCCACGGATCCCGACGTTCCGGCCCTCCCCCCTGCGGATCCCCTGCCACCGGCACGGCACGGCGGGATCCGCTGCGAAAGGACTGCGGCGCGCATGGGCGATGCGCGACGGTCCGATGCGCGATCCGGTTACTTCGGGTCGGCGATCGGGCGGTTGCTGTCCTTGGTGTGGATGGCGTCCTCGCCTGCGGCCTTGCGCACGGTGTCGTCAGCAGGAGCCGGCCCGTCGGTGATCGGACGGTTGCTGTCCGCCGGACGGATCGGGCGGTTGCTGTCCATGGGCTGGATCGGACGGTTGCTGTCCATCGGTTGGATGGGACGGTTGCTGTCCGCCGGGCGGATCGGGCGGTTGCTGTCCATCGGTTGGATGGGACGGTTGCTGTCCATCGGCCGGATGGGACGGTTGCTGTCCATCGGGCGGATCGGGCGGTTGCTGTCCATGGGCTGGATGGGACGGTTGCTGTCCATCGGCCGGACGATGTCCTTGTCGTCGCCTGGCCGTGCCTGATTCTGAGTGCTCACGGTGGCTCAACTCCTGTGTGTGGGCGCTGATGATGCCACCCGCCCGGCAACTCCCCCGTGGGTTGCCGGACGAGTGAACCAGGGCCTGACACCTTGGCGGTGGGGCCCCGACACCGAGCCGCTTGCCCCCCGAGGCGGCGGTTCGATGTGTAAGAGGTTGTCGCGTGTCGATGAACGATCGATAAACGCCCGCGACGTGGGCCCTGACCTGGAGTTATGCGACGGCGGCCGGGGAGATGAGGTGGTGCACGCCGGTGTCGGCGGGCAGGCCGAGCTGCTCGCGGAGCGACATGACTTCCTGCCAGCAGACCTTGGCGCGGCCCGTGTGCCCGATCTGGCTGAGGGCGTGCCCCAGGGTGGTCAGGGCGTCGGCGCGCCAGCGCCCGCCGCCGATGCCGCGGAGCGCGGTGAGCGCCTGCTCGGCGTAGTTGGCGGCGCTGGTGGGACGCCCGGCGGCGAGATCGACCTCGGCCATCCTCAGGTACGTCATCCCCTCCCAGAACCGCTGCCTGCTGTCCTGGAAGATGGCGAGCGCGGCGGCGAGCTGGTCCGTGGCCTCGTCGAGACGCCCGGCCAGGGTGAGGGCCATCCCCAGGGCGTACATGCCGTTGCCCAGCCTGCGGGAGGCGCCGGCCTCGCGGTAGCAGGCGATGCCCTGCTCGGCGAGGTGGATCGCGCTGTCGATGCGCCCGGTGTCCAGGTGGACGCGGGAGAGGTTGCACAGCGCGCTGGCCTCGGACTGCTTGCTGCGGTTGTCGCGGAAGGCGACCAGCGCCTGGTTGAGGTACGCCTCCGCCTCGTCGTGGTGGTGCCGGATACCGGCGATGATGCCGCGGTCGTTGGGCCCGTTGGACGAGCTGAACGGGTCGCCGGCCGCGAGCCCGAGGAGGGTCGCCAGCTTCGCGTGCTCGTCGGCGTCGCTGAGCCTGCCGAACTGGGTGCAGATCGGCGACAGCGCCCAGTGCGCCCGCCCGGCCGCGTGCTGGTCGTCGGCCTCCAGGGCGGCGGCGAGCAGGGTGAGATTGGCCTGTTCGTACTGGCGGTTGTTGGCGCCGGACTCGGCCATGTCCCGGGTGAGCAGCAGCAGATCGACGGCGCGCCGCAGCCCGGTGGGCCCGGTGTTCTGGAGGGCGCACGCGATCAGGCACCGGGTTTCGCCGAACAGCCAGGTCAGCGCCTCCGAGCGGTTGGCGAAGACCAGGCCCGGGTAGTGCGGCGTCTCCATCTGGTCGAGCAGGCTGTCGCCCGGCCGCTCCATCATGTACATCTGCGCGGCGGACGCCAGGTAGAAGTCGAGCAGCCGCGACAGGGCCGCGTCCCTTTCCTCCGGCGGCTGCTCGTCGCGTTCGGCGCAGGAACGCGCGTAGAGGCGTACGAGGTCGTGGAAGCGGTAGCGGCCCGGGGCCGCGGACTCCAGCAGGGAGGTGTCCACGAGCGATTCGAGGAGGCTCTCGGCGGCGTCGGTGTCCATGTCGAGCAGGGCAGCGGCGGCGGCCAGGGACAGGTCGGGTCCGTCGGCGAGGCCGAGCAGCCGGAAGGCGCGGGCCTGCTGGGGCTCCAGCTGGCCGTAGCCGAGTTCGAAGGTGGCCTTCACGGCGAGGTCGCCGGCCCGGAGTTCGTCGAGGCGGCGGCGTTCGTCGGCGAGCTTGCGGGCGAGGAAGGAGACGGTCCAGGTGCGGCGGGCCGCCAGCCGGGACGCGGCGATGCGGATGGCGAGCGGCAGGAAGCCGCAGGCGCCGACGACGTCCATGGACGCCTCGCGTTCGGCGTTCACGCGCTCCTCGCCCACGATGCGGGTGAAGAGGGTGAAGGCTTCCTCAGGGCTCATCACGTCGAGGTCGATGAGGTGGGCGCCGGCCAGGTCGATCATCCGGGCGCGGCTGGTGATCAGCGCGGCGCAGCCTTCGGTGCCCGGCAGCAGCGGGCGGATCTGGGCGGCGTCGCGGGCGTTGTCGAGCAGCGTGAGCACCCGGCGTCCGGCGAGCGAGGAACGGTAGAGGGCGGCGCGTTCGTCGAGCCCGTCGGGGATGGAGGCTTCGGGCACTCCCAGGGCGCGCAGGAACGCGCCCAGGACGGTGTCGGGCTCCGACGGGCTGTGGCCCGCGCCCTGGAGGTCGACGTACAGCTGGCCGTCGGGGAAGTGCCGGTTCGCGGCGTGCGCGACGTGGACGGCGAGGGTGGTCTTGCCGACGCCGCCGATGCCGGTCAGCGCCGAGACCGCCATGACGTGGCCCTCGGCGGTGGCGAGCTGCTCGCTCAGCTCGGCGACGAAGGCGGCCCTGCCGGTGAAGTCCGAGACGGTGGCGGGGAGTTGCTGGGGGCGCGGAATGACCGGTTCGGCCGGGTTCCGGCTGGACGCGGGCGCGGTCGGCGGGTCGAGGTCCGGGTCGGCCCGCAGGATGCGCTGCTGGAGTTCGGAGAGCGAGGCGCGGGGGTCGACACCCAGTTCGTCGGCGAGGAGCTTGCGGGTGTCGGCGTAGACGGCGAGGGCCTCGGCCTGCCGGCCGCTGCGGTAGAGGGCCAGCATCAGCAGCTCCCGCAGGCGTTCGCGCAGCGGGTGGGCGGCGGTGAGCGAGGTCAGCTCGGACACCGCTTCGGTGTGGCAGCCGAGTTCAAGCTCCAGTTCGAGGCGGCCCTCGGTCAGGGAGCGGCGCCACTCGTCGATGCGGGTGCGCTGGTTGTCGGCGTACGGGCCGCCGAGGCCGGCGAGCGGTTCGCCGTCCCACTGGGCCAGGGCGGCTTCGAGCAGGTCGCGTGCGCGGCAGCGGTCGCCGGCCGCCTTGGCCTTCTCGGCTTCGACGGCGTACTGCTCGGCGCGGTCGATGTCCAGGTCGAGCGGGCGGCCGTCGGCCGACCTGATCGCGTAGCCGCCGGACTCGCTGACCAGCATGTCGGCGTCGTCGCCGAGCGCCTTGCGGATGCGGGACGCGTAGGTGCGCAGGGCGGCGAGCGCGGCGTGCGGCGGTGCGTCGCCCCAGAGGGCGTCGACGAGTTCGGCGGCGGTGGCGGTGCGCCCGCCGCGCAGCAGGAGTGCGGAGAGGAGTGCGCGCTGCTGCGGTGATCCCGCCGCCAGCTCCCTCTCACCGCGCCACGCCCGTACGGGACCGAGCACGGTGAAGCGCAGTCGCTCCCGCCTCTGTCCCGGACCGTCGTCCATGGTGACCCCCTGCCCTGTCCCAATTGTGCGCGGTGTGTGCCGTGTTCCGCCGTGCGCAACGGCCAGTCTGCCTTGTCAGGGCCCCCTCCGTCAGTAGGAGGCCGGAGCGTGCACAAAGCCTCCCCGCCCGACCGGTGTCCGCCCGGGGTGGTGAGGCCATGACAAAGGGATACGGTACGCGGGAGCGCGCTCCGTGGTGTGCGCCCGTCCTGATTCGGACGCCTTCGTGCCCGTTCGGACATGCCGGGCCGCCCCGTCGTCCCGCCCGCGCCGCACCGGGGATGCCGCCCCGTCGTCCAGCCCGCACCTCACCGAGGGTGCCGCCCCGGACCCGGGCCCGCGATCTCCCCCCGGATTCTTCACCGTTCGTTCGCACACCGTCCTCCTCGGCGCCCGCGTTCCGTCCGCGTCATCCTTGTCCGCATTGCTGACGGGTCGTCAGATCGCGGTTACCGTACCTCTCATGGAGACCATGGAGACCTTCCCCAAGATCATCTCGGTGGACGACCACACGGTGGAGCCGCCGCGCGTGTGGCAGGACCGGCTCCCGTCGAAGTACCGGGGAGACGGCCCGCGGATCGTCCGTGCGCCGGTGAAGGAAATGACGTTCGTGGGCGGCAAATTCGCCCCGAAGATGGGTGCGCCGGGCGAGGAGGGACCGCTGGCCGACTGGTGGGTCTACGAGGACCTGCACCGGCCGCTGACCCGCCTCGACACCGCCGTCGGATACTCCCGCGACGACATCAGGCTGGAGGGCATCACCTACGAGCAGATGCGGCCCGGCTCCTTCTCCGTGCCCGACCGGCTCGCCGACATGGACGTCAACCACGTCCAGTCCGCGCTCTGCTTCCCCACCTTCCCGCGCTTCTGCGGCCAGACCTTCACCGAGGCCAAGGATCGTGATCTCGGCCTGCTCGGCGTACGCGCCTACAACGACTGGATGGTGGAGGAGTGGTGCGGCCCCGAGGCGCAGGGCCGGCTGATCCCGCTCGCCCTCATCCCGCTGTGGGACGCCCACCTCGCCGCCGACGAGGTGCGGCGCAACGCGGCCCGCGGCGTACGGGCGGTGTGCTTCAGCGAGATACCCCCGCACCTCGGCCTGCCCAGCATCCACACCGACCACTGGGATCCGTTCCTGCGTGCCTGCGACGAGACCGGCACGGTCGTGGCCATGCACATCGGCTCGTCCAGCCGGATGCCGTCCACGTCGGCGGACGCGCCGCCCGCCGTCGGCTCCACGATCACCTTCGCCAACTGCTGCTTCTCGATGACCGACTGGCTGATGAGCGGCAAGTTCGACCGCTTCCCGAACCTGAAGATCATGTACGCCGAGGGCCAGATCGGCTGGATCCCGTACATCCTGGAGCGCGCCGACGTCGTCTGGGAGGAGAACCGCGGCTGGGGCGGCGTCGCCGACAAGGTGCTCCGCCCGCCGTCCGAACTCTTCACCGAGCACGTCTACGGCTGCTTCTTCGACGACGCCTTCGGCCTCAAGAGCCTCGACGCGATCGGCGTCGGCAACGTCCTCTACGAGACCGACTACCCGCACTCGGACTCCACCTGGCCCAAGTCCCGCCAGGTCGGCGAGGAACAGATGGGACACCTGTCCCCTGACGTCGTCGAACGCATCGTGCGCGGCAACGCGATCGAACTGCTGGGGCTGACGGGGGAGGGGTTGTGGGGGGGCTGGAAGCCGTGAGCCGGGCCGGTCGGGACGCCACGGAGGGGCACATGGTGCAAGTGCTGCCCAAGGGACGGCTGTCCTACGGTATGCAGCTGCCGGTGCAGGCGCAGAGTGTGTTGTTCGCCGAGGAGTGGGAGGCGGACGCGGGGCCCGGTGATCTGGTGGAGGTTGCGCGGGCCGCTGACCGGTACGGCTTTGCTTATGTGGCCTGTTGTGAGCATGTGGCGGTGCCGCGGCGGCTGGCGGGGGCGATGGGGACGGTCTGGTATGACCCGGTCGCCACGCTGGCGCATCTGGCCGCGGTCACCGAGCGGGTCCGGCTGCTGAGCCACGTCGCCGTGGTGGGGCTGAAGCATCCGCTGGTCAGCGCGAAGCAGTACGCCACGCTCGACCGGCTCTCGGGCGGCCGGCTGATCCTCGGGGTCGGCGCGGGGCACGTCCAGGAGGAGTTCGCGGCGCTCGGGGTGGACTTCGCGCGGCGCGGCGCGGTGCTGGACGAGACCGTGGACGCGCTGAAGGCGGCGCTGGGGCCCGGGGAGTTCGCCGAGTTCGCGGGGGAGCGGTTCGCGTTCTCGGATCTCGGGCAGGCGCCGCGCCCGGTGCAGGTGCCGCGGCCCCCGGTGTGGGTGGGCGGCTCCTCGCCCGCCGCGGTGCGCCGGGCGGCCGAGCGCGGCGACGGCTGGCTGCCGCAGGGCGACCGGCGCGAGCAGCTGCCGGCGAAGATCGCCCGGCTGCGGGAGCTGCGGGAGGCGGCCGGGATCGCGGAGCCCGCGGAGATCGGCACCATCGCCGAGCCGCTGTACGTCGGCGAACCGTCCTGGGCGGTCGGCAAGCGGACGCTGTCCGGGCCGCCGGAGCGGATCGCCGCCTCGCTGCGGGAGTACCGGGAGCTGGGGGTCGACCAGATCCAGGTGCGGTTCCGCAGCCGCGACCGCGGTGAACTCATCGACCAGATGGCCGCGTTCGGGGAGCGGGTCGCGGTGCACCTGGACGCGTAGGCGGGGCCCGCCGGTGCGGGCGGTCTCCGGTACGGACGGCGGGCGCCGGGCGCGCCCGCATCACGCGACGCTGGGAGAGCGGCATGGGCAAGCTGGACGGGCGGGTCGTCGTCATCACGGGCGCGGCGCGCGGGCAGGGCGAGCAGGAGGCGCGGCTGTTCGCCGCGGAGGGCGCCCGGGTGGTGCTCGGGGACGTGCTGGACGAGCAGGGGGCGGCACTGGCCGATGAGTTGGGCGCGGACGTGGCGCGGTATGTCCGGCTGGACGTGACGCGGGAGGAGGACTGGCGGGCGGCGGTCGGCGCGGCCAAGGACGCCTTCGGGAAGATCGACGGGCTGGTCGCCAACGCCGGGATCCTGCGCTTCAACGCGCTGGTGTCCACGCCGCTGGAGGAGTTCCAGCAGGTCGTCCAGGTCAATCAGACCGGCTGCTTCCTGGGCATCCGCACGGTGGCGCCCGAGATCGCGGCGGCCGGCGGCGGCACCATCGTCAACACCTCCTCGTACACGGGTCTGACGGGCATGGCGGGGGTCGGCGCCTACGCGGCGAGCAAGCACGCCGTCCTGGGGCTGACCAGGGTCGCGGCGATGGAGCTCGCCGCGAAGAAGATCCGGGTGAACGCGGTGTGCCCCGGGGCGGTGGACACGCCGATGACGAATCCGGCCGGTCTCGCCCCGGGGGCCGACCCGGAGGAATCCCGGCGGGCGGTGGACGGCCTGTACCGGAAGCTGGTGCCGATGGGGCGGATCGGCCGTCCTGACGAGATCGCCAGGCTCGCCCTCTTCCTGTCCTGCGAGGACTCGTCGTACATCACGGGTCAGCCGTTCGTGATCGACGGGGGGTGGCTGGCCGGCGTCGGCCTTTCCTGATGCATCGTCAGGTATTGACGGCCCCGGGCGCCGGTGGAACAGTCGACCACATTCGAATCTGACGATGCGTCAGAAAACACTGGGACGGTGAACCCCCTTGGAATTCGGGCTCTTTGTGCAGGGATACGTGCCCGCGTCGCGGGCGAGGACGGACCCCGAGGCCGAGCACCACGCGCTGATGGAGGAGACCGAGTACGTCATCCAGGCGGACAGGTCCGGCTTCAAGTACGCCTGGGCCTCCGAGCACCACTTCCTGGAGGAGTACTCGCACATCTCCGCCAACGACGTCTTCCTCGGCTACCTCGCCCACGCCACCGAGCGCATCCACCTCGGCTCCGGCATCTTCAACCCGCTCGCGCCGGTCAACCACCCGGTGAAGGTCGCCGAGAAGGTCGCCATGCTCGACCACCTCTCCGGCGGACGCTTCGAGTTCGGCTCCGGGCGGGGTGCGGGCAGCCACGAGATCCTCGGCTTCATGCCGGGGGTCACCGACATGAACCACACCAAGGAACTCTGGGAAGAGACCATCGCGGAGTTCCCCAAGATGTGGCTCCAGGACGAGTACGTCGGCTTCAAGGGCAAGCACTGGGAGCTGCCGCCCCGCAAGGTCCTGCCCAAGCCGTACGGGGCCTCGCACCCGGCCATGTGGTACGCGGCGGGCTCGCCGTCCTCGTACGCGATGGCCGGGCGCAAGGGCCTGGGGGTGCTGGGCTTCAGTGTGCAGAAGGTCGCCGACATGGAGTGGGTCGTCGAGTCGTACAAGACCGCCGTCAAGGAGGCCGAGGCGGTCGGCGACTTCGTCAACGACAACGTGATGGTGACCTCCACCGCCATCTGCGCCGAGACCCACGAGAAGGCCGTCGAGATCGCGGTCGGCGGCGGGCTCAACTACCTCCAGTCGCTGCTGTTCCGCTACCACGACACCTTCCCGCGGCCCGACGGCGTCCCCGAGTGGCCCGAGCTGCTGCCCGATTACACCGAGGAACTGGTCGAGCTGCTGATCGCCGAGGAGCTGATGATCTGCGGCGACCCGGACGAGGTGCTCGGCCAGTGCAGGCGCTGGGAGGCGGCGGGCGCCGACCAGCTCTCCTTCGGCCTGCCCATCGGCATCGGATACGAGGACACGCTCACCTCGATCAAGCTGATCGGCGAGCACGTCATCCCGAAGATCGACACCGACCCGGTGCACCGCACGACGCGCTTCCGGCAGGCGGCGGGCGGCAACTGAGCCCGCAGGCCCGTTCCGCACGGGCGGCGCCCCGCACGCGGCACGGCGCCGCCCGCCCCGCACGCACCCACCGAGAAAGGGATCCACGCCATGCTCGACCACCTGATCAAGGGCGCGACCGTCGTGGACGGGACGGGTGCGCCCCGCCGCGCGGCCGACGTGGGCATCCGGGACGGGCGCATCGCCGTCGTCGCGGACCGGGGCAAGGTCACCGAACCCGCCCTGACCAGCGAGGACGCCACCGGCCTCATCCTCGCGCCGGGGTTCGTCGACCCGCACACGCACTACGACGCGCAGCTGTTCTGGGATCCGTACGCCACCCCCTCGCTCAACCACGGCGTGACCACCGTCGCCGGCGGCAACTGCGGCTTCACGCTCGCCCCGCTGCACCCCGACCGGCCCGACGACGCCGACTACACCCGGCGGATGATGAGCAAGGTCGAGGGCATGTCGCTGGTGGCGCTCGAAGAAGGCGCGCCCTGGACCTGGCGCGGCTTCGGCGAATACCTGGACGCCCTGGAGGGCCGGATCGCGGTCAACGCCGGCTTCATGGTGGGGCACTGCGCGCTGCGCCGGCACGTCATGGGGGCCGACGCGGTCGGCGGGCAGCCCACCGATGCGCAGCTCGCGGCGATGGTCGCGCTGTTCCACGACGCGATGGACGCCGGCGCCTGGGGCCTGTCCACGACGCAGTCGTCCACCCACTCCGACGGCGACGGCGCGCCCGTCGCCTCCCGGCACGCGTCCCCCGCCGAACTCCTGGCGCTCTCCCGCGCGGTGGCCGAACACGAGGGCACCCAGCTGGAGGCCATCGTCTCCGGCTGCCTCGACCGGTTCGACGACGAGGAGATCGACCTGCTGGTGGCGATGACCGCCGCCGCCGGGCGCCCGCTGAACTGGAACGTGCTGACCATCGACGCGGCGGTGCCCGAACGCGTACCGCGCCAGCTGATACCCAGCGCCCGCGCCCGTGAGGCGGGCGGCCGGATCGTGGCGCTGACCATGCCCATCCTCACCCCGATGAACATGTCGCTCGGCACCTTCTGCGCGCTCAACCTCATCCCCGGCTGGGGCGACATCCTCGGCCTGCCGGTGCCCGAACGCATCGCCCGGCTGCGCGACGCGGACGTACGGGCCGAGATGCTGCGCCGCGCGGGCAGCGAGGAAGCCGGGATCTTCCGCCGGCTGGCCCGCTTCGACCGCTACGTCATCGGCGACACCTACTCCGCGGCCAACGAAGGGCTCAGCGGCCGGGTGGTGGGCGACATCGCCGCCGAACGCGGCCAGGAGCCGTTCCACTGCCTGGTGGAGATCTGCGCCGAGGACGAACTGCGCACGGTGCTGTGGCCGATGCCCACCGACAACGACCCGGACAGCTGGGCGCTGCGCCGCGAGACCTGGCAGCACGAGGACGTCATGCTGGGCGGCTCGGACGCCGGCGCGCACCTGGACCGCATGTGCGGCGCGCCCTACACCACCCGCTTCCTGGGCGACTGCCTGCGCGGGCGCAAGCTCGTCGGTCTGGAGGACGCGGTGCGGATGCTGACCGACGATCCGGCGCGGCTGTTCGGGCTGCGCGGGCGCGGCAGGATCGCCGAGGGGTACCACGCCGACCTGGTGCTCTTCGACCCGGAGCGGATCGACGCCGGGCCCGCCACGCTGGTGCACGACCTGCCGGGGGACAGCCCACGGCTCGACTCCAAGGCGCTGGGCATCGTGAGCGTACGGGTCAACGGCGTGGAGACGATCCGGCACGACGTGGTGACCGGCGCGGTGCCGGGGACGGTGCTGCGCTCGGGGCGTGACACGGAGACGGTGAGCACCAAGTGAGCGGCACGGGCGGGGAGTTCACGGAGCGGCTGTTCATCGGCGGCGAGTGGACCGAGCCGGAGCGCGGCCACTACGACGTGCGGGATCCGGCGACCGAAGAGGTCGTGGGGCGGGCGCCGGAGGCGAGCGGTGCGCAGGTGCAGGCGGCGGCCGAGGCGGCCCGCGCGGCCTTCGGCCCGTGGTCGCGCACCGCGCCGGAGACCCGCGCCCGGGTCCTGGACCGCACGGCGGAGATCATCCGGCGCAACTTCGGCCGGTACGCGGAACTGGCGCAGGCGGAGAGCGGCGCGACGACGGCCACCGCGCGCGGCATGCAGGTGGGGGTGTCGGTGGCGCGCTTCCAGCGGTACGCGCGCGGCGCCCTGGAGCCCGTCGAGACCCCGCTGCCGCCGCAGATCAACGAGGCCGGGCCGATGGGGCGGGCGGGGGTGTTCGGGGCGTTCGCTGCCCGCCGCCCGGTCGGCGTGGTCACCTGCATCACCTCGTACAACAACCCGTGGGCCAACCCCGCGGGCAAGGTCGCCCCGGCGCTGGCGATGGGCAACACGGTCGTGGTCAAACCGGCGCCGCAGGACCCGCTGTCGGTGTACCGGATGGCAGAGGCGCTCCAGGAGGCGCTGGCGGAGGCCGGGGCGCCGCCCGGGGTGGTGAACGTGGTCTCCGGCGAGCGGGCGGCGGTCGGCGCGGCTGCGGTCGAGTCGCCGGACGTGGACATGGTGAGCTTCACCGGTTCCACGGCCGTCGGGCAGCGGATCGCGGAGGTGTGCGGGCGCGGGATGAAACGCCAGCTGATGGAGCTGGGCGGGAAGGGCGCCGCGCTGGTCTTCGACGACCTCGACGCGGCGGGCCTGGACGCGGCGGTGGCCGGCATCGGCACCACCTTCGCCTTCTACAGCGGGCAGATCTGCACCGCGCCGACCCGGGTGCTCGCCCAGCGCGGGATCCACGACCGGCTGGTGGAGCGCCTCGCCCGCTACGCCGGGCAGCTCACGGTCGGCGATCCGCGGGCGCGGGGCACCGTCGTCGGCCCGGTGATCTCCGCGGCGCACCGCGAGCGGGTCGAGTCGTACATCGCGCTGGGGCGCAAGGAGGGGGCCACGGTGGTCGCCGGCGGGGAGCGCCCGGACGGCCAGGGCACGGCGCGCGGCTTCTACGTCGCGCCGACGCTGTTCGCGGACTGCACCCCCGCGATGCGGGTGGTGCGCGAGGAGATCTTCGGCCCGGTGGTCGTGGTGGTCCCCTTCGACGACGAGGAGGAGGGCATCGCGCTGGCCAACGACAGCGACTACGGCCTGCTGGACTACGTCTGGTCGGGCGATGTGGCGCGGGCCTTCCGGGTGGCCGGGCGGCTGCGGGCGGGCGGGGTCGGCGTGAACACCGTCGGGCGGAACATGGAGGCGCCGTTCGGCGGCTTCAAACACAGCGGGGTGGGCCGGGACGTGGGCTCGTACGCGCTGCACGCGTACAGCGAACTCCAGTCGGTGGTCTGGCCGGGCTGAGGGCGGGATCCGCCGGGACCGGGAGAGGGGCGGGCCGGGACGGAGGGAGGGAGGGACGGGCCGGGGCCGAGAGCGGGGGCGGGCCGGGATCGACAGGGGGGACGGGCCGTCAGAAAAACGGACGGGAAATTTTCGGAACGGGCAAATCGGGCAGGGCTGCGGTTCCCGCAATGCGGAAGAGTGGCCGGGGGTCCGTGAAGTCGAAGGTGGGTTGAGTTGAGTTCATTGTGTTCATCGAGTGATGTTGCCGATTCGCATTCATAGCGAAGGTATCTGCGCCGGAGTTCGATCCTCCGGATGCGGAAACAGCAGCACTTAACGTCCTGTTCATGGTTCAGGTAGACCCCCGGCCCCAGACCGGAGACACGGTAACGAGCGTCGGCGCCACCGGTGGTGACACCCGCAGCAAGGGCCTGAGCGGCAACTCCGTCGGCCTGCTCGGCAGCGCGGTCATCGGCGTCTCGACGGTCGCGCCGGTCTACTGCCTCACCTCGACCCTCGGCCCGACCGTCGGCGAGGTCGGCCTGCAGATGCCGGCCGTCTTCCTCGCCGGATTCCTGCCGATGCTGCTGGTCGCCTTCGCCTACCGCGAGCTGAACAAGGCGGTCCCGGACTGCGGCACGTCCTTCACCTGGACGGTCAAGGCGTTCGGCCCGCGCATCGGCTGGATGTGCGGCTGGGGCCTGGTGATCGCGACGATCATCGTGCTCTCCAACCTCGCCGGCGTCGCCACCTCCTTCTTCTACCTCCTGCTCGGCGAACTCACCGGCAGCCAGGCCGTCGCCGACCTGGACGGCAACAAGGCCGCGCACGTCCTGACCTGCCTGGTCCTCATCGCCGCCGCCACGGCCATCAGCTACCGCGGGATGACCGCCACCAAAGGCGTCCAGTACGCCCTGGTCGGGCTCCAGTTGGCGGTGCTCGCCGTCTTCGTCGTGATGGCCGTCGTCAAGGCACGCTCCGGCGCCTTCGCGGGCTCCATCGACTTCTCCTGGACCTGGCTCGACCCGTTCGCCGTGCAGTCCTTCTCCGCCTTCACCGCCGGGCTGTCGCTCTCGATCTTCATGTTCTGGGGCTGGGACGCCTGCCTGACGGTCAACGAGGAGACCGCGGGCAGCGCGAAGACCCCGGGCCGCGCGGCCCTCCTGGCCATGCTGGTGCTCATCGGCTCCTACCTGCTCACCGCCGTCGCCTCCCAGATGTTCTCCGGCGTCGGCGACAAGGGCCCGGGGCTCGGCAACCCGGACACCGCCGACAACGTCTTCGCCGCGCTCGCCGACCCGGTCATGGGCACCGTGCTCGGCGTGCTGCTGTTCGTCGCGGTCCTCGCCTCCGCAGCCGCCAGCCTCCAGACCACCTTCATCCCGGTGGCCCGCACCGTCCTGGCGATGAGCGCCTACGAAGCGCTGCCCGCGTCCTTCGCGAAGATCCACCCGCGGTTCCGCTCCCCGGGCCGGGCCACCCTCGCGGCCGGCGCCGCCACCGGCGTCTTCTACGCCGTGATGAGCTTCCTCAGCCAGAACGTCCTGATCGACACGATCTACGCGCTGGGCCTCATGATCTGCTTCTACTACGCGATCACGGCCTTCGCCTGTGCCTGGTTCTTCCGCCGCGAGCTGCGTAACTCCGCCCGCGACCTGCTCTTCAAGGGCGTCTTCCCGGTACTCGGCGGCGCGTTGCTGACGGCGGTCTTCGGCAAGACGCTGATCGACATGTGGAACCCCGCCTACGGCTCGGGCAGTTCCGTACTCGGCGTCGGCTCGGTCTTCGTCATCGGCGTCGGACTGCTGCTCATCGGCCTCGTCATCATGCTGGTGATGCAGCGCCGCAGCCCCGCCTTCTTCCGCGGCGAGGTCCTGACGCGGTCCACTCCGGCGCTGGTGGTGGCCGAGTAGCGGAGCGTGGCGGCGGGCGGCCTGGTGGGGGCCGGGGTGGCTCTGCCGTCCGGCAGCCCGGTCGTCCGGCAGCCCGGCCGCCTGGTCGTCCGGCAGCCCGGCTGCCCGCCGGCCCGGTGAACGAGGCGGCGGGCAGCGGGCTTACGAGCCGGTGGGCCGGCGGGCCGGTGGTCAGCCGAGCGTGAGTACCGCCTTGCCGCGCACCTCGCGGTTCACCAGGGCGGTGGCCAGCTCGCCCGCTTCGGACCAGTCGGCGACCCGGTCCACGCTCGCGTCGAGACGGCCGTCCGCGACCAGCTGCACGAGGTGGGCGAGGTCGTGACCGATGCCCTCGCCGAGCTTGACGCCGCGCAACGTCAGCCTGTTGGGGACCAGTTGGTAGGGGTGGATCGGGGTCGGCTGCCCGGAGGTGGTGCCGACGGACGCGACGACACCCTCCGGGGCGAGGTGCCCCAGCAGCTCCGAGAGCAGCGGCCCGCCGACGTTGTCCAGCACCGCGTCCACCGGCCCCTCGATCTCCGCGGCGCCGGTCAGGACGTGGTGGGCGCCCAGGGCCGCCAGGCCCTCGCCGCGGGCCGCGCTGCCGACCAGCGCGTAGACCTCGGCGCCCGCGAGACGGGCCAGCTGCACGGCGAACCTGCCGACGCCGCCGGACGCGCCGGTGACGACCACCCGCAGACCGGGCCGCACCCCCACCGCCCGCAGCGCCTGCAGCGCGGTCACGCCGGCCACCGGGAGGGCGGCGGCCGTGGTGAAGCCGACGGCGTCGGGGAGCACGGCGAGTTCATCGACGTGGACGGCGCGCAGCTCGGCCCAGCCGCCGCTGCGCCCGCGGGTGACGACCCGGTCGCCGGGCTGCGGGCCGCGCCCGCCGGACGCCGCCCGCTCGACCACACCTGCGGCGTCCCAGCCGGGCACCACGCCCTCGGCGGCGCCGGTGTTCGTGGGGAGTTCGCCGTAGTTGAGCGAGATCGCGGTGGTACGCACCAGGACCTCGTCGGGGCCGGGCACCGGGTCGGCGACGGTACCCAGGGCGAGCCGTCCGGGTGCGGCGTGGTCGACAACAAGAGCGCGCATCGGCAATCTCCTCGGTAGGGCGGACGTGATGAGGCGTAACCGGCGGCCACCTGCGGATATTCCGGCGCGGGCCCGCGATGGGCGGCGCGGCACGGCGACGGTCGTCAACCCCGGCCCAGGAACACCGGGTTGGTCAGCGCCGCCGGCCGTCCCGGCAGCCCGTCAGTGGTCGCCGGGTGGCGTATCTCGGCCCGTACGTAGGCGGCGCGGTCGGGTGCGGTGGACCAGTCGACCGTGCCGGAACCGGACGGCGGCAGCGGGGCGGTGTGCAGCACTCCCTGGTCGGTGTGGAGGGTGACCGTGCAGCCCGGAGCGCCGGACACCGTAAGACGGACGGCGACGGGCGTCGTACCGGGGAGGGCCAGCCGTTCGCCGATCCCGGCGTGTTCACCGCGTGGCCCGCTGACGGAGAACGACAGATCGACGGCGGCGGACTCGGCTATCCAGACCCGGCCCGCCCGTATGCCGTCCTGGAGCGCACGCCGGGACAGGTCGTCGGCCAGCACGACGGTCTGCGGCAGGCCGACGACATCGGGATCGCGGTGCGCGTCGCTGTGCCCCACCGCGGGCAGCCAGCCGGCGCGCTCGCCGCGGGTGTGCGCGGCCAGCATGCCGTCCCACTCCGCGAGGGCGATGTCGTCATCGGGGGTGTGCGGGCCGTTCCACACCTCCACCGCGTCGGCGTCGGCCAGCCCGAACTGCCAGCCGCAGCCGATGCAGGTCGCGTGCGGATGCGCCGGTATGACCAGGCCGCCGGCCCGGCGGATGGCCCGCGCGTAGCGCCCGAAGGTGTGGTCGCGCGCGCGGTAGCGCCAGTCGATGAACGCGCCGGGGTCGGTGCCCATGGCCACGACGTGGCCGGTGCGGGTGGTGATCTCTTCGCCGGTGAGGATCAGCAGGTCGTCGCCCCACAGACCGTCCCAGGCGCGGTGCGACGACGTGGTGTTGTGCTCCGAGGTGTTGACGAAGTCGAGACCGGCGGCGCGGGCCAGCGCGGCGATCTCGGCCGGGGTGCGCCCGCCGTCGGAATGCACCGAGTGCAGGTGGCTGTCGCCCCGGTACCAGGCACGGCCACGGCCCCGGGCACGCTCGGGCGGATACACCAGCGCGGTGGTCTGCCCCGGAGGGCCGTACCGCAGCGTGACCGTGATCTCGTACGCCAGGCCCTGCGGGGCGAGGGTGTAAGGGCCGAGGGCGATGTGCCAGCGGCCGGGGCGCACCGGGCCCGGCAGATAGCCGGGGGTGGCGTCGTCGGCGCGCAGGAAGAACTCCGTGCGTGCCCCGCCGGACCAGCCCCGGAACCCGGCGCCGCCCGGAGCCGTACCGCGCTCGTCGAAGATGCCGATGTCGCAGGCGTTGCCGACCGTGCCGTCCGGGACCGCGGGTCTGTCGTAGGTGTAGGAGACGGCGATCTCCCGTACGCCGGGCGGCACTTCGACGGGAACGTAGACGTAGTCGGGCGCGCCCGGAGGCAGCCGCCCGCTGACCTTGCGGGTCCGGCTGTCACCCGCCCCGCGCCCGGCGTCCGCCGCCGCGTCGGCGAAGCTCACAGGACCGAGCGCAAGCGCGCCCGCCGCCCCCGCAACCGCCGGCCATTTCAGTACCTCGCGCCGTTCCATTTCCGCCCCCGCACCTCGCCGTGTGTCCCCACGTGAAAACTGTTGTACGCGGGTGTGACACGGAGGGAAAGGGCTGTGGATAACCCGTGGACGGTAGGGCAACATGCGGTCACCCACACCCTTCACGCGGAGGTGCGCGCGGCATGCGGATCGCGACCACGATCTTCCTGACCGACGAGACGATCCGGCCCGTACGGCTCGCCCAGGAGCTGGAACAGCGCGGCTTCGACGGCCTCTATCTCCCCGAGCACACCCACATCCCGGTGAGCCGGGACACCCCCGCGCCCATGGGCGAGCCGCTGCCGCGGGAGTACGGGCGCACCCTCGACCCGTTCGTCGCGCTCGGCCAGGCAGCCGCCGTCACCGAACGGCTGCGCCTGGGCACCGGCATCACCCTCGTCGCCCAGCACGACCCGGTCGACCTCGCCAAGCGGATCGCCACCCTCGACTTCCTCTCGGGCGGTCGCTTCACCCTGGGTGTCGGCTTCGGCTGGAACGTCGAGGAAGCCGCCGACCACGGGGTGACCTGGTCGACCCGGCGGGAGCTGACGCGCGACCGGATGGCGCTGATGCGGGCCCTGTGGGCCGAGGAACCCACCGCCCACGAGGGCGCGTTCGGCTCCGTACGGGCGTCGTACGCGCATCCCAAGCCGGGCGGCGGTGCGCCCCGCATCCTGGTCGGCGGCGCCGCGGGCCCCAAGCTCTTCTCGCACGTCACCGCCTACGCCGACGGCTGGCTGCCGATCGGCGGGCGCGGCCTGACCGGGACGCTGCCCGCGCTGCGCGCCGCCTGGACGGACGCCGGGCGGCCGGGCGAGCCGGTCGTGGTGCCGTTCGCGGTCCTCCCGACGCCCGGGAAGCTCTCCTACTACCGGGAGTTGGGCATCGACGAGGTGGTGCTGCAACTGCCCCCGGCAGGCGAGGCCGAGGTGCTGCGCACGCTGGACGACTACGCGCAGTATCTGTGACACGTCACTCGGCGAGTAGGCGGCGGAGCGGGGCGGCGCCCTAAGACCAACGGCGTACGGCGCCTCGCACGAGGTGGGGACCGCAGACCGATCCGCGGCGGCGCCCGCTCGCCGTACCGTCGTTACCGCGGGCCGTCGCAGCGCGCAGGGGCCGGTACGGGCCGGCCGGCGCGGGGCCGCGGACCGCAGGCCGCAGAGCGCGGCCGACGACGCAGGTCCAAGGAGCAGACCATGCCGCAACTCGACCACACGATCGTGCACAGCACCGACCGCTTCGCCTCCGCCCGCTTCCTCGCCGAACTGCTCGACGCCCCCGAACCGCAGGCGTACGGCCCGTTTGCGGCCCTCACCCTCGACAACGGTGTGGTGCTCGACTTCGCCGAGCACGTCGCCGCCGGGCGCGAATTCGTGCCCACGCACTACGCGTTCCTGGTGACGGAGGACGAATTCGACGGGATATTCGGCCGTATCCAGGAGCAGCAGCTGGCCTATTGGGCCGGGCCCCGGCACGCAGGACCGCAGGAGATCAACCACCTCGACGGTGGCCGTGGCGTGTACATCGACGACCCGGACGGCCATGCCATGGAGTTCATTACGCGTAAGTACTCGGAGGAGTTGCTGACAAGTTTGTAAGCGCGCTCGTCCGGCTGTCGGATGCCGCTCGTATGCTCGGGGGATGACTTCCAGCGCGCAGGCACCTGATCAGGGATCCGACCGAGAAGCCGACCCGTCGGCGGGCGACGGAACGAACCGTTCCGAGCGGCCCACCGCGAACGCGATGCGCCGCGCGCTGCGGCGCGCCCGCGACGGTGTGGCGCTGGACGTCGGCGAGGCCGCGGTGCTGCTCCAGGCCCGCGGCGACGACCTCAAGGACCTGTGCGCCTCCGCAGCCCGGGTGCGGGACGCCGGCCTTGAGGCCGCGGGCAGGCCCGGGGTCATCACGTACTCCCGCGGTGTCTTCATCCCCCTGACGCGGCTGTGCCGCGACAAGTGCCACTACTGCACCTTCGTCACCGTCCCCGGCAAGCTGCGCAGGGCCGGCCACGAGATGTTCATGTCACCGGACGAGGTGCTGGACATCGCCCGCCGCGGCGCCGAAATGGGCTGCAAGGAAGCCCTGTTCACCCTCGGGGACAAGCCCGAGGAGCGCTGGCCCGAGGCCCGCGAGTGGCTGGAGGCGCACGGCTACGACGACACGATCTCCTACGTCCGCGCCATGGCCATCCGCGTCCTGGAGGAGACGGGGCTGCTGCCGCACCTCAACCCCGGGGTGCTGTCCTGGACGGACTTCCAGCGGCTCAAGCCGGTCGCCCCGTCCCTGGGCATGATGCTGGAGACCACCGCCGAGCGGCTGTGGAGCGAGCCCGGTGGTCCCCATTACGGCTCGCCCGACAAGGAGCCGGCCGTCCGGCTGCGTGTCCTGGAGGACGCCGGCCGCTCCAACGTGCCCTTCACCAGCGGGCTGCTGATCGGCATCGGGGAGACGTACGAGGAGCGCGCCGAGTCCGTGTTCGCGCTGCGCCGCGTCCAGCGCGCGTACCACGGCATCCAGGAACTGATCATGCAGAACTTCCGCGCCAAGCCGGACACGGCGATGCGCGGCATGCCCGACGCCGAACTGGAGGAGCTGGCCGCGACGATCGCGGTGGCCCGGCACATCATGGGCCCCTCGACCCGCATCCAGGCGCCGCCCAATCTGGTCGACGGCGAGTACGAGCTGCTCATGGGCGCCGGAATCGACGACTGGGGCGGGGTCTCCCCGCTGACCCTCGACCACGTCAACCCCGAGCGCCCCTGGCCGCAGATCGAGGAGCTGACCGAGCGCTGCGCCACCGCCGGCTTCGAGCTGCGCGAACGGCTGCCCATCTACCCCGAGTTCCTCCAGCGCGGCGAGCCCTGGCTCGACCCCCGGCTGCTGCCGCACGTCCGGGCCCTCGCCGACCCGGAGACGGGCCTGGCCGTCGAGGACGCCCCCGTGGTGGGCCGCCCCTGGCAGGAGCCCGACGAGGGCTTCTCGATGGCCGGTACGGGCCGTACGGACCTGCACCGCACCATCGACACCGAGGGCCGCACCGGCGACCGCCGCAACGACTTCGACGAGGTCTACGGCGACTGGGAGGCGCTGCGCGAGGCCGCGGCCCCCGGGATGGTCCCGTCCCGCATCGACACCGACGTACGCCAGGCCCTGTCGCAGGCGGCCGACGACCCCACCAAGCTCACCGACGCCGAGGCGCTGGCGCTGCTGCACGCGGACGGCCCGGCCCTGGACGCGCTGTGCACCGTCGCCGACGACCTGCGCCGCGCCACCGTCGGCGACGACGTCACCTACATCGTCACCAGGAACATCAACTTCACCAACGTCTGCTACACCGGCTGCCGTTTCTGCGCCTTCGCGCAGCGCCGTACCGACGCCGACGCCTACACCCTGTCCCTCTCGCAGGTCGCCGACCGCGCCGAACAGGCGTGGGACGTCGGCGCGGTGGAGGTCTGCATGCAGGGCGGCATCCACCCTGACCTGCCCGGCACCGCCTACTTCGACATCGCGCGCGCCGTCAAGGAACGCGTCCCGGGGATGCACGTCCACGCCTTCTCGCCCATGGAGGTCGTCAACGGCGCGACGCGTACGGGGATGTCCATCCGCGAGTGGCTGACCGCGGCCAAGGAAGCCGGTCTCGACTCCATCCCCGGCACCGCCGCCGAGATCCTGGACGACGAGGTCCGCTGGGTCCTCACCAAGGGCAAGCTGCCGACCGCCACGTGGGTCGAGGTCATCAAGACCGCCCACGAGCTGGGCATCCGCTCGTCATCGACGATGATGTACGGCCACGTCGACCAGCCCCGCCACTGGCTCGGCCACCTCCGGCTGCTGGCGCAGATCCAGCAGTCCGCGCTGGAGAAGGGTGTCGAGGGATTCACGGAGTTCGTCACCCTCCCCTTCATCCACACCAACGCCCCCGTCTACCTCGCGGGCATCTCCCGTCCCGGTCCCACCACCCGCGACAACCGCGCCGTGACGGCCATGGCCAGGCTGCTCCTCCACCCGCACATCCCCAACATCCAGACCAGCTGGGTCAAGCTGGGCACCGAAGGCGCGGCCGAGATGCTCCGCTCCGGCGCCAACGACCTGGGCGGGACGCTGATGGAGGAGACCATCTCCCGGATGGCGGGCTCCAGTTACGGCTCCTACCGCTCCATCCAGGACCTGATCGCCATCGCCGACCTGGCGGGCCGCCCGGCCAGGCCCCGTACGACCGGCTACGGCCCGGTGCCCGAGGAACGGCAGTCGGCCGCCCTGTCGTCCGACGGCCATCTCCCGGAGCTGCTGCCGGTCCTGGAGTAGCCCTGGAAGCGGCCGGGCGCTTTCTAGGGAGCGCCCGGCCCTTCGCCGCCGTCGTGCTCCGCCTCGTGCCTGAGGATGGAGCGCTGCCACCGCGACAGGGCATCGGCGCGGTCGCCGCCGGTGTCCCGGGCCGCGCTGATCAGCGCGTCGGCGGCCATGGCGGCCAGCCGGACCGCTATGTGGCAGAGATCGCGCTGCGGCAGCGGACGGAGGAGTTCCACCGCGCCGTCGCTGTCACCGGCGAGCGCGGAGGCGACGACGGCCCTCGTGGTGCGGTCCCACTCGTACTCGGACATGGGGAGAGCATGCCCAGCCCCGCGGCCCCGGCATCGTCGGGTGGGGAAGAACGCGGCCGGGCGCGGTTCAGCCCAGTCGGCGCACGGGGCTGCCCGCCAGGAACGCCTGGATGTCCTCGACGGCCTGCTGGAAATAGCCCTCGTAGTTGCGCCGGGTGACGTAGCCGAGGTGCGGCAGGGCCAGCACGTTGGGGAGGGTGCGCAGTGGGTCGTCGGCGGGCAGCGGCTCCTGCTCGAAGACGTCGAGGCCCGCGCCGGCGATCCAGTTCTCGCGCAGCGCCCGCAGCAGCGCCGTCCGGTCGACGATCGCCGCCCGGGAGGTGTTGACCAGGTAGGCGGTGCGCCGCATCCGGTGGAGGTCGGCGGCGCCCAGCAGCCCGCGGGTGCGGTCGCTCAGGACCAGGTGGACGGAGACGAAGTCGCTGCTCTCCAGCAGCTCCTCCTTGGTGGCGGTGGCGCGCACGCCGTGTTCCGCGGCCCGTTCGGCGGTGAGGTTCCGGCTCCAGGCGATGACGTCCATGCCGAAGGCCAGGCCGACTCTGGCGACCTGGCTGCCGATCTTGCCGAGCCCCAGCAGGCCGAGCGTGCGGCCGTGCAGATCGGCGCCGATGGTGCTCTGCCAGGGGCCGCCGGTCTGGATCGCGGCGCTTTCCGTGACGACGTTCCTGGCGAGCCCCAGCAGCAGCGCCCAGGTCAGCTCGGCAGGCGGCTGGCTGTTGCTGGCCGTGCCGCAGACGGTGACGCCGTGCCGGGCCGCCGCGTCGAGGTCGATGGCGGCGTTGCGCATCCCGGAGGTGATCAGCAGCCGCAGCCGGGGGAGCCGGGCGAGCAGCGAGGCGGGGAACGGGGTGCGCTCGCGCATCGCCACCACGATCTCGCAGTCGCCGATGGCCGCGGCCACCGCGTCCTCGGAGTGGAAGGGCGTGTGCAGCGTACGGACGTCCACGGAGCCGTCCAGGACCGACCAGTCGGCCAGGGATCCGGCGATGTCCTGGTAGTCGTCGAGAACGGCGCACTGCATGGTCATCGGTGGTTCTCCCCTGGGTGGTCGGGCGGTGCCGGGCGTCTCGTACCGATCGTGATCTGCCCGGTCAAAAGCCATCTGATGTGCGACTCCTCGCATTATGTTCCTGCCCCGGAGACGATCATTCCCGGTCGATTACAGTGCTGCGCCAGAGGGCCCGTACGCCCAGGACGGGCGACGTGGGGCTTCGGGAGGGACACGCAGTGAACGCAGCGGCAGGCAATACCGCCATCTGGGGCCGCGCCGAGCAGCAGGACTTCCGCAGCCGGGTACGCGGCTGTCTGCTCGGCGGCGCGATCGGCGACGCACTCGGCGCGGGAATCGAATTCGACGCGCTGGACGCGATCCGGGAGGCACACGGCCAGGAGGGTGTCACGGACTTCGTCCCGGCCTTCGGGCGGCGCGGCGCGGTCACCGACGACACCCAGATGACGCTGTTCACCGTCGACGGCCTGATCCGGGCCCAGGTGCGCCGGGACACCGGCGCCTGGCATCCGCCCACCGACGTGCACCGCGCCTATCTGCGGTGGGCGGCCACCCAGCGCGACTGGGGCCCGGACGAGCGCAAGGAGGAGGACGGCTGGCTGGCCCGCGAGGAGTGGCTGTACGCGCGCCGGGCACCGGGCCGTGCCTGCCTCAGCGGCCTCGGCGACGACGTCATGGGCACCCTCGACAAGCCCAAGAACCCCGAATCCAAGGGCTGCGGCGCCGTGATGCGCTCCGCGCCGTTCGGCCTGCTGGTGGGCTGGGAGCCGCAGCTGGTCTTCCAGCTCGCCGTCGAGTGCGCGGCGCAGACCCACGGCCACCCCACCGGCTATCTGGCGGCCGGCGCCTTCGCGGTGATCAGCCACGCGCTGGCCCGCGGCGACGACCTCGACAGCGCCGTGCAGAAGGCCCTGGTGCATCTGGGCACCCGTCCCGGCCACGAGGAGACCACCGACGCGCTCAAGCGGGCGCTGGGCGCCGTACGGCAGGGCATGCCGACACCGGCCAGGGTGGAGTCGCTGGGCGAGGGCTGGACGGCCGATGAGGCGCTGTCGATCGGCGTCTACTGCGCGCTGGTGGCCGAGGACATCAGGCACGGCCTGCTGCTGGCCGTCAACCACGGCGGCGACAGCGACTCGACCGGCGCGATCTGCGGCAACATCCTCGGCACGCTGCACGGCGAGACGGCCCTGCCGCCGGTGTGGCTGGTCGAGCTGGAGGGCCGCGACACGATCCTCCAGCTCGCCGACGACTTCGCCCTGGAGATGACCCAGGGGCCCGCCCTGCACGGGCCCGCGGGCTCGGCGCCCGGCTGGCTCGCCCGCTACCCGCGCGCGTAGCCGTGGCCGGGCGCCGCGCCCGCCGCCATCAGACGGACCGTGGCACCCCGTCCTCGTCCCCCGCGGCCCCCTGCCCGGGGACCGGCAGCGCCGCCCCGCCCGCGCCTTCCCCGTCGTCGTCGGAGTTGATGCGGGCCAGCACCGCGTCCCGTTCCGGTGTGTCCTCGGGCTTGAGCAGGCCGATGAGGAGGTACAGGACCAGCGAGGTGGCGACCGGCGCGACGATCTGGATCTGGAGCTGGAGCCCGCTCATCCCGTAGTTCGTCAGCCAGAAGGCGAAGAGTCCTGCCGCCCAGGAGACCAGCGCGGCGGTCGGCCCCGACCTGCGGCAGGCCCGCAACATCCCGAGCAGGAACGGGATGGAGATCGGCCCGACGAGACCGGCGACCCACTTGATGACGACGGTGATGATGTCCTTGAACGTCGGCGAGTTGACCTGCGTCGCTATGGCCATGGACAGCGCCAGGAACGCGACCGTCGACAGCCGCGCGGCCAGCAGTCCGGCCCGGTGGGACCACCCGCGGGCCCGCTCGCCGATCTTGGGCAGGGCGGGCGCGATGTCGCGGGTGAAGACCGCGGAGATGGCGTTGGCGTCGGATGAGCACATGGCCATCGTGTGCGAGAAGAAGCCGACCACGACGAGCCCCAGCAGGCCGTGCGGCAGCAGCCGTTCGGTCAGCAGCGCGTACGCGTCGGACGCGTCCGGCTTCTCGGCCTTGACCAGCAGCGGGGCGACCCACATGGGGAAGAAGAGGACCGCGGGCCAGACGAACCACAGCGCCGCCGAGAGCCGGGCCGAGCGCCTGGCCTGCCGGGCGTCGCGGGTGGCCATGTAGCGCTGGGCCTGGTTCCACATGCCGCCGCTGTACTCGAAGGTCTTGATGAAGAGGTAGGCCAGCAGGAAGGTCAGCGTGTACGGGCCGACGGTGGGCTCGGTGTGGCCGGCCGGCAGTCTGTCCCACACGGTCCACAGCGAGCTGAAGCCGCCCAGTTCGCCCATGACGGTGACCAGCATCGCGACGCCGGCCAGCAACTGGATGACGAACTGGCCCAGTTCGGTGAGCGCGTCCGCCCACAGGCCGCCGACGGTGCAGTAGATGCCGGTGATCACGCCCGTGATGAGGATGCCCTGATTGAGGGACATGCCGGTGAACACGGACAACAGGGTGGCGATGGCCGCCCACTTGGCGCCGACGTCCACGATCTTCAGCAGCACGCCCGACCAGGCGAGCGCCTGCTGCGTGGGCAGGTTGTAGCGGCTCTTGAGGTATTCCAGCGGCGAGGCCACGTGCAGTCGTGACCGCAGCCGGTTGAGCCGCCCGGCGAACAACTGGGCACCGATGGCGATGCCGATGGCGATGGGGAAGGACCAGGTGACGTAGGAGGTGATGCCGTACTGGTAGGAGATGCCGGCGTAACCGGTGAACATCACCGCGCTGTAGCCGGACATGTGGTGGGAGATGCCGGACAGCCACCACGGCATCTTGCCGCCGGCGGTGAAGAAGTCGCTGACGTCGTCGACGCGCTTGTGCGACCACACGCCGATCGCGACCATGACGCCGAAGTAGCCGATGAGCACGGCCCAGTCGAGACTGTTCATGCCCCCTCCAGGGGTCCGCCTTGTGAACGTGGATCACTTCGCCGTGACGTCCTGCGGGGCGGTATCCCCGTGCGGGAGTGGGGACTTCGGGGATTGAACCGTCCGCCGCGCGGGCCGGTCAAGGGGACGCAGGGTCATGGATATGAACCAGGATCAGCAAAGCGAACGATTTTGCCGTCTCTTGACCCCACGGGCCGTTGTCCCGTCCCGGACGCCGCACCCACGATGTGCGGACACTTCGCCGGGCGCCACGAGCCCGAACACCCAGCAGCCACCCCCACCACGCGTACGCCGCACGGGAGCGGGATCCCTGCGCAGGGCGCGCGTGGGGGGCAGGAAAGGGGGAAGGGAGCGGCCGTCGCACGCCGGTGCGCGGCCGACCGCTACCGCATCAGCTCGCCCGCGTTGACCAGCAACGACTGGCCGGTGATGGCGCGCGCCCGGTCGGACGCCAGGAAGACCGCGGTGTCCGCCACGTCCGCGTCCGTCGCGAGTTCGGGCAGCGCCATCCGCTCGGTGAGCCGCCCCAGTACCTCGGACTCCGGCACCCCGTCGGCCGCCGCGGTGTGCCGGACGTACGCCTCGACCGGAGGGCCCCACATCCAGCCCGGCTGCACCGTGTTGACCCGGATGCGGTCCGGACCCAGCTCCCGCGCCAGCGCGTACATGGCCGAGACCAGACCGCCCTTGGACGCGGCGTAGGCGGTCTGCCGCACCTGGGAGGGGGCGGCGAGCGACGACTGGGTGCCGATCATCACGACCGACCCGCCGCCCCGCGCCATGAGGCCCGGCAGGCAGGCGCGGGTCATCCGCAGCGTGCCGAACAGATTGGTGTCCACGACCCGGCCCCACGCCTCGAAGTCCGCGTCCCGCAGGCCCCCGAAGTGCGTGTCCAGCGCCGCCACATGGATCACCGCGTCGATGCCGCCGAACCGCTCCACGGCGAGCGCCGCCAGCTCCGCGCACCGCGCCTCGTCCCCGATGTCCGTCACCCGCCACGCCGTCCGGGTGCCCGAAGGGTCGATCAGCGCCGCCGACCCGGCGAGCTTCGCCTCCGTGCGGGCGCCCATGACCACCCGCGCGCCGTCCCGCACACAGGCCGCCGCCACCTGGTGGCCGAGTCCCGTCCCGACACCCGAGACGACGACGGTCTTGTCCCGCAGCAGCATGTGCGCCTCCTGGCCGGCCCTTGACTGACGGGGCGTCAGAATAGGTGCGTGGAGCGGGAATGGCCAGAGAGGCGGACGCCGCGGGGTCACTCCCAGGTGGAGTGCTCCGTCGCCCAGTAGCAGTACCGCACCCACTTGCCGGTGCGGTTCGGACTCGTCGACGGCACCGCGCAGAGCCGGACGCGGAAGGTCTTGCCGACCGTCGCCATGTCCGTGAACTTGTCGTGGTTGTAGTCGATGGAGGCGCTGCGCGACGAGCCGCCGGTCACCTGGATGGTCACCATGTCGCCCGGCTCGCCGTTGATGATCCGGCCCCAGACCGCCCCGCAGGCCGGGCTGTACCGCAGGTGCAGCTTCACCGGATTGCCGTCCGTCGGCGTCCAGGTGGTGGCGTCGGCCGAGCACTGCCCCTTGGGGCTCTTGCCGTCGCAGCCGGCACCGGGGCAGGCGGGCGGCGGGTCGGTGAAGAGCGGGGGGAGCACGATGGGGGCGAGCGCGCCGACGACGGCGGTCACCACCCCCACCACCAGGGTGTGCCGCGCATGCGTGCGCAGCCAGTGGCCCACGGCCCGTATCCGGGTCCAGGTGCGGTGTCCGAGCGAGCCGCCGCCCTCGGGGGCGCCGGGTCCGTCGGCGTCAGGGGTGGTGTGATCCGTGGCGTTGATCGGTTCGTCGTCCGCCCGGCGCTGCGCCGGGTCGTCCGCGGACGTGCCCATCCGGCCTCCTGGGAGTGCGGCCTCCTGGAGAGGCCCCGGGTGCGCCCATTGTCCGGCACACCCGGGCCCCACCGGAAGGCGCATTCCCCGCCCGGAAGAGGCGCGTGGAGGACCAAGGGGCGCACAACGTACCGCAGTTGGCGCTCTCCCGGGTGCGGCGGAGCGGGCCGCGCCCCGCCCTCCTCAGCCCGCCGGGCGGGCCCCGCGCAGCGCCGTGCCCAGCCGGTCCAGGCCCTCGCGGATCTCGTCGGGGGAGTGCGTCACGAACGACAGCCGGACGGCCGAGCGGTCCGGCGGGCCCGCGTAGAACGGCGCACCCGGGACGTACGCGACGTCGTGGCGCACCACATCGGGCAGCAGCGCGCCCGCGTCGTACCCGCCCGGCAGCGTCGCCCACACGAACATCCCGCCCGCCGGGTGGTTCCAGCGCGAGCCCGCGGGCAGCGCCGCGCCGAGACCGCCGAGCAGCGCGTCCCGCCGCGCCCGGTACGCGCCGCGCACCCGCGCCAGGTGGCCGTCGAGGTCCGCGGTCGCCAAGTACCGTGCGGCAGCCGCCTGATCGACGGTCGAGGTGTGCAGATCGGCGGCCTGTTTGGCGATGACGCAGGCGGGCCGCAGGGCGGCGGGCGCGCGCAGCCAGCCGAGGCGCAGGCCGGGCGCCATCACCTTGGAGAACGAACCGAGCAGCGCGGTGCGGTCCTCGGCGCCGGGGAAGGACGCGACCCACGGCACCGCCTCGCCGTCGAACCGCAGCTCGCTGTACGGGTCGTCCTCCACGATCCACAGCCCCCGACGCGCCGCGACGGAGGCCACCGCGGCCCGGCGCCCGGCGGACAGGGTCCGGCCGGTCGGGTTCTGGAAGGTCGGCACGAGGTACAGCAGCTTGGGGTTCTCGCGCGCGGCGATCTCGTCCAGCGCCGCCGGATCGAGCCCCTCGTCGTCGGTGGGCACCGGCACCACCCGGGCGCCCGCGAGCGAGAAGATCTGGAGCGCGGCCAGGTAGCAGGGATCCTCGACGAGCACCACGTCGCCCGGCTCCAGGAGGGCCGTCGCCAGCAGCGAGAGCCCCTGCTGGGAACCGGTGGTCACCAGCAGGTCGCCGGCGTCCGTCGGCAGCCCCCGCGCGGTGGTGCGCGCCGCGATCGCGGCGCGCAGGCTGGGATCGCCGTCGGTCGGCGAGTACTGGAGGGCGCGCTGCGGCTGCTCGGCCAGTACGTGCTGGAAGGCGGCGGCTATCCCCGCGGCGTCGAACAGCTCGGGCGCGGGCAGCCCGCCGGCGAACGAGATGACCTCGGGGCGCGCGGTGAGCGCCAGGATGTCGCGCACGGGCGAACTGCCGGTCCGCGCCGCCCGCGCGGCGAGGCCGGGGGCGGGGGTAGAACCCTGGGTCGGGCGGTTGTCCGTCATGACGACTCCCATCGCTCCTGCGCGGCTGGCTTCAGATGACGCAGACCCTAAGCGCCGATCCCCGCGCACGCAGGGGCGCCCGCATGGTGAGCGTCCGCCCCACCCCTCCCCTTCTGACGCTACGTCAGCTACACCTGTCGTCATGACCGGAAACGGGAACCTCCGCGACGCCGCACCGGACCCGGACGGGGCCACCCGCAGCGAGACCTACGGCGAACTGGCCGCCGTCGGCCCCTACGGCGTGCGCCCCGGCCATGCGCTGATCACCATGGTCGAACCGCATCCGGGCCAGGAGCGCGCCTACAACCGCTGGTACGAGGACGACCACTACATCGCCGGCGCGATGGCGATGCCGTGGCTCTTCGCGGGCCGCCGCTGGGTCGCCACCCGCGACCTGCAACTGCTGCGCTACCCGCAGGACTCGGCCGTCGCCCGCCCCGTCACGGCCGGCTGCTACCTGACCACCTACTGGATCACCGAGGGGCGCTACGACGACCACATGCGCTGGACCGTCGGCATCAACACCCGCCTGAACCGCGATGACCGCGTCCACCAGGCCCGTACGCACATCTTCACGGCCTTCCAGGACCACGAGGCGACGGTCTACCGGGACGGCGCGGCGGGCCCGCGGGACTTCCACGCGCTGGACCACCCGTACGCCGGGCTTGTCCTGGAGGTGATCGACGCGGACGGGCCCGAGCGGCGGGCCGAGTTGCTGGCGTGGCTGCGGGAGAGCCATCTGCCGCGGCGGCTCGCGGGCTCGGCGGCGGCGATGGTCACCGTCTTCCGGCCGACGCCGCTGCCCGCCGACCGGATGGCGTACGTACGGCAGGTCGAGGGTGTCGACACCCGGCTGACCCTGCTGTGGTTCCTCCAGGAGGACCCGCGGCAGATCTGGGACGACGGCTTCGCCGGTCTGGGCGCGGAGGTCGCCGCGTCCGGGAGAGGGCGGGTCGAGTTGGTGGCGCCCTTCATCCCGACCGTCCCCGGGACCGACCGGTATGTGTCCGAACTGCGCTGAGCGGACAGGGGCGAGCCCCCTCGGCCGGGACGGCGATCCAGTCGAGAGGGCCCGTTTCTGCGGTACTGCGATGCTGCGGTGGTGTCCGGATCAGGCCAGGTCGAACGTGCCACCGGCAACGTCCGAAACGAAGGTGTTCCAGGCGGAGTTGTCGAAGGTGAGGCGCGGGCCTTCGGGGTCCTTCGAGTCGCGGACCGCCATGGCTTCGGCGGTCGGCACGGCGATTTCGACGCAGGCGCCGTTACCGCCCGAGTACGAGGACTTCGTCCAGGAGAATGCGGAATTGGGCTGCATATCCATGTTCACTCCGACTCACTCTGAGTTGCCGCGGATTCGGTAGTGCTGACGCTACGCGCCAACATCGCCTGCGGCAGGGGGAGTTCACCCGTCCGAACGGTATATACCGTGATCTCTTTTCGCGCCGGGCGGGCCAGGTGTACCGTGCGGAACTTTCTACCGGAAGTGCTGATTCCGGCCCTGGCCCGCCTGGCCCGCCTGGCCCGCCCGCCGCGAACGCGCAGCCCCGTCAGGTCAGTTCGAGGCGTCCGCGTGCCGCTTGGCGGCCACCGCGATGAACTCGCGGCTCTGCTCGGCGCTCAGCGCCTGCGCCCGCAAATGCTCGTACATGATCGTGTACTTGTTGACGTCGTTGGTCTTCTCCAGATACAGGTCGCTCGTGACGCCCTCGATGTAGACCACGCTCGAATCGGCGGCATCGTCGAATTCGAGAATCGAGAACGTGCCCGACATCCCGGCGTGCGCCCCGGTGTCGTACGGCAGCACCTGCACCGTCACATGCGGCATATGGCTCACCTCGACCAGATGCTCCAGCTGCTCGCGCATGATCAGGTGGCTGCCCACCACCCGCCGCAGCGCGCTCTCGTCCAGCACCACCCACAGCCGCAGCGGCTTCTCCCGGTCGTTGACCCGCTCCTGGCGTCGCAGCCGCACCTGGATGCGCTTCTCCAACTGGTCGGCCGCCAGCTCGGGAACCGCGCCGGGGATGACCGCCTCGGCGTAGTTCGGCGTCTGGAGCAGACCGGGAACCAGCAGCGACTCGTAGACCCGCAGCGAGGCCGCCTCGGTCTCCAGACCGATGTAGACGCTGTACGGGATGTCGCCGAACGCGTGCCACCAGCCTTGCTGGCGCGAGTCCTTGGCCATCTGCATCAGCGATTCGACTATGCGGTGATCGTCCACCTCATAGACGCCGCACAGGTCGCGGACGTCACGCTGGCTGATGCTGCGGCGGCCGTTCTCCAGCCGGCTGATCTTCGACTGGGAGACGAGCAGATGCTCGGCCACCTGCTCCGCCGTCATGCCCTTGAGCTCCCGGAGCCTGCGCAGCTCCTGGCCCAACCGGCGTCGTCTGACGGTGGGGTTGACATGGGACGCCACGGGAACGTGCACCTCCGGGTCCGTACTGCTGTGGTGTTCTGTTCAGCAGAGTGCCACCCGAAGCCGACGCCGCGCAGTGAAATGGACACAGAAGGCGAGCACGCATGCGCGCGGGGTGGCGTATCCGCCGCTCTGAACGACGGCCGATACGCCACCCCGCGCTTGCTGCGGCTCCCGAACGGGCCGGTGGGGGACGGTGCTGAGGTGTCGCGGTGGTGCGCCGTCACGGCCCGGCGCGCAGGCTCAGCGTGCGCCTGCGCGGTTCACCGTGCGCCGGTGTGGTTCACCTCGCGCCGACCCGGGCCATGCTCCCGTGTCCGTGCCCGTGCCGGGACTGGCCGGGCACACCGGACGGCTCCGCCGCGGCACGGGCCGGCTGTCGCGCCGGGCCGTGGCCCGCGCCCGCTGCCGAACCCGGGGCCGAAGGGCGCCGTGGTGGGGCCGCCACACCGTTCTGCACGTCCATCACGGCGTGCGCGACCAGGCCGCCCATCGGATCGTGACGGATCAGATCCCGGAGCCTGGAGCGCGATGAACGCCCTTCGTTCCCGGGGTAGAGATGCTTGCCGAGTCCGACCGCGTGGGCCAGTGCGGCAAGCGCCGCGGTCCGCGGGTCCGGCGGTACGCCGGTGCGGATCGCGTTGTCCAGCCGGGCCCTGATTTCCCGGCTGATGGCCGTCTCCGTCGCTTGGTAGCGCGTCGTCGGCAGTACCCCGCACATCTGGCCCTCCACGGCGTGGACCATGCCGCAGCGTTCGAGATGCGAGAGATACGTCTGGCGCAGCCCCAGGCGGGGCCCGCCGATCCAGTGGACCGCGCGCACCGGGCTGCCGCGTCGGCGCAGCAGTTCGAGCGCGGAGTCCAGAGTCGGATCTCCGGTCGGCCGTGGCATCACCACGGCGATACGATCCCCGTCTGGGGCTATCCGTCCTGCCAGAGCCAGCTCTACTAGCTGGGCCCCGGCCAGGCCGAGGTCGAGCGACTGCGGCTGCGCTGTGGTGCCCGTGGTCGGGTCCAAAGCGAGCAGCAGAAGCTCCTCCGGAATTGTTCTACGGCTCCTGCCCATCCATGCCTCCCCGCGTGGATGAATGACAGGGTGACCCCTCTCACATTCATCTGTCGAGAGTGCGTGGGGGGTTCGAGAGGGAACCGGTAGGTATGTCGTTCTCGTCTAGCACGTCGGCGGCACCTTCCGTGGGGTGCGGCGGCGGGTGGGACGCGTGGCGGCACGGTAGCGCCTCCGCGGACACAGGACACTTGGGAACACTGGGCCAGGCAGCAGTGCGACGTACGAAGGAGACATCGGTGGCGGGCGAGTCCCCCGACAAGTCGGACAAGAAGCAGTCGTCGGGGGAGACGGCGCGGAGCGGAAGCGATCCGCGCCTGACCGTCTTCCGTGGGGAGCCGGACGAACCGGCGAAGAAGCCGGGGAAGCCGGAGGAGCCGGAGGAGTCGGCGGGGGAGTCGGAGAAGTCGGTGGAGACGCCGGACGGGGCCGACGGGGCCGGTGGTGCCTCTGAGGGCGCTGAGGCGTCCGGTGCGGCGCCCGCCGAGACGTCCGGGACGCCGGGGACTTCGGAGGCCACCGAGGCGTCTGAGACGTCTGAGGCGCCTGAGGCTTCCGGGGACGCTGCGGATGAGGCGGCCGGTGAGGGCGGCGCCGACCGGCTGCGGGACGTCGTGGCCGCGTGGGTCGCCGGCAAGGACGAATCCGACGAATCCGATGACGCATCCTCCGATGCCGACCGTTCCGAAGCGGGCGACGAGCGCCCCGACCGCGATACGGAGGCTGCCGCCGCAAAGCCGGGAGCAAAGGCGGCGGACGGCGCTGCGGACGGTGAGGCGAGCGGTGACGTGAAGGGCGATGCCGCGACCGCTGCCGACGCGGGGGTCAAGGGTGAGGGTGCGGCCGGGGCGAAGGCCGGGCGGCCGAAGTCCGGGAGCCCGAAGTCGGAGCGTCCGGCGGCCGAGCGTGCCGGGTCCGCGGCGAAGGGCGACGCCGAGCCGGAGTCCGGAGCCGAGGCCGCAGCCGAGGTCGTGGACCGGCCGACGGCGGTGTTCAAGAACCTGGACGCGAAGCCCGGCGAGGGGGAAGCGCCGGTCGACGACGCCACGCGTGCATTTGCCGTCGCGAAGCCCAAGGGCAAGGCGCAGGACAAGGCGCAGGACAAGACGCAGGACAAGGGCGCGTCGCAGGGCAAGGGCGAGGAGAAGGACGCCGGTAAGGGGAAGAAGAAGGGGGAGGGGGAGAGCGGCGGCAGTGAGCCGGACGGCGGGAGCGGTCCGGATGAGGTTCCGGCCGAGCCGGTCGACCAGGCCACCGCCGTCTTCAAGATCACCCCGCCGGAGAAGCTCGCGGGCAAGCCTGCGGCCAAGGCGGATGCCGAGTCGGATGCCAAGTCGGGTGACGGCAAGGCAGCCGACGGTAAGGCGGACAAGGCTGAGGCGGACAAGGCTGAGGCGGACAAGGGCGAGGGCAAGGGTGCCGCCACGGCGTCCGTCGGCAGCAAGGCCGACGCCAAGGCCGACGCCAAGCCCGCCACGTCCGAGAAGGAGCCCGGCAACGCAGCCGAGAAGGACGCCGAGCGCACCAGCCAGTTCATCGCGCTGAAGTCGGACGACATCGGCGCCGAGAAGTCGATCGGCAAGACGGCCGACGGCAAGATCGCAGACAAGCCCGCAGACAAGGCAGCAGAAAAGACCGCAGGGGAGACTCCCGCCGCCCCGGAGAAGGCGAAGTCCGCCCCGGAGAAGGCCGGTGCGCAGCCGGCCGCCACCGGAGCCACCGCTGCCGCCACCGGCGCGACCGACGCCCGGCAGCCGCAGCCCGGCGCCGCCGGCGTCCCCGAAGCCGAGCGGACCCGCCAGGAGCCGCTGCCCCCGCTCGACCTGCTCGCGCAGCTCACCAACACCCCGCCGCCGCCCGAGACCACGTTCCGTACGGTCGTGCGCCGGTTCAAGATCTGGACGCCGCTGGTCATCCTGCTGGCGATCATCTTCGTGGTCGTCCAGTCCGTGCGGACGCTGCCGACCCCGACGCTCGCCGTCGGCTCGTCGACCTCATTCACGTTCAAGGGCGGCAAGTTCGCCATGCCGTGGCCCGACCAGGGGCAGTCGGCGGCCGAGGTCGTGGGCGTGGGCAGCCTGGGGACGTCGGGTCAGGAGAAGCCGGTGCCGACGGCGAGTGTCGCCAAGGTGATGACGGCGTACGTGATCCTGCGCGACCACCCGCTGAAGGACAAGACCGACAAGGGCGAGACGATCACCATCGACGCCCAGGCGGAAGCCGACTCGAAGAAGAAGGACGAGTCGCGGGTGCCGCTCAAGGAGGGGCAGAAGTTCAACGAGAACCAGATGCTCCAGATGCTGATGATCCCCTCGGGCAACAACGCCGCCCGCCAGCTGGCCCGTTGGGACTCCGGCAGCGAGGCCGCGTTCGTGAAGAAGATGAATGCGGCTGCCCAGAAGCTCGGCATGTCCAAGACGACGTACACCGACCCCAGCGGCCTGGACAAGTCGACCGTGAGCACCGCCGTCGACCAACTCAAGCTGGCGGGCGAGGTGATGAAGAACGCGGCCTTCCGCGCCGTCGTCGCCACCGAGAACGTCCAGATCGAGGGCCTGCCCGAGCGGCTCTTCAACAACAACAGCCTGCTCACGACGATGGCGCCCGCCGTGCGCGGCATCAAGACCGGTTCGAGCACGCCGGCCGGCGGCGCGTTCATGTGGGCGGCGTACCACACCGTCGGCGACAAGGACCAGCTGCTGCTCGGCGTGACGATGGACCAGCGCACCAGCAGCTCCGACCCCAACGCCCACCTCAAGCTCGCCCTGGACAACAGCGCGAAGGTGATCAAGGCGACCAAGGAAGCGCTGGTCTCGGACACCGTGGTGAAGAAGGGACAGGTCGTCGGCTACGTCGATGACGGCCTCGGCAGCGAGACCCCGGTCGTCGCGACCAAGGACCTCACCGCCGTCGGCTGGCCCGGCATGAAGGCGTCCTTCTCCATCGGCGACGGCGGCAAGACCATCCCGCACGCCGCGAAGGCCGGAACGAAGGTCGGCGTCCTGACCGTCGGCAGCGGCTCCAGCGAACAGAAGGTGCCGGTCGCGCTCCAGCAGGACCTGACCGAGCCGACGTTCGGCGCGAAGCTGACCCGGATCGGGTGAGCGCAGCGGGGCCCGGTCCACACCGACCGGGCCCCGCCCGCTCCGCCCGGCAGGCCCAACCAGCCCTCCGCGCCCCGCAGTTACGCGGCCCCGCCCGCTCCTCAGTTCCCCAGGCAATGCGTCCGTACGTGCCCGGAGTCCGTCATCGACGTCACGCAAGCCCAGCAGCCCCACGTATCCGACGGCTCGCCCGCACGAGCGGCACCGGCGGTACGGAGCGCCGTGGCGCTGGTCCCCGCCACCCTGATGCTCGTCCTGGGCATGTGGGGCATCCGCCGCGACGGCGCCATGTGGCGGGACGAGGTCGTCACCTTCGACATGGCGCACCGCAGCCCGGCCGACCTCTGGGCCACGTTGCAACACGTCGACGTCGTCCACGGCCTCTACTACGCCCTGATGCACGCCTGGTTCGCCGTCTTCGACGCGACCCTCGGGCCGGACGGACTCCTCGGCACGGCGTTCGGCGGCGCCGTCGGCGACACGCTCGGCCAGGACGTGATCGGGCTACGGCTGCCCTCCGTCGCCGCCATGACCGCCGCCGCGGCCGGCGTCGCCCTCCTGGGGCAGCGGCTGGTCGGCCGCCGGGCGGGACTGGCCGCCGGAGCCGTCTTCGCGCTGATCCCGGTCGTGCAGCAGTACGCGCAGGAGGGCCGCTCCTACGCGATGGTCTGCGCACTGGTCGTCTGGGCGACCTACCTGCTGGTGCGGGCGGCCGGCGAGGCGCGGCGCACACCCGGCAGGCCGCACCGGCTGCTGTGGACCGGCTACGCGGCCCTGATGCTGTGCGCCTGCCTGCTGCACGAGTTCGCCTCCCTGGTGCTGCCCGTGCACGGCGTCGCCCTCATCCTCGGCCGGCTGCCCCGCCGCACCCTGCGGACCTGGGCGTACGCCGCCTTCGCCGTGCTCGCCGGGCTGGCGCCGCTCGCCGTCTTCAGCACCCGGCAGACGGCACAGATCAGTTGGCTGATGTGGCCCGACCCCGTCCAGCTGCTCACCTTCGCCGTCCTCGCGGTCGCCGGCATCGGCTGCTCGCGTGTGGCGGTGCGCTCCCGCGGCCCCATCGGACTGCGCGCCATCGGCCTCCCCCTGCTCCTCCTCCCCACCCTCCTCCTGTTCCTCCTCTCCCACGCCGAACCCGCCTACGTCGACCGCTACGTCCTCTACTACGTCGCCGGCTTCGCCCTGCTGGCCGGCGCCGCCCTCGCCCGGCTGCTGCGCCCGCCCGGCGAACAGGGCCAGACCCGCGGCCGGCGGCTGGCCAGAACCCTGGTGGCGGCCCTGGTCCTCGCGGTGCTGCTGCCCGTCGATGTCCACCTGCGCAGCCCGGACAGCCGGGTCGACGACGCCACCGCCGTCGCCCGCGCCGTACAGGAACTGGCCGCGCCCGGCGACGGCTTGCTGTTCACACCGGCCCGGCGCCGCATCTGGGTGGCCGCCCACCCGGACGCCTACCAGGGGCTGCGCGACCTCGCCCTGGACCGCAGCCCGGTGGCCTCCCACACCCTCTACGGCACCGAACGCTCCGGCGACACCATCAGCGACCGGATGCTCGCCACCCGCCACCTCGTCGTCGTCGGCGACCCGCACGGCCAGCCGACCGACACCAACGACCAGGAAATCGCCAAACGCACCACGCTGCGCCACGCGTTCGTCCTCTGCCACAGCAGGGAGGTACACGGCGCCCGGGTGGCGGTGTATGCGCGGAAGGGGAGCGGTGGGTGTGCGGGGCGGATGCGGTGATGGGGGATGGATGCGGTGACGGGGGATGGGTGAGGTGATGGGGGGCGGGTGATGCGGGACGGATGAGGGGTTGAGGTGGGGGATGGGGCCGTTGGCCCTGGGGAACCGGTTTGTGTTCACGGCACGGGGGAGCGGGCCGTGAGCTGGAAAAGGCCGGGAGGGTTTCCCCGCCCGGCCGCACCGTCGAACCTGCCGTCGCCGACGGCTCACTCCGGCTGACGCACCGTCGTCGCCGACGGCTCACTCCGGCCGATGCGCCGCCGTCGCCGTCCGGCCCGTCGCGGGGCGTCGCCGCCGCACCGACAGGCCCACCGCCGTGGCACCCAGCGCGCCCACGCCGCCGAGCAGTCCGGCCGCGGGCAGGTGTCCGGCCTTCTCTGCCAGCCCGGCCAGTCCGTTGTCCGGGAGCATGATCGACGTACGGCTGCCGGTCGGCGCGGTCGAATCGGCCGCGAAGGCGGCACCCGTGGGCAGCAGCAGGAGTGCGAGCGCACCGGTGGCGACGGCGGCGGTACGGATCACGGAGCGGCGCTGGGCCGGCATGGGGGTACTCCTCGTCGTGGGCGGACCGGGTCCGCCGGAAGCTGTGTGCGGGGCCGCCGCACCGAATGACGGTGGCAGCCACGGCCGAACTAACAGGGGCAACGCTACGGAGAGATCTTCACGGCGATCCCTCCATCGTGTAACAGTCACCAAGATCTCTTGGTGCGGTCCCGTCACGGAATGGCCCTCCTGAACCTTCCTCCCGCCGCCATCTTGGGTAGCTTGGTCAAGCTATGTACCGGTATGGGGAAGGTCGTGCGGGCACTCGGGTACGCGGGGCGTACCGGCCGGTGGCCTGCGGTTTTCGAGCGTCCGGGGTGGCGGCCCCGGGGGCGCGTGGGCCGTGGGCGTGTGAATGGTGGGCGCGGGGCCTTGTGGTGCAGGGCTTGTTGGTGAGCGGCTGTGCGGCACGGGGGTTGTCGGTGCGCGGCCGGTGGGCGCGCGCCGCCGCTCGCGCCCTTCGCCACCCGCGTACGGCCCGCCGACGGTGCGCCGTACGCGCCCGGTGCGACGCCGCCCGGCTCCACACCCCGGGGAGGGCGGTGACCGCATGCGGCAACGGGCGGCGTTGACCCTCGCGGCGCTGGCCCCGCTCGCCCTCGTGGTGGGGTGCGCGGGGCTGGAGGGGCTGCAGAGCGACGGGCAGGCCAGGGATGTGAAGGCGCCGCTCGCCCTGTGGGCCGGTCACTCGCCCGCACCCCTCGGGCGGGACGAGAATCCGGCCGTCCTCAAGGCGGTGCCGGGCGTCCCGCACATCCGGAGCGGCAGCATGGCCGACGCCGACCCGCTCACCGTCCTCGACGCCGACCTGACCGACGACGGGCGTCCGCCGCCGAACCCGAAATCCGTCCGCAGGCCCGTGCTGCACGACCTCACCGACGACGGCAAACCCGACCTGATCATGGCCGTGGACGTCGACAGCCGGACCAGCGAACTGCGCGTCTACAGCGTCCGCCACCAGGTCGTGACCCGTGTGCTGGCCCTGCGCGGGGTCCTGGCAGGCGTCGAACTGGCAGCCGGACACCTCGCCGTGCGCGAACCGACCAAGGACCCGCGCTACGTCAGCGTCACCGACTACCTCTGGGACGACGGCCAGATGACCCTGTGGGACCTCACCCTCGACGAGGCCCGCAAACCCCAACCGGCCCATAGTGGAGGGGGTGGGTCGGGTACTTCTGCTCCGGCTACTCCGGCTCCGGCGACTCCTGCCCCGGGCCCTCCCTCCCCTCCCTCCCCGCCCCCACCCTCCCCACCGCCACCCCCACCCCAAGATCCGGAGTCGCCTCGCGGAGCCCCCCGGTGAGACTCCCCAAATGGCGAAAGCGGACGGACCACACCGGCCGCACGGACCGCACGGACCGCACGGACCGAATAGGCCGTGCGGACGACGACCGCACGGACCCGACAGGCCACCCCCGTCACACCGGGCCCCCGCAACACCCCGGCCCCGGACACACCCCCGGCCCTGGGCACACCCCCGACCCCGGACACACCCCCGACCCCCCACACCGCTTCCAGCTCCCGCGCCGCTTCCGGCCCCCGCGCCGCCTCGATGTCCGCCGTGCCGCGGTCTCCCTTCGCTGGAAGATCGCGTTGACCGTGACGGCGGTGTGCTGTGCGGTCGCCGCCGTGCTCGGGGTGCTGGTGCACAACGCCGTGGCCCATCAGACCGTCGGTCAGGTGCGCAAGGAGACCCGCGCGGACCTCGACACCGCGCTGGACCTCTTCGAGTACGGAACGTCCCGCGAAGGCATTAACTCCGTCCTGGACTCGCCCGAACTCCCCGCGCCACTACGCCAGTTGGCGCGCGACGGCAAACGCGGCAGCATGGTGGGTACGTATCGGGGGCAGCCCGTCATGTGGGCCGCGGCGCCGGCGGGCGACCAGATCATGGCCGTGTGGTCGCCGTACGGCAACACGCGGCGCTCCCTGGAGACGTTCGACACCGCCATCCTCGGCTCGGCGATCCTGGCCGCGACCGCCGTCGCGCTCGCCGGGCTGTTCCTCGCCCAGCGCATCAGCCGCCGCCTGACCAGCACGGCCGCCGTCGCCCGTCGGATCACCGCGGGTGATCTGGACGCACGGGTCGGGGACGCGCAGGCCCGTGGGCCGCGACGCCGCGGCACGGCCGGGCGCGACGAGGTGGCCGCGGTGGCGGCTGCCCTGGACTCCGTGGCGGGCTCGCTGCAGAGTCGCCTCCAGGCCGAGCAGCGGTTCACCGCGGACGTCGCCCACGAGCTGCGTACCCCGCTCACCGGAATCCTCGCCTCCGCGGAGCTGCTTCCCGAGGGCCGTCCCAAGGAGATGATCAACGACCGTCTGCGGGCGCTGCACCGGCTGACCGAGGACCTCCTGGAGATCTCCCGCCTCGACTCCGGCACCGAGCGCGCCGACCTCGACTCGTACGACCTCGGCACGCTGGTCGAGCGCAGTGTCCGGGCCACCGGCCTCGACACCGAGGTGCGCATCGAGGCCGCCGCGGTCGTCGAAACGGACCGGCGGCGCCTGGACCGCATCCTCACCAACCTCGTCGTCAACGCGCACCGCCACGGCCGGCCCCCGGTCGTGGTCACCGTCGGCACGGCACCCGACGGCGCTCCCACCGTCGAGGTACGCGACCACGGTCCTGGCTACTCCGACGACCTGCTGCACCACGGTCCGCAGCGGTTCCGCACCGACGCTCCCGGCCGCGGCAAGGGCCACGGCCTCGGCCTGACCATCGCCGTCGGCCAGGCCACGGTCCTCGGCATCACTCTCCGCTTCGACAACGCCCCCGACGGCGGCGCCCGCACGCTCCTGCACCTGCCTCACCCTTCCCCCGTACATCCCCGTACCCCCTGACCCGCCCACAGCCCGGACGGCCACCTGCCGCCCCCCGCCCACCGCACCGGCAAGCACCATCCGGCCACCGCACCGTCCGGCCACCGCTCACGCCCGAGGTCCCCCGAGGTCCCCGAAGTCACCCTGAGGCTCCCCGTCATCCCCGCCCCCCCCGTCATCCCCCCCATGTTCACCAATCGATGTCCTCCGGTTCCGGCGCGTCCCAGTCCTCCGGCGGGGCCTCGTCCGTCGTCGGCGCGGCTGCGGTTGCGGCCGGGCCGCGTGACGCCGTCGCCTTGGGGGCGGCGCCCGCGCCCGTACGTGCTGCGGGTGCGGCAGTGGCGGCGGTGCCGGCGCTCGGTGCGGCGGCTTCGGTGGTCTCGCCCGCCGACTCGTCCCGTCCGGCCAGTACGTCCAGGATCGCCTGGCCGTACTTCGCGAGCTTGTTCTCGCCGACGCCGTTGATGGTGCCCAGTTCGGCGGTGGTCGTCGGCCGGGCGAGGGCGATCTCCCGCAGCGTGGCGTCGTGGAAGATCACGTACGCCGGGACGCCCTGTTCCTTGGCCGTGCGGCCCCGCCAGGACCGCAGCGTCTCGAAGACCGGCAGCGCGGCCTCCGGCAGATCGACCGGCGCCCGGCGTCCCTTCGAGCCGGACTTCGCCTTCGCGGCCCGCGGCGCCTTCTCCGGCTCCCGCCGCATCGCCACCTCGCGCCCGCCGCGCAGCACCTCACCGCTCGCCTCGGTCAGCACCAGCGTGCCGTAGTCGCCCTCGACGGCGAGCAGCCCCTGCGCCAGCAACTGCCGTACCACGCCCCGCCATTCGGTGTCCTTGAGCTCTTCGCCGATCCCGAAGACGCTCAGACCGTCGTGGTCGAACTGGATGACCTTCGCGGTCTTGCGGCCGAGCAGAATGTCGATGATCTGGCCGGCCCCGAACTTCTGCCCCCGCTCACGCTTGAGCCGCACGATCGTCGACAGCAGCTTCTGCGCGGGGACCGTGCCGTCCCAGGTCTGCGGCGGCGCCAGGCAGGTGTCGCAGTTGCCGCACGGGGTGCTCTCCTGGCCGAAGTACGCCAGCAGCCGCACCCGCCGGCACTGCACCGTCTCGCAGAGCGCGAGCATCGCGTCGAGGTGCGCCGACAGCCGCCGCCGGTGCGCGTCGTCGCCCTCCGAACCGTCGATCATCTTCCGCTGCTGCACCACGTCCTGCAGCCCGTACGCCAGCCACGCCGTCGACGGCTGCCCGTCACGTCCGGCGCGGCCGGTCTCCTGGTAGTAGCCCTCCACGGACTTCGGGAGGTCCAGATGCGCGACGAACCGTACATCCGGCTTGTCGATGCCCATTCCGAACGCGATGGTGGCCACCACGACAAGCCCGTCCTCCCGCAGGAAGCGCGACTGGTGCTCGGCGCGCACCCGGGCGTCGAGACCGGCGTGGTAGGGCACGGCATCGATGCCGTTCTGCACCAGGAACTGGGCGGTCTTCTCCACCGAGGCGCGCGAGAGGCAGTAGACGATGCCGGCGTCCTGCGCGTGCTCGGTCCGCAGCAGTTCCAGCAGCTGCCGCTTCGGCTCGTTCTTCGGAGCGATCCGGTACTGGATGTTGGGCCGGTCGAAGCTCGCCACGAAATGGCGGGCGTTCTCCATCTTCAGCCGCGAGGTGATCTCGGCGTGCGTCGCTCCCGTGGCGGTGGCGGTCAGCGCGATGCGCGGCACATCGGGCCAGCGTTCGTGCAGCATCGACAGGGCCAGGTAGTCGGGCCTGAAGTCGTGGCCCCACTGGGCGACACAGTGCGCCTCGTCGATCGCGAAGAGCGAGATCTTGCCGCGGTCGAGCAGATTCAGCGTCTGCTCGACCCGCAGCCGCTCCGGGGCGAGATACAGCAGATCGAGTTCCCCGGAGAGGAACTCGGCCTCCACCAGCCGCCGCTCCTCGAAGTCCTGCGTCGAATTGAGGAACCCGGCCCGCACCCCGAGCGCCCGCAGCGCGTCGACCTGGTCCTGCATCAACGCGATCAGCGGCGAGATCACCACACCGACCCCGGGCCGCACCAGCGACGGAATCTGGTAGCACAGCGACTTGCCGCCACCGGTCGGCATCAGGACGACGGCGTCCCCGCCCCCGACGACATGCTCGATGATGTCCTGCTGGCTGCCGCGGAACGCGTCGTACCCGAAGACGCGGCGCAGCACCTGCACCGCCTCGCCGGTCTCCGTCGCGTCCCCTGCCTCCCCGTCCTCGGCCATTGCCACGTTCACATCCACGTCCACGTCCACGTCCACATCCACGTCCGCCTCACCCATGCCTGAAGCGTACGAGCAATCCGACCACCCGCGTCGAGCCTGTGGATAACTCAGCCTTCGCCACCGCCACCGTGCTACCCGCGCCCCGCCCGATCGCTTCCGCCCCTGCCCCCGCCCCGAGACTTTCGTCTCCGCCGGCAACGACCAAAGGCCGCTGCCCCGGCATGCGGGAGCCCTCTACCGTGGCTGGGTGAGACTCCTGAAACGTACCGACGACGACCCCGCCGAGCCGACTGCCGGTACGTCGGCGCGGATGCCGCTCCGGGCGGCGCAGCGGCTGGCCGGCGCCGTCGGGGGCCTCTTCGCCCCCGGGATGTGGTCCCCCGGGCGGATCGCCGGTGAGGCGCTGCTCAGCGCGGTGCTGGGGCTGCTGGGCGCGGGCGCCGAGGGTCTGGACGGCGCAAGCCCTGCGCGGATCGCCGCCGTCGCGGTGGCCGCCGCGCTGCTGTCGCTCCTGCGCCGCGCCCTGCCCGCCGGCACGCTGCTGGTGGCGAGCGCAGGTGCGGGCACCTGGGCCGGTTTCGTCCCGCTCGTCCTCGTCGCCTCCTGGTCGGCGGGCCGGCGGGTCGCGCCGCCAGGCCGGGCGGCCGGCACGTTCGCCCTCGCCTACCTCCTCGCGCTTCTCTCCCCGCCTCTCCTCTGGAACTTCTCCCTCTCCGACCTCGTCTTCGGCGCGCTGCTGCTGCTGGCCGTGATGGTCGTGCCCGGACTCGTCGGCCGCTACTGGACGCAGAGCCGCACCCTCGCGGACATGCTGCACGAGTACCACGCCCAACTGCTGCGCGAGCGCGAGATGGTCGTCTCCCAGGCCAGGCTGCGGGAGCGCCAGCGCATCGCGCAGGACATGCACGACAGCCTCGGCCACCACCTCGCCCTCATCTCGGTGCACACCGGCGCACTGGAGGTCGGCCCCGGGCTGACCGGCAGACAGCGGGAGACCGTGGGCGTGCTGCGCGAGGCGTCGGTGGCCGCGATGCGGGAGTTGCGCGAGGTCGTGGGGCTGCTGCGGGACGGCACGGAGATGCCCGAAGCGGCGGCTGACACCCGGGCCGCACCAGGGGGAGTCGACGCCATCGAGGGCCTGGCGGCGACATCGCGGAGCACCGGGACGGCCGTGGAACTGCGGCGCACCGGTGCACCGTGGCCGCTCACTCAGGCCGCAGGGCACGCGGCGTACCGCATCGCCCAGGAGGGCCTGACCAACGCCCACAAGCACGCGCCGGGCGCACCGATCACCCTCACCCTGCGCTACGACACGGACGCGCTGGCCGTGGAGGTCGTCAACGGCCCGGTGCCCGCGCCCGTGCACCCCGGCAGGGGCGTGGTGAGCGGCGGCCAGGGCCTGGCCGGACTCGCCGAGCGGGCCCGGCTGGCCGGCGGCATCGTGCACGCGGGCCCCACGGACGACGGGGGTTTCCGGCTGGCAGGCGTCCTGCCGCGCACCGCGACGGAAGGCGGCGCGCCCGTACCGGCACCGTCACCGTTCGTCGCACCGCAGGACGACTTCCGGGGGCAGACGCCGGCCGGCCTCCCCGGTGACAGTGGCTCCTTCATCCACCGGAACGGTCTGCCGAAGGAGCTGGTGAAGGCAGTGAGCAGGAACAGGCGACGCAAGGGCGTGGCCATCGGGTGCGGAGTGCTGGGGCTGATCGCCGTGGCCGTCGTCGTCGCCCTCGCGGTAGTGATCTTCCGCGGTCTGGACAGGGGCATGATCGAGCGGAAGGAGTACGACGCGGTGAAGGTGGGACAGTCCGAGGCGACGGTGCGCAAGCAGCTGCCCGACGGCAGGACGTTCCTGACCGCCGACCTGGGCAAGGGCGCGCCGCCCGAGCCCCACGGGGCCACCTGCCTGAGCCTGATGTCCTCGGAAAGCCTGGACAGGACGGACGGCGACGTCGTCTTCCGCTTCTGCTTCAAGGACGACAAGTTGGTCGAGAAGAAGACCTTCGAGGTCGCGTCGTAAGGCCGTGACGGCGGTGCCGCAAGCCCCGGCCCCCGGGCGGGCCGCCGGTCATGGATGATGGCGGGGCACCCGTCCGTGTGACCGCCCGAAGGCCCGCAGGAGAGTCATGATCAGGGTTCTCATCACGGATGACGAGCCGCTCATCCGCGCCGGTATCAGGCTGATCCTCAACTCCGCCGACGACATCGACGTCGTCGCCGAGGCGGCGGACGGACGCGAGGCCGTCGAACTGGCCCGCAGCCACCGGGCGGACGTCGTACTGCTCGACATCCAGATGCCGGTCATGGACGGCCTGACGGCGTTGGCCGAACTCCGCCGGGCCGCCCCCGGAGCGCACGTCCTGATCCTCACGACGTTCGGCGTGCAGGAGAACGTCCTGCGGGCCCTCTCGGAGGGCAGCGCGGGCTTCCTGCTGAAGGATTCGGCCCCGGCGGAACTCATCGGCGCGGTACGTGCCGCCGCGGCAGGCGACGCCTACCTGTCACCCGGAGCCACCCGGCACGTCGTGAACTCCCTGGCGGCCGGCGCCTCCGCCCACCGCGCCGAACAGGCCCGACGGCGCCTCGACGCCCTGACCGAGCGGGAGCTGGCCGTCCTGGAACTGCTCGGCGAGGGCCTCTCCAACGCGGACGCGGGCCGCCGGATCCACATGAGCGAGGCCACGGTCAAGACGTACGTGAGCCGCATCCTCGCCAAGCTCCACTGCGACAACCGCGTACAGGCGGCCCTCCTGGCACGGGACGCGGGCCTCGGCGCCTGACCTCGATCGACACGGCCTCCGGCAGGCTGACCCGGCCGGGCTCTTTCCGCATCGCACTGCCCCTCCCCACCCCGCTCCCTAGGCCACGTCGATCCCGTACTCCCGCACCAGTTCCTCCAGGCCGCCCCGGTACCCCTTGCCGCCGATGACGAAGTCCCAGTCGCCGCCGGCGCGACGGCGGAAGGACCCGAGCACCAGGGCGGTTTCGTCCGGGCGGCCGTCGGAGACCTCCAGCCGGTCCAGTGGCGTCCCCGCGGAGTCCAGCAGTCGGATACCGGCGTTGGTGAACCCCGACAGGTCGGCCCCGGGGTTGGCCACGGGATCCACGGCGGCAACGATGACGAGGCGGTCGGCCCGCTCGGGCAGCGCGTCGAAGGAGACCCGGACGGCCGCCCTGTCCGGCGCGGCAGCGGGGAGCGCGCGGACCGCGCCGTCGGGCGTGCGGGGGTTGTTGAAGAAGACGAAGTGGTCGTCGTCCAGGACCCTGTTGCCCTGGCAGACGAGCGCGCAGACGTCCAGGGCGACGCCGCCCGACCAGTACATGCCCAGCACGTTGTGGTCGTCAGCCGCCGGCTCGCTCTCCGGCGCCGTCCGCGGGGCCGGTACGGTGCCGTCGCCGCCGCCCAGCCGGCCGCGCAGCCCGTAACGGTGCAGCAGATCGACCAGTTCGGAACCCGGGACCAGCTCCAGCGGCTTGCCGTTGGCGAACGTGTGCGAGCCGGGGCCGAACCGGGACGTCGTGACCAGCACGCCCTTGTTGGCGCCGGTGTCCTGGACGGTGCCGTACAGGTCGCGGACGGCCGTCGGCGGCACCGTGTTGCGGTAGCGCTTGACCTGCACGACGATCTTGCCGCCACGGATCGGCGCCGGATCCAGCGCATCGACGTCCACACCACCGTCGTTGGAGCGCTGCGTCGTCACCGCCTGCATCCCCATGGCCCGGAACAGCTCCGCGACCAGGGACTCGAAGGCGAGAGGATCCATCTCGTACAGATCCGGCTCCTCGTCCCCTCCGTGCGTGACGACGCCGTTGCCGATGTCCTCGGGAACCCGCCCCGGCCGCACCGTCGTGCCCTGGTCGGGACGCGGGGACAGCTGCCCCCTGAGCCCGTCCACCAGGCAGTCGACCGCGTTGACCTGCTCCAGGTGCAGCCCGGCGAAGGTGGCACGCGACACCATGACGGTCGCCAGGAACAGGTGCGCCCGCCTGCCGGTCACCGGGTCGTGATCATCCACGAACCCGTTCAACGCCACCGACTCCAGCGCGCCGAACTCGTCCGCCGCGAAGAGATCGTGCAACACCAGCAGGACGCACTGCGCGAGAACATCCCGGTACAGCGCGCGGCGCTGCGCCACCGGACGCGCCGTCTCCTTCTCCTGATCCGTGGACGGCAGATACCGCACCGACTTCGCCTCCGGGACGACGTCGTACTTGGGCAGCTCCCAGTTCAGCACCAACTGGCGTGCGCCCGAGTCGTACGCGGCGGACACCTGACGCGGCAGACCGTCCGGCCACCCCGTCGAGGCGTAGAGCGCGGCGGAGAAGTACTCCACCGCGGCCCCGGCATCACCGTTGCGAAGGCCCGCCGTCATCTCGGCGACACCGGCGTTGTGCCGGCGGATCTCCCCCAACTGGGCATCCGCCCACTGCTGGTACTGAAACTGATACGCGGCCAACTGCTGCTGACGCTGCGCCTCCGCTGCCTGCGCGGCCTGCCAGTCGTGCTCGAACCTGGCCCGCGCCTCCGCCTGCGCCTGAGCCCGCCGGCCGGCCGACCAACCACCCTGCGGCTGATACCGGTTCGGGTCCGGCATCGGGACGGGATGGGCCAGCCGACCCGGCGAGAAAGGCTCGATCCGCTCGGTCCTGGCCAGCGTGCCCGCCCGGAAAGCCGGAGCCCGGCACCCTGCCGCCAACAGACCCTGCAACGACTCGACCCGCGCGTCGAGCCCCTCCGTCCGCCGCCTCGCATCGGCCTCCCGCTGCTGCCGGTACGCCGCCTTCTGCTCGCGATGGCTGCGCGCCATCTCCCGCTGATAGGCCCGCTGTTGCCGTTCCTGATCCCGCTGCTGCCTGGCCTGCGCCTCCAGCTGACGTTGCTGTTGACGCTGCGCCTCGGCCCAGATACCGACCAACCCATTGGAGCGACGACTCATGCCCTACAGGCCCTCCCCACCAGAGCCCCGGCGCGCAGGCACCCGTCCCTGGCCCCATAACCAGCAGTGATGAGACGACTCTAATCGGCAGCCGGCACCCGGCCCCGCCACTTCCCCCACCTGGCCGGAGCCCGGCCCTCGCCCCCGGTCGGCCCACCGCCGCACTCCCCATCCGTACCGCATGGCTCAGGGATGCATACGAGCCCCCTTGAGCACCTTGTCCACCGCGTTGCGCGGCCCGTACACGGCGAGACCCACCAGATCCAACTGGTCCTTCGGCACGGCCCGTACCGCCGCGCGATTGTCCCGGTCGTTGCCGGTCGCGAAGAGGTCGGAGGTGAACACCGACCGGGGAAGCGCACGGGACAGGACGCGGCCGTGCGCGGCGGTCAGCGTCTCCTTCGTCCCCGCGAAGACCAGGACGGGCTGGCGGAACATCGGCAGATACGGGGTGCCGTCGGCATCGGCGTACGGCTCGCCGATGACTTCGGGCAGCTCCGAGCCGAGCCCGCTCACAAGGAACGCGGTCACATTCAGCCGCTGCCAGGGCTCCAGATCCTCACGCAGCAGAACAGCGATCTTGGTATCGAAGCGTGCACCGGGGTTCTCATTCGTCATGCTCCGAGGCTGCCAACCGCCCTGCCACCTCTTCTTGTACGTTCTTTGCATGGAGGCACGGCAAGAGGTTTCCGCATGGCGCCCGCGGATCCCTGGCGTCGCGGAGGTCCTCCACGCCCACTTCACCGAGCACGCCTACCCGATGCACCTCCACGACGTGTGGACGCTGCTGATCGTCGACGACGGCGCGGTCCGCTACGACTTGAACCGCCGCGCACACGGCACCCCGCACGACACGGTGTCCCTGCTCCCTCCACAGGTGCCGCACAACGGCTCGTCCGCCACCTCGCAGGGCTTCCGCAAACGGGTCCTCTACCTGGACCTGACCCAGCTGGACGAGAGCTTCATCGGCCCGGCGGTGGACGGCCCCGACCTGGCCGACCCCCTGCTCCGCCGACGCATCGGACAACTGCACACGGCCCTGACGTCCCCGGGCGACGACCTGGAAGCCGAGAGCCGCCTCGCCCTGATCTCCGAACGCCTGCGCAACCACCTGCGCCCCCGCCTCCTCACCCACCCACCGCAGCCCGACCGCGGCGTGGCCCACCACCTCCGGGACCTCCTCGACGAGCGACTGCCCCACGGCATCCGCCTGGACGAGGCCGCCGAACTGGTGCACGCCCACCCCGCACACCTGGTCAGAGCGTTCACCGCCTCCTTCGGCATAGCCCCCCACCAGTACCTGCTCTCCCGCCGCATCACCCACGCCCGCCGCCTCCTCCTCGACGGCCGCCCCCCAGCAGAGGTAGCCCCCGAAACCGGCTTCCACGACCAGTCACACCTCACCCGCCACTTCAAACGCCTCACAGGCACCACTCCGGGCCGCTACGCCGGTGGGGCGGGGGTCGAGGGAGGACGGCCGGCGGCCGGGGGAGGACGACGGCCTGGGACGAAGCGGTTGCCTACGGGTGGGGGTGGGCGGTGACCAGGGGCCGGCCAGCGTTCCTTGCGGGAGGGTCCGGCGCCCCTGACCTGGGCGCGGCGGCTGAATCCACTCAGGAGCAACTGTCGGTGGGGACGCTGGGCTTGGGCTCGAGGCTGGCCTGCGTCCGCGTGTGCCGCACATACGCCGCAAGCCCGAAGGCCCCGCCGCCCACTCGGACGACAGGGCCTCTGACCTGCTACTTCACTGTGCCCCCGGCAGGATTCGAACCTGCGACACCCGCTTTAGGAGAGCGGTGCTCTATCCCCTGAGCTACGGAGGCCGGGGCTTGTGGGAAACCTGGTCAAAGGCTCAGTGGATGAGCCTTGGCCCGGTTGGGCAAACCCGTGGTCGGTGGTTGGTGCGGCGATCGCCTGGTGTGCTCGGCGAAGGCAGCGGTGGGGAAGCCGACCGACCCCTGACAGGGTAGCGGATGCGTCACGGGCAGATCGCCCCCGTTGCGTCCGGCCCTCTGTTGTCGTGTTCCGGTGCGGCCTGGCGGGGGGCTGGATCTGTCCCGGGGGAGAGGGGGAGACGGGGAGATGAGGGGGGCGGCCAAGGTGGCCGGTCGTTCCTCGTCGGTGGCCCAGGGGGGCGTGCGCCTCAGGCGGATGCCGGTTCCGGGTGGCCGGGGTGGGAGGTCGTGTCGGGTGTGAAGTCGGCTGTTTCCAGGGGCTGGTCGGTGAAGAAGTGGAGGAGGAGGTCGGTCATTTCCTGGGCGCGTTCCAGGGCCACCCAGTGGTCCGATTCCGTGAAGCAGACGAAGCGGCTGTCTTCGATGGCGTCGGCGAAGGCTCGCTGGCGGTCGGGGGTGGAGACGTTGTCGTGTTCGCCGCAGAAGACCAGGGTGGGGACGCCGCGCAGGGCACCGGTCGGGTTGATGGCTTCGGTGGAGCGGTCCAGGACCTCGAAGGCGTGCGGGGTGCGGGTGATCGCGCGGGCCAGGAGGCGCTTGACGTAGCGGTGCACCAGTTTGCGGTGCCGTACGGTGCGGGTTTCGTCGTGGCAGAGCATGAGCTGGAGCATGAGGTCGAGGAACCCGTCCAGTTCGCCGGCCGTCATTTTGGCTGCGGCCTGGCGCCACAGTTCCAGCTTGTCGTCCGTGGTGGAGGCGGGTACGGCGCCCAGTAGCAGCCGTGCGATGCGGTCCGGGTGGCGCTGGGCGAAGTTGAAGGCGAGTACCGAGCCGAACGAGTAGCCGAAGAGGTTGATCCGGGTGATGCCGAGGTCGTCGATGACCTGCTCCAGCGCGTCGTGCATGACCTCCCAGCCCTGATCGCTGCGCAGCGGGTCGGCGTCGCCGGAGCCGGGCAGGTCGATGCTGATCAGGCTCGCCACGGCCAGTACGGGGGCGTCGAGGTTCTGCCAGCCGTACTTGTCCTGAAGGGCGCCGCCGAGAACGAGCACGGGTTCCGTCCGGGCGTCCGGTTGCCGCAGGAACCGGTAGCTGTACGAGAGGCCGTGCACGCTCAGGTTGCGGATCACTTCTTCGGTCATGGCTCTCCTTGGTCGGTTTCGCGTGGCCCGGTGCGGCGGCTTTCACCCACGGGTGGGGTGCGGGTGCTCAGGCGGCGGCCGAGTGCACGGCCGCGAGCAGTTCACCGACGTTGTTCCGTGGGGTCAGCACGGCGTTCTCCAGGTCGACGTCCAGGTTTTCCTCGATCAGCAGCCGCAGTTCCTCCAGCGCCAAGGAGTCGACGCCGAGGTCCCGCAGGGCGGCTTCGGGGCTGACGGCCTGCCGCGGGACGCCCATTTTCGTCGTCAGGAGCGTGCTGACCTGCTGCGTGATGTCCACTCGTTTTTCCTGTCCTCGTCGCCGGAAGGGCTTCGCCACGCGGAACAACGGCACGGCCGTTCCATGAGTTACGCCGCCGCGGGAGGGGCTGTACGCGCGGCGGGAGGCTGCCGCGGGCGTACAGCGGGGGCAGGTTCAGGCGGCGGACGGTGTCCTCGTCGAGGGGCTCGCAGAAGGTGTGCAGGCTGTTCGCGAGGTGCTGGAGGGAGCGGATGGCGAAGTGGCCGGACGGGTAGCCGACGGCCTGGCAGGGGGTGCGCGTCGCGGCTGACCGGCGAGGAGTTCGGCCGACTGGTGCACGGCGATGAACAGCCGCTCGTCCGCCCACTGTTGTGGCTCGGCCGTCGGGGTGCGGGGGGGGGGGGGGAGGGCTGGAGCGCGAGCAACGCGTCGGAGTGGAGCGGAGCGGTTCCGGTCCGGGGTGCGGTGTCAGCCCGGGAGATGCCAGCTGACGGTGCCGTCGGTGGTGACGAGGACGGTGAGGATGACGAGGTCGGCTGCGCCGAGGGCGAGGCCGAGGAGGGCGCGTCCGCGGCGGGTGGTGCGGCGGGCCAGGGCGAGGGCGCCGAGTACCAGGGCGCAGGGGCCGAGGACGACGTTGAACACCAGGGTGCCGAGCAGGCCGAGGACGAAGGAGGCCACGGCCATGCTGTCGGCGTGCGCGCGGGAGGCGGGCCGGGTGGCGTCGGGGCAGGTCGCGTCAGGTCCGGTCGCGGAACTCTGGGGCGCGGAAGCGGAGTTGGGGGTTTCGGTCGTGGTCCTGTGGAGCGTGGTGGTGGTCATCGGGACGTCCCCTCGGCCGGGTTGCGGCGTTCGCGGAGGTAGAAGACGAGCAGCCAGCCGGTGATGACGGCGGCGGCGATGAGGGTGAGCGGGACCGGGAGATGTGCCGCGGTGCCCAGCAGGACCCCCATCAGGAGGAGGGCTGCGACGAGGAAGAGCATGAGCTGCCTTTCCCATTCGGAGGACAGTTGTTCACTCAGTTCCTTCAGTGTAGGGCTCCCGCGGGTGGAGAAGTTCGGAGAACGGTTGTTTACTGGATGATGTGAGTCACACCGTGGGGGTCCGCCGGGCCCAGAAGCAGAAGACCCGTCAGGCACTGCTCGACGCGGCGCTCGGCCTGCTGGCGGAGCAGAGCCTGAGCAGTCTGGGCCTGCGTGAGGTGACGCGGGTGGTCGGCATCGCCCCGACCGCCTTCTACCGGCACTTCTGCGGCATGGGGGAACTCGGCGTCGCGCTGGTCGAGGAGGCGCTGGGCAGCCTGCATTCCATGGTGCGGGCGATCCTCGCCGAACAGGCCGCGGCCGAGGAACGGATCGACCGCACGGTGGCGGTGGTCGAGCGGCACGTACGCGAACACCCCGCGCACGTACGGTTCGTGGCCCGCGAGCGGCACGGCGGCGTACGGGCCGTGCGGCAGGCCATCGCCGGGGAGCTGGAACGGTTCGGCACCGAGGTCGCCGACGCGCTCAAGACGCAGCCGGTTTCCCGGGGTTGGAGCGACGACGACGTACGGATGCTCGCCGAGCTGTACGTCGACCGGCTGGTGACCACGGCCGCGGCGATCCTGGACGCGGAGGACGCCGGGAGCGCGGAGGGCGAGCGGGAGCGCGCGGTGCGGATGGCGCGCCGGCAGCTGCGGCTGATCAGCATCGGGCGGCAGCACTGGAAGGACGAGGAGGAGGGCGGGGAGGAGGGCGAGGAGCCGGGCGGCGGGGGTGCGGCCTAGTGGGTCAGGCGGCGGGTGGGCGTACGCGTATGCGGTAGGTGCCGTTCCGGTTTTGGGTGAGGACGCTGACGGCGGCGTGGCTGCGGGGGTCGGTGTAGGTGGCGCCGGGGCGGAAGGCGGCGTCGGTCAACTCGGCGTGTACGTAACGGTTTCCGGTGAGGCAGCCGCCGCTGTGCGGGGTGGCGTCCATGACGTGCAGCGGGCCGCCGCCCGATGCGACGTCGGTGGCGACGCGGTAGACGAGGACGCCGGGGCGGCAGAGCGCGGGATCGAGCGGGCCGCGGGTGCGCGCCTCGGCGACCAGGGCGGTGCGGGCGGACGTCGGCATGACGACGATCTTGGTGCCGCCCGGTGACGGCAGCGGCGTGAGGGTGTGCTCGGCGGCCGGGCCGCCAGGTGGCGCGCACACCACCTGGTTGCCGCCCAGCCAGCCGAGCTTCCATTTGTGCCAGCCGGTGAAGTCGTTGGCGGGGCCCCAGTCCTCGTCCATCGGATCCCAGTGCCCTGCCGCGGGCGGGGCGCCGCGGCCGTCGGTGTAGTAGAGGTCGGGCAGGCCGAAGGAGTGCGCGTTCTCGTGGTTGATGACGCGGAAGGGGCTCGGCCCCGGCTGCCGGCTCCAGATGAACGACACGTTGCGGAACGGCACGCCGTCGCCGGTGCGCAGGCCCAGATCGCTGCCGCTGAAGGTGACGGACAGGACGGTACGGGTCGCGGCCGGGCCCGCGTTGGGCGCGGCGATGACGTTGACGACGTCGTAGTCACGGAAGTCGACGGAGGCGTCGACGGCCCGGACGACCTCCTGGGAGAGCGCGTGGTAGCCGTCGTCCGACGCCGGGTCGAAGGCGGCCCCGCGCCGTATGCCGTACGCGGCGAGTGGCCGCGCCATGTGGAGCCACTTCAGGAGCGGGGCGGGGCGGTAGACGAGCCGGCCGTACGAACTGGCGTGGAAGTACTCGGCCGCGGCGGGGAAGAACTCGGCGAAGCGGGCGCGCGGGGTGATCGTGGCGCGGGCGTCGGGGAAGTCGATGAAGAGGGTGAGCGCCCTGATGGTGCCCTGTGCGCGGGCGTAGCCGTCGGGGGTGGCGGCGGTCTCGGCCACGTTGTCGGTGATGCCGTCCAGGGCGCACGGGCCGCTCGGCCGCTCGGCCGCCGACGGGGACGTGGGGCCGTCCGGGGCCTGCGGGCCGGTCGTCGGCGGTGTCGCGGTGGTGGCGGGCGGGCCGCACAGCGCTATGGCGGCGGTCGCCGTGGCCGCGCCGACGGCCAGCGCCGCGGATATGCCCTGCTTCATATGGATCACCCTGCGGCGGGCGGTGGCCGGGCGCGCGGGGGGTTACGTCATCCGGCGTCATGGAGGGCCGGCGCGGGCCGCGGCGGCGGCGCGGGGTCGGGGCGCCCGCGCACCAGGGGGTAGCAGGCGAGGCCGATGAGTACGGAGGCGAGGTGGCCGATGTCGGTGACGTTGCGGCCGGTGAGCAGCGGGGCGCCGTGGAAGACCAGGACGCCCAGCACGTAGACGTAGCTCCAGGGGGCGGCGAGGCGGTAGGTGAGGACGGCGATGACGCCGGCCAGGGCGTAACTGACGCCCACGTCAAGGGTGTTGACGGCCGAGCGCGGTGCGGCGCCGGTGCGGATGGCGAGGGCCAGCGCGGCCTCGCTCAGGTAGGTCGCGCCGACGTGCGCGGTGGCCAGGACGGCGAGCCAGCGGCCGGTGCCGAGCCAGCGTTCGGCGGGCACGTGGACGAGGTTGTAGACGACGAAGTACAGCGGCCAGCCGCCCCCGTCGAGCCAGAGCGCGCTGGTGAGCAGGACCCGGACGGGGGAGTGCACCAGGTTGTGGATGTTGGTCGAGCGGTGCTGGAGGACGTGGGTGAGGGCGGCGGGGGTGAAGCGGTGCATGATCACCGACGTCACCAGCAGGACGGCGAGCCAGACGAAGGTGCCAGGAGCCCGGCGGAGATACGTCCGGAGGCGGGCGGCGGTGCGACGGAGTGCGCGGGGCCTGGGGTGCGGCAGCAAGCGGGCCCGGAAGACGGTGAATCGGGGCCATCGGCGCATAGCCGACAAATTACCAAGAGGGGGTGGGCAAGGCTGGACGAATGGGGTGAGTGAATGTGACCCGGGTCACATTCGGGCGGGAAATATCCGGGGACATCTTCCCCGTTTGGATGTACGTTGACGCAAAACGGGGAACGGATCCCCGCTTCGTGAGGGCGAGCTCCGTCGCGCGGGGAACCCCCGCCCGGTGGGCACGCCGCACGACGTCACGCGACACGAAGAGACCACGACGCGGCCGGCCGGCGGGACGAGGCCGGCGGGCGACGAGTAACGGGAGGAGGGCCGCTGTGACCGCGACCGGAACCAAGGCGAAGCTCCGGCGGAGCGTACGGGCCGCGCGGTCCGTGGCGGCCGGACAGCCCGAGAGGGTCGATGCGGCCGGGCAGCCCCGGCTGCGCGCCGACGCGCAGCGCAACCGCGAGCGGATCATCGCGGCGGCCCGCGAGGCGATGGTCGAGTTCGGGGCCGAGGTCCCGCTCGACGAAGTGGCCCGCCGGGCGGGTGTCGGCAACGCGACGCTCTACCGCCACTTCGCGGACCGCCTGGAGCTGATCCACCACGTCACGCTCTCCGTCATGTACCGCACCGCGCAGGCCGCCGAAGGCGCTCTCGCGGAGGAGTCCGACGACCCCTTCCAGGCGCTGCGGTGCTTCGTCCACGCGGCGGTCGATGAGCGTATAGGCGCCCTGTGTCCGCTGCTCTCGGACGGCGTGGACGTCTCCCATCCCGACCTGATAGCGGCGCGTGAGCGGCTGGAGGCTGCCATCGAGGCGCTCATGGCCGCCGCGCGCGACAGCGGCCGGCTGCGCACCGACATTGCCGTCGGTGACCTGATGGTCGCCCTCACCCAGCTGACGCGTCCGCTGCCCGGCAGCGTCTGCACCCACTTCGACCGCTTCGTGCACCGGCACCTCCAGCTGTTCCTCGACGGCCTGCTGGCGCCCGCACGCTCCGAACTCCCCGGCACCGCCGCCACGTTGGACGATCTCAGGCGCCGGCCGTAAACCCGGGCGGCGCACCGGCAACGGCGCCCGCGTCCGCCCTCGCAACACCCTTCGCATCACCAGCACCACCGGTGCCGCAGAGCAGTGGTCCCGCTGCCCTGCGCCGCCGCCATCCCTGATCAGCTTTCATTCGCTCACTGCACCACTAGGTGGATCCCGTCATGCCCGAAAACTCCTCTTACGTCGATCCGCGGCGCTGGAAAGCGCTGATATTCATCGCCCTCGCGCAGCTGATGGTCGTCCTCGACGCGACGATCGTGAACATCGCGCTGCCCTCGGCACAGTCCGACCTGGGCATATCCGACGCCAACCGCCAGTGGGTCATCACCGCCTACGCACTCGCCTTCGGCGGGCTGCTGCTCTTCGGTGGCCGTCTCGCCGACCTGTGGGGCCGCAAGCGGACCTTCACCATCGGGCTGATCGGCTTCGCCATCGCCTCCGCGCTCGGCGGGGCCGCGGCCAACCAGGGCATGCTGATGGGCGCACGGGCGCTCCAGGGCGTCTTCGGCGCGCTGCTGGCGCCGGCCGCGCTGTCCCTGCTCGCGGTGACCTTCACCGAGGCCAAGGAGCGCGCCAAGGCGTTCGGCATCTTCGGTGCGATCGCCGGTGGCGGCGGCGCCGTGGGCCTGATCCTCGGCGGCGTCCTCACCGAGTACATGAACTGGCGCTGGACCTTCTTCGTCAACATCCCGTTCGCGGTGATCGCGGCGGCCGGCGCCATCCTGGTGATCCGTGAGCCCGCGGGCAGCCGCAACCCGTCCCGGCTGGACGTGCCCGGCGTCCTCCTGGCCACCCTCGGCCTGGTCTCGCTGGTCTACGGCTTCACCCGCGCCGAGTCCGACGGCTGGCTGGCCGCCCCGACGCTCGGCCTGTTCGCCGCCGCCGCCGTGCTGCTGCTGGTCTTCGTGCTGGTCGAGTCCAAGGTGAAGGCCCCGCTGCTGCCGCTGCGGGTGGTCGCCGAGCGCAACCGCGCCGGTGTCTACGCCTCGCTCGGCCTGGCCGTGATCGGGATGTTCGGGCTCTTCCTGTTCCTGACGTACTACCTCCAGATCGTGAAGGGCTACACGCCGGTCATGACCGGCCTGGCGTTCCTCCCGATGATCGTCGGCATGATCACCGGCTCGACGCAGATCGGCGCCCGCCTGATGACCCGGGTGCGCCCGCGTCTCCTGATGGCGCCGGGCTTCACGCTCGCCGCCGCCGGCATGCTGCTGCTCACCCGGATCGACCTCGGCACGTCCTACGCGACGCTGATCCTGCCCGCTTTCCTGATGCTGGGCCTGGGGATGGGTACGGCGTTCATGCCGGCCATGTCGCTGGCCACCCACGGCGTGCAGCCGCGGGACGCCGGTGTGGCGTCCGCGATGGTCAACACCTCGCAGCAGGTGGGCGGCGCGATCGGTACGGCGCTGCTCAACACCATCGCGGCCAGCGCCACCACCACGTACGCCGCCTCACACGCGGCCGGGGCGCGGTCCCTTGAGGTGCTGAAGCTCCAGTCGATGGTGCACGGCTACGCCGCCGCCATCTGGTGGGCGGTCGGCATCCTCGTCCTGGCGGCGCTGATCGCCTTCACCTTCGTCACCACCGGCCACCAGGGCGGTGCTTCACCTGCCGCTTCCGGCGGCGGTGAGGGCGCGAAGGAGTCCGACGGCGAGGGCGACGACCTCCAGATCCCGGTCATGGTGCACTGACGCCTGACCGTACGGGCCGGGCGCCCGGTGGCCGTGACGCGGCGACCGGGCGCTGTGCCACCGGAAGGCGCCGGCCTCCCCTCGCTCCTCAGCGGAGCCAGGGGAGGTCGGCGCCTTCCGGCTGGAGTCCGTCCGCCATGACCCGGCAGATCTCGGCCAGTTGGCCGACCTGCTCGGGCGAGAGGCGGTCGAAGATCGCCCCGCGCACGGCGGCGACGTGGCCGGGGGCGGCCTTTTCCAGGACCCGCAGGCCCTCGTCCGTGAGGAGGGCGAGCTGGCCGCGCTTGTCCGACGGGCAGTTCTCGCGCCGTACCCAGCCGTTCTTCTCCAGGCGGGCGACCGCGTGGGAGAGGCGGGAGCGGGTGATCTTCGCGTTCTGGGCGAGTTCGGTCATCCGCATCCGGCGCCGCGGCGCACGGGACAGCTGAACGAGCAGGCCGTAGTAGACGTGCGGCATCCCGGCGTCGCGCTGGAGCTGGCGGTCGAGGTGATCCTCCAGCAGCGTGGTCGCGTGGAGGTACGACTGCCAGGCGTATTGCTCCTCGTCGTTGAGCCAGCGCGGCTCGGCTGCGGGTTCGGTGCTCATGCCATCCATTCTCGCATCGGCCCCACTGTTCTTGAAGTTTTAACAATGCGGGGATAGGCTGAAAACCATCACTTGAATCTTCAAGTAAATGTCTCTGTTGATCTTCCCACAGTGACACCAGTGAGACCTGAGATACGTCCGGGAGTGGCGATGTCCGTGATGCCGGCCCTTTACCTCAGCCACGGCGCGCCGCCGCTGGCCGACGACGCGCTCTGGCCCGGCCAACTGGCGGCCTGGTCCGCGCAACTGCCGCGCCCCACGGCCGTGCTGATCGTCTCCGCCCACTGGGAGGAGGCCCCGCTCGCCCTCGGCGCCACGGAAACGGTGCCGCTGGTCCACGACTTCTGGGGCTTCCCCGAGCACTACTACCGGGTGCGCTACGCCGCCCCGGGCGCACCGCAGCTCGCCGCACGGATCCGCGCCACGCTGCGGACCGCAGGCACCCCGGTGCAGGACGTCCCCGACCGTGGCCTTGACCACGGCGCGTACGTCCCGCTCGTCGAGATGTTCCCGCAGGCCGACGTCCCGGTCCTGCAGCTCTCGATGCCCACCCTCGACCCGCACCGCCTCTTCGAGATCGGCCGCAAGCTGGCCCCGCTGCGCGACGAGGGCGTACTCATCGTCGGCAGCGGCTTCTTCACGCACAATCTGGCCGCCCTGCGGCATCAGGGGCCCGGCATGCCGTCCTGGTCGGCGGAGTTCGACGACTGGGGGCGGCGGGCCCTGGAGGCACGTGACCTCGACGCGCTCTTCGACTTCCCGCACAAGGCGCCGGCCGGGCGGCTGGCGCACCCGCGCACCGAGCACTTCGCGCCGCTGTTCGTCACCCTCGGCGCCGCGGACGCCCGGGGACAGCTGGACGACGGCCGGAGCGTGATCGACGGGTTCTGGATGGGGCTCGCGAAGCGGTCGCTGCAATTCGGCTGAGGGGGCGGGACGCACATCGGGGGAGTCGGTGCGGACCGGTGGCGGGGCGGGATCAGCCTTCCGCCGGGGTCAGCTTTCCGCCGGGGTCAGCTTTCCGCCGGGGTCAGTCTTCCGGCGGGATCAGCGCCAAGGCGCGGAGGGCGGCTGCCAGGGCGCGGTCGTCCCCCTCCGGTGTCCAGGAGGCCACGTCCAGGGCGGTGTCGGTCAGCTTGATCGCGTGCTCGTCGCCGTGCGCCGTGGCCCGCGCGAAGACCTCGTCCGGGGTCAGCGACCCGGCCCGCAGCGGCGGCAGCGCATCGTCGGGGGAGTAGAGGGAGGTCAGGGCCGCGGACGCCGCCCAGGCGGCGCGCAGCGATGGCGCCCACAGGGGACGCGGCAGCGCCGGCAGGGTGCGCAGGACGGCGTTCGGCGCGGTCGCCGCGTGCACGAGCAGGATCGCGTCGCCGTGGGCGTAATCGACGTAGCGATGGGTCGACGCCCGGACCACGGCGGCGAGTTGATCCCGGGCCGCCTCCGGGTCCTGCGGTGCCGCGACGGCCTCGGCGGCTGCCGCCCAGCCCGGGGTGTCCGGTAGCTGGGCGAGGCCCTGGAGCGGGCTGACCTGCTGGTCGGCGATGTGCGGGAGGGCGTCGAGCGCGGCGGCGGGGGAGGCGGCGCCGGTCGGCTCGACCGCCACGGGCAAGGTGGTGTGCCGGGCCGCCCAGTAGCCGATCGCATGCGCGAGTTCGGCGATACGTGGCTCCTCCTCGCCCTCCTCCAGGAGGGTGCGCACGGCGTGGCCGACCCGGATGACGGGGTGGGTGGCCGCGCCCGCGATACCGGGCAGCAGCCGGGGCCACCAGGCGGCGAGCACCTCACGCCAGGGGTGCTCGGCGACGGCGTGGGTGAAGTACGTGGTCCAGTCGGTGACCCGCTGCGGATCACCCAGCGCCTCCTGCCAGTTGGCTTCGGTGATGCGTTCCCTGGCGCTCGGTACGTCCTCCAGCTTGGCGGAATAGTGGTCGAGCCAGCGGTGGACGGTGCGGGACTGCCCGTGCCTGACCAGCGCCTCGACCGCCATGGGGCCGTGGTTGGCCAGATAGCCGCGGAATTCGGGCCCGGTCGCGTGCAGTCGCTCCAGGGCCTCGTCGAGGGTGCCGTTCTGTGTGTCCATGCCGCGAGGCTAGGCCGGGCGCAAGCGGTGCGTAACGGGCTGCGGCCCTACTCCGCTGGTCGCAACGGCGGGGGCCGGAAGGCGGGGGTAGGTGGTGCGGAAGGCGGAGGCCGGGGGGCGTTGTCAGTGGTGCGTGGCACGCTGAAGTCATGAATGAAGACAGGGCAGTTGACGAGACGGCCGACGGCGCCGCCCGGCCCGCCGGGGCGACGGACCTGGGCCGGGCCTATGACTCCTTCACCGATACCTGGGCGCCGCGGATCGCGGCCGTGGTCAACGACTACGACGTCAAGATCGCCAAGGTCGAGGGCGCCTACGTCTGGCACGCACACGCGGACACCGACGAGTTCTTCCTGGTCCTCGCGGGCCGGCTGACGCTGGAGCTGGCGGACCGCGATCCGGTCGTGCTGGGCCCGCAGCAGCTGTTCACGGTGCCGCGCGGACTGTCGCACCGCCCGGTGGCCGAACCGGGCACCCGCATACTCCTCTTCGAGCCGCAGGGCACGGTCAACTCCGGCGACGCCACGCTGACCGGCGAGGACGCCTGGGTGTGCGCCACGGCGGGGGTGCCGCTGACGGAGGGGTAGGCGGCCGGCCAGGGCAGCCGGCCAGGGGGATCCGTGGAAGCTGTGGGAAGCCGTGGGAAGCCGTGGGGAAATCCGGACAGGGGGTGTCGGGTAAGGGCGCGACGGTGGGGCCATGGTGACGAGATGCGAGAGCGCGGCGAGCGTGGCAGCGGGCATGGCAGCGGGCGGGACGGAGAGGAACGGGGCGAAGAAGGACGGGGCGAAGAACGATGGCGCGGGGGAGCGGGGGACGGTCGGTGTCGGCTGGGTGCAAGTGGTGGCGGCGGAGCCGGAGTTCGCCGCTCGGGTGCAGGGGAGGTTCGGCGCGTACACCCACCACGTCCTCGGGACGCTGCGTGCGGACGGATCGCCGCGGCTGAGCGGACTGGAGGCCGACTTCCGTCACGGCGAGCTGTGGCTCGGCATGATGACCGGTTCGCGCAAGGCCCTCGACCTGCGCCGCGACCCACGCTTCGCGCTGCACACCAACCCCGGTCCCGGCACGGACCTGGCGGGCGGCGACGTACGGGTGTCGGGGCGGGCGGTGGAGGTGCGTGAGACGGAGGTGCTCAGACGCTATGCCGACGCGGTGCGGCCACCGAAGCCGTTTCTGCTCTTCAGGGCAGAGGTGACCGAGGTGGTGCGGACCTTCGTCGCGGATCCGTACCTGGTGCTGGAGAGCTGGCGGCCGGGATGCCCGCTGCGCACCGTGCGGCGGACGAGCACCGATGCGTCGCCGGAGACCGTCTGAGCGCCTGAGCGACCGGGCCGGGCGCGCTCCACCGGCCGCGCCGGGCGCGCAGCGCTGAGCGGGACGCGGTGCGCGCCCCGCTCAGCGCATGCCAGCGCATGCCAGCGCGTGCCAGTGCATGCCAGCGCGTGTCAGTGCGCGCCGTGGGGTCTGTGGTGCGTACGGGGCCGGTGCAGGCCGTGGGGCTCGCGTACGCGATGGGTGCGGAAGACGTAGAGGGAGACGACGCCCATGATGATGCCCATGACGAGGCCCCAGGCGCTCGATTTGAGAACCGAAGGGCCACTGAGGCTGTAGAGCCAGCCCATCGAGACACCAAACAGCGCGCCGTAGGCCAGCGCCCTGGTGTCGGTGATCATGGACGACTGGAAGTGCACGAGCAGCAGCCCCAGCGCCCCGGAGACCACGGCCGCGATCAGCCCGAGCAGGGCCGCCTGGCCGCCCTTCGCGCCGCTGGTGTGGTCGATCCAGATCGTGTAGCAGCCGAACCCGAGCGCGGCGATCACGGGAAGCGCCACGGCTGCCGGGATGCGCCGCGCCGTCCCGGAACGCGCCGGTGACGCCGACGAGGTGGCGCCGTGTTCCCCTTCGACCACGCCGTGTGAACGGGCGGCCCGCGCCCCGTGGCGCAGAGCGTGCTTGACCATGACGGGCTCCTCTCGCTTGCCCTCTGTCCAGGCGACACCCGCACACCGCCCGCGTCAACCGGAGCACCCGGAGGGCGAATCGACCGCCCCGCGGCACCGCCCACCGACGGCAGGACCCGTCACGTCACCCCCTCAATCCCGCACCCTCCCCAGGTCCTTCTGATACCAGGCGACATCCCAGTAGCGGCCGAATTTGCGGCCGACCTCGGTGTACGTACCGATGTGACGGAAGCCGAACCGGGTGTGCAGGCGGGTCGACGCCGCGTTGGGCTGCGCGATCCCGGCGTACGCGCGGTGGACGTCCTCATCGGCCAGCGCCGCGAACAGCGCCCGGTAGAGCAGGGTGCCGATGCCGCGGCCCGCCGCGTGCGGCGCGCAGTAGACCGTGACCTCGACGGAGGTGGCGTACGCGGCCTTCGGACGGAACGGGCTGCTGGTCGCATACCCGAGCAGGGCGCCCCGCGCCGCGCCCACCACCGCGCTGTCCCCGCCGTCCGCCCCGGCCGCAGCCCCGTCCCCCGCTCCGCCCCTCCCGGCCGTCCCACCCCCCGTTCCGTCCGCCCCGGTGTGCCGGAATTTCCACCGATCTGTCGTATCCGGCTTCTGCTGGGCAACCAGGAGCCGGTGCGGGCCGTCTTCGGGGTGGGAGAGCAGCCACGGGCGACGCTGCTCCGGGGTGAACGGCTCTGTGTCGAATGTGAGGGCCGTCTCACGTACGTAGTGGTTGTACAGCTCGGTGAGGGCGGTGATGTCCGCCTCGGTACCGGCCCTGACCTGCACTTCCCTGCTTGTCGGCAGCATCCGGCCTCCCTGGGTGGGGGCGCAGGGTACTGCATGATCAGAAAAAAGAGGCACGGCATGGGAATTCTGTCCGGATTCCAGCCGTTGTTTCCTTCGGATGGAGGTACTCGGCCGCGGCCGGGCTCGCTGCGTCCACGTCCCGCGAACGACTCATTACCGACTCATCGCAAAGGGAGCATACGCATGGCAACCCGTGCCGTCGCCCGCCGTCAGACCACCAAGAGTGGCGCTGACGGGGCCAGCAGTGTTCGCGCTGTAGGCGGGGAGATCGCCGACCGCGACCTGGTCGGCATGTACCTCGATGAAATCGCGCGTACGCCCCTGCTCGACGCCGCCAAGGAAGTCGAGCTGTCCCAGACCATCGAGGCCGGTGTGTACGCCCGGCAGATCCTCGACGGGGTCGTCGCCGACGGCAATGCCGCGGGTGCGGACCACGAGGAGCTGGCGGCGCTGGTCGCGGAGAGCGAGAAGGCCAAGGACGTCTTCATCCGGTCCAACCTGCGGCTCGTCGTCGCGGTGGCCCGCCGCTACCCGCGTGCCGGACTCCCGCTTCTGGATCTGATCCAGGAGGGCAACGCCGGTCTGGTGCGCGCCGTGGAGAAGTTCGACTACGCCAAGGGTTTCAAGTTCTCGACGTACGCGACGTGGTGGATCCGTCAGGCCATCACGCGCTCCATCGCCGACCAGTCGCGCACGATCCGGCTGCCCGTGCACCTCGTCGAGGAGCTGGGGCGCATCCGCAGGGTCCAGCGCGAGTTCAACCGCGAGAACGGCCGTGACCCGGAGCCGGCGGAGGTCGCCGCCGAGCTGGGCTCCACCCCCGCGCGCGTCACCGACGTGCTGGACTGGGCGCGCGACCCGGTCAGCTTGAACATGTCGGTGGACGACGACGGCGACACCCAGTTCGGTGACCTCTTGGAGGACACCTCCGCGGCCTCGCCCGAGCAGTCTGTGCTCTCGCTGTTGCGCAGTGAGGAGCTGGAGGACCTCATTGACCGCCTCGACCACCGCACCGCCTCGATCATCAAGGCCCGTTACGGCATCGAGGACGGCCGCGAGCGCACGCTGACCGAGGTCGGCAAGCAGCACGGCCTGACCCGCGAGCGGATCCGCCAGATCGAGAAGCACGCGCTGCTGGAGCTGAAGCGGATGGCGCGCGACACCGGATTCGACGCGGCGGCCTGATCCCTGGGGCGCGCAGTCCCCGGGGCCGCCCCGCCGCAGTCCCCGTAGAGGCCCGCGTTCCGGATCCGGACCCGAGCCGGACCCGAGGCGGACCCGAGCCGGACCGGACCGGACCGGACCCAAGTCGGCCTCGATTCGCGTCCCGAGTCGCCCTCGATCCGGCCCCCGTTTCCCCTGTTCCCCAAGCCCCGGTGCCGAGAGGTGTCGGGGCTTCTTCGTGCCCTTCTCCGCGCCCCTCTCCGTGTCCTTCTCCGTGCCTGCGCGGCGCCGTACCGGTTCGCGCCCGCGGCGCCGTACCGACTCGTGCCCCCGGCGCCTCGCCGACGCCCCACGCGATGCCCACTTGAGTCCGTCCGCTGCCCGTTCCTGTTTACTTTGCCGAAGTGCGGGCGTAATCTGCCGCTGAAACCACAGGGTCGGGCAGGGAACGGACACGGACGCAGATGTACGCAGCTGAGCGCCAGCAAGGGATCCTGCGCCTCGCCAGGGAGGCCGGGCGGGTCGACGTGCTGTCCCTCGCGGAGCATTTCCAGGTCACCGCCGAGACCGTACGGCGCGACCTGAAGGCCCTGGACCGGGCCGGTCTGGTCCGCAGGGTGCACGGCGGCGCCATTCCGGCCGGCCGGCTGGACTTCGAGCCCGACCTCGCCGAGCGGGACGCGGTGGCCGCCGACGAGAAGGTGCGCATCGCGCGGGCCGCGCTCGCCGAGCTGCCCGGTGGCGGCTCCGGAAGCGTCATCATCGACGCCGGCACGACCGCGGCACGGCTCGCCGCCGAGATCCCGCTGGACGCCGAACTGACCGTGGTCACGCACGGCCTGCCGGTCGCCGCCCGGCTCGCCGACCACCCGGGGCTGACCCTGCACCTCGTCGGCGGCCGGATCCGGCAGCGGACCCGCGCCGCGGTCGACGACTGGGCACTGCGCGCCTACCGCGAGATCAACGCCGACGTGCTGTTCCTCGCGACCAACGGCTTCTCGCTCGACGGCGGCCTGACCACCCCCGACCTCGCGGAAGCCGCCGTGAAACGGGCGCTGATCGCCGCCGCCCGCCGGGTCGTCCTGCTCGCCGACTCCGCCAAGTCCGGGCAGCGGCAGTTCGCCCGCTTCGGCGCGCTGTCGGACGTGGACCTGCTGATCACCGATACCGGGCTCAGCCCCGACGACGCCCACGCCATCGAACGCGCGGGCACGGAAGTGGTGCGCGCATGATCCTCACCGTCACCCCCAACCCCAGCCTGGACCGCACGTACGAGATCCCGGCGCTGGACCGCGGGGCCGTGCTCCGGGCCACCGCCGACCGGATCGACCCGGGCGGCAAGGGCGTGAACGTCTCGCGCGCGGTCGCAGCCGCCGGGCGGCGCACCCTCGCGCTGCTGCCGGTCGGCGGCGCCGCCGGTGCCGCGCTCGCCGCGCTCCTGGAGGCCGACGGCATCGAGGTGGCGGGTGTCCCGGTGGCCGGGCAGACCCGCTCCAACATCTCCGTCGCGGAGCCCGACGGCACCCTGACGAAGATCAACGCGGCGGGGCCCGAGCTGTCCGCCGCCGAGTCCGACGCGCTGCTCGCCGCGGTCGGCGAACGCTCCGCCGGCGCCGACTGGATCGCCTGCTGCGGCAGCCTGCCGCGCGGCCTGACACCCGAGTGGTACGCCGAACTGGTCGCCCGCGCCCACCGGGCCGGCACCCGGATCGCGCTGGACACCTCGGGCCCGTCGCTGACGGCGGCGCTGCGCGAGCGTCCTGACGTCGTCAAGCCGAACGCCGAGGAGCTGGCGCAGGCCGTGGGACGCCCGCTGGCCACGGTCGGCGACGCCGTCGATGCCGCGGCCGAACTCCGCTCCCGGGGCGCCCGCGCCGTGCTGGCCTCGCTCGGCGCGGACGGCCAGCTGCTGGTCGACGGCGGGGGCGCGTACTTCGGCAGCGCGCCGGTCGCCGCCGTCCGCAGCAACGTCGGGGCGGGCGACGCCTCGCTGGCCGGGTTCCTCGGGGCGGGCGGCACGGGCGTGGCGGCCCTGGCGGCGGCGGTGGCCCACGGCGCGGCTGCCGTGCAGCTGCCCGGCAGCCTGATGCCGGTGCCGTCGGACCTCGATCCGGCGGCGGTCACCACGACCGGCGACGTCCCGCTGGACCGCCGGCTCACGGAGCCCGTGCCGTGACCTGCCACCCGCGCCCCGGGCCCGGCCCCGTACGGACCCGCCGCAGCCTCTCCCCCTCCTCCGTCCTCACCGCCGCCCGGCGGTACCGCGCGCAAGGGAGCCCGCGATGAGTGAGCTGATCACTGCGGAACTGGTCGACCTCGACCTGTCCGCCGATACGAAGGACGCCGCCGCTCGTTCGCTGGCCGAACGGATGGCCGCGGCCGGACGCGTCACCGACCTGGAAGGCTTCCTCGCGGACGTGGCCGCGCGCGAGGCGCAGATGCCCACCGGCCTCGACGGCGGCATCGGCATTCCGCACTGCCGCAGCGCGCACGTCACAGCGCCGACGCTGGCGTTCGGACGCAGCGCGGCGGGCATCGACTTCGGTGCCGCGGACGGCCCCGCCGACCTGGTCTTCCTGATCGCCGCACCGGCCGGCGGCGACGCTGACCACCTGTCGATCCTCTCGTCCCTCGCCCGCCACCTGATGGACGCGTCCTTCACCGGCGCCCTGCGCGCGACGACGGAACCGGAGCGCGCCGCCGCCCTGATCCGCGGTGAGGAGCCGGGGGAGGGGACGGGAGAGGGGACGCAACTGCCCGCGCCCGCACCGGAGTCCACCCCTGAACCCGAGGCCGAGGCTGAGGCCGCTGCCGAGGATCCGGCCCCCGCCCCCGCCTCCCCCACCCCCTTCCGCATCGTCGCCGTCACCTCCTGCCCCACCGGCATCGCGCACACCTACATGGCCGCCGAATCGCTGGCGAAGGCAGGTGCGGCGGCAGGCGTCGAGCTGACCGTCGAGACCCAGGGCTCGGCGGGCTTCGAGAAGCTGGATCCGCAGGTCGTGGCGGACGCCGACGCGGTGATCTTCGCGCACGACGTCGAGGTCCGGGACCGGGAGCGGTTCGCCGGTAAGCCGACCGTCGACGTCGGCGTGAAGGCGGGCATCAACCGCCCCGCCGAACTCATCGCCGAGGCACGGGAGAAGGCGGCCCACGGCGTGCCCGGCGCCCCGGAGCGGCCCGCCGCACCGATGGACAAGGACGGCGACGGCACGGACGGCTACGCGACCCGGCTGCGCAAATGGCTGATGACCGGCGTCAGTTACATGGTCCCCTTCGTCGCGGCCGGCGGCCTCCTCATGGCCCTCGCCTTCGCGATCGGCGGCTACACCGTCAACAAGGCGCCGTCCGTCGCCGACCACTTCCTGTGGACCGAGTCCGCCAGCTGGGCCGCGCTGCTCTTCCAGATAGGCAGCACCGCGTTCGGCTTCCTCGTCCCGGTCCTGGCCGGATTCATCGCGTACGGCATGGCGGACCGGCCCGGCCTGGTGCCCGGCTTCGTCGGCGGCGCCCTCGCGCTCACCATCGACGCGGGCTTCCTCGGCGGCCTGATCGCGGGCCTGCTCGCGGGCGGTGTGGTGCGGGCGATCCAGCGGGTCCGCGTCCCGGCACCGCTGCGCGGCATCATGCCCGTCGTCGTCATCCCGCTGCTCTCGTCGGCGATCGTCGGGTTCCTGATGTTCCTGGTGATCGGCAAGCCGGTCGCGGCGCTCCAAAAGGGCCTGACCGACTGGCTGTCGGGCCTGTCGGGCGCCAACGCGGTCATCCTCGGCGTCCTGCTCGGCCTGATGATGTGCTTCGACCTCGGGGGCCCGCTCAACAAGGTCGCCTACGCCTTCGCCGTCGGCGGCCTGGCCAACCCCAACGAGGGCAGCCTGAAGGTGATGGCCGCGGTGATGGCGGCAGGCATGGTCCCGCCGCTGGCGATGGCGCTGGCCACCACCGTCCGCGGGCGGCTGTTCACCACGACCGAACGGGAGAACGGCAAGGCGGCGTGGGTGCTCGGCGCTTCCTTCATCACCGAGGGCGCCATCCCCTTCGCGGCGGCCGACCCGTTCCGCGTCATCCCGTCGGCGATGGCGGGCGGCGCGGTCACCGGCGCCCTCTCGATGGCCTTCGGCTGCACCCTCCGCGCCCCGCACGGCGGCATCTTCGTCGTCCCGCTGATCGGCCGGCCGCTCCTCTACCTGCTGGCCATCGCGGCGGGCACCGGCGTCAGCACCGCCCTGGTCATCCTCCTCAAACGCCTCCGCAAGCCGGACACCCCCGGCCCCGCCCCGTCCGAACGCCCCACCGACCGGACGAACGAGGCGCCTGCTGCGGTCTGATGGTGGTGTGCGGTGGTTGCGGGAAAACGAAAGCGGCCGGCCCCCTCCAGGGGACCGGCCGCTTTTGTGGTGTCGGGGGTCAGGTCGCGCTGCCCGACTGCCACTGGGACCAGGGCAGGTTCCAGCCGTTGAGGCCGTTGTCCGGCTGGACGGTCTTGTCGGGGGAGCCCTTGACGATCACGACGTCGCCGACCAGCGAGTTGTCGAAGAACCACTTGCCGGGGGTGTCACCGCCGCCGCCCTTGGAGTCCTGGAGGCCGACGCAGCCGTGGCTGGTGCCGGACTTGCCGAAGATGGAGGGGGAGCCCCAGTAGTTGCCGTGGATGAAGGTGCCGGACGACGACAGGCGCATGGCGTGCGGGACGTCCTTGATGTCGTACTCGCCGCCGAAGCCGACCGTCGAGCCGTCCATCCGGGTCTGCTTGAACTTCTCCGAGATCACCATCTGGCCGTTGTAGGTGGGGTGATCGGCGCTGCCGCCGGAGATCGGGATGGTCTTGAAGGTCTTGCCGTCCCGCTTGATCGTCATCGTCTGGGTGTCCATGTCGACGGTCGAGACCTGGGAGCGCCCGATGGTGAAGTTGACCGTCTTGGACTGGACGCCGGTGATGCCATCGCCGCCCTGCACGCCGTCCAGGTCGATCTTCATGGTGACCTTGGAGCCGGCCTTCCAGTACTCCTCGGGCCTGAAGTCGAGGCGCTGCGCGCCGAACCAGTGCCCGACGACCTTCTGGCCGCTGCTGGACGTCACCGTGATGTGGGACTGGACGTCCTTCTTGTTGGCGATGACCTTGTCGAAGTTGAACGAGACCGGCATGCCGACGCCGACGGTCTTGCCGTTGTCGGGGGTGTAGGTGCCGATGAAGCTGTTGGCGGACGAGACGGTGGTGAAGCTGGCGTTCTCGGTGGCGGAACGGCCCTTGGCGTCCTTCGCGTTCGCCACCAGCTTGTACTTGGTGCCGCGCTCCAGCTGAGCCCCGGGCTTCCAGGAGAGGCCGTCGCCCGATATGGCGCCCTCGACGGGGGCACCGGAGTCGGCGACCGTGAGCTTCACGTCGGTCAGCTTGCCGCCGCTGACCTTCACTCCGGTGTCGTTGATGCTGGCGTCCGTGGCGCCGTCCTTCGACGAGACCTTGATCTTGGCGTCCGATGCGTCCTTGGCCGCCGCGGCGTCCGCGCCCGCCTGGCCGTTCTTGCCGTCGCCCGAACCGGCTTCGGCGTCACCCCCGCAGGCGGACAGGGTGAGCGCGCCCGCGGCGAGCAGTGCGGTCACGGCGAAGGTGCGGCGCATCCTGCGGTTGCGGCGAGGGGCTGCTGCGCTCTCCTGCTCGGGCGGCTGGAGCAGCTGGTGCGAGGTACGGGACCGAGCGGTCGCGGTGGTGTCCGGCGATGTCACGAGCTGCTCCATACAAGGGTGTTGTGTTTCCGTGCTGGTAAACAGCACCAACGGGTGATTTTGGTTGCAGGTTGGACGTTCTTGTGGCCGAGGTCACACGCGCGGTGGCAATGGGCTGTCGGGTGGCCCCGACAGCCAGGTTCGCAGCGGGGCGCCGTGTTCGTCCAGACGCGGTGGCGCGTAAGGGGCTGTGACGGGTGTCTCGGAGAGCCGGAGCGGGCTGCTGACCTGTGGAATCCGCCCCTCACCCACCGGTGTTACCGGATCGAGCCCCAGGCGGTCGGCCAACTCCAGGGCCTCGGAGAGGGTATTGACAGGGCCGCAGGGCACCCCGGCCTCGGCCAGCCGCGGGGCCCAGCCCTGCGGGGTGTCGGACGCCAGGAGATCTTCGAGGGATGTGATGAGGTCCGTTCGGTGCTGCACCCGGTCCTGATTGCGGAGGAAGCGGGCATCTTCCGCGAGTTGGGGTGCGCCCAGTGCCCGGACCAGCGCCCGGAACTGCCCGTCGTTCCCGGCCGCGACGGCCAGCAGCCCGCCCCGGCAGGCCAGCGTCTCGTACGGCGCGATGCTGGGGTGGCGGTTGCCCATCGGGCCGGGGTCGCGGCCGGTCGCCAGGTGTCCCGACGTCTGGTTGACGAGCGAGCCGAGCAGCGACGACAGGAGGTTGACCTCCACCAGCTGGCCCCGGCCCGTGCGGTCGCGGTGGCGCAGCGCGGCGAGGATGCCGGTGGTGGCGTCCTTGGCGGTGAGCACGTCCACCAGCGCGACACCGGCCTTCAGCGGCGGCCCGCCGGTCTCCCCGGTGATGCTCATCAGGCCGCCGACCGCCTGCACCACGAAGTCGTACCCGGCGAGCCCCGCGCCGTCGCCCGAGCCGAAACCGGTGATCGAGCAGTGCACGAGGCCGGGGTTGGCGGCGCGGGTGGCCGCCTGGTCGAGGCCGTACTTGGTGAGCGCGCCCGGCCGGAAGTTCTCGATCAGCACGTCGGCGCGGCGGGCCAGTTCGCGGGCCGCCGCCGCGTCGTCCGCCTCGCCCAGGTCCAGGGCGAGGCCGCGCTTGGACCGGTTGGCGGCGTCGAAGTACGCGGCGGTGCCGTCCGGGGCGAACGGCGGCCCCCAGGCACGGGTGTCGTCGCCTGCCCCCGGCCGCTCCACCTTGATCACCTCGGCGCCCAGGTCGGCGAGGGTCGCCGCGGTCAGCGGGCCCGCCAGCACCCGGCTGAAGTCGGCGACGAGGATGCCGTCGAGGGCACCGGCGGTGGCGGAAGGACCGGCCGTACGGGGCGCGGGCCGCGGGAGCGGGGAGGGCGGCGGCGACTGCTGGGGCGGCTGCGGCACGTGCGTACTCCTCACGTCGCGGACGGTGTGCCGCCATGCTCGGGGACGCTCTTCCCCGCGGGGAAGTCACCGGGTTGTCCAACGGGCCGGGCCGCACCCTGCCGCGCCGGAGCGGTGCGCCGGAGCGGCCGGTGGGCCGATGCGCATCCGAACGGCGCCCGCGCCCCGGGCCGTTCAGTTCCCCGGGTCGTTCAGTTCACCGGGCCGAGCCTGAGCAGTGCCAGGGCCGCCAGCATCTGGACCGATATGGCCGCTGCCGCCTTGTGCGTCGGCAGGTGGTGCTGGCCGCGTATCAGCAGTACCGCGAGGACGTACCCGAAGCCCCAGGTCGTGTAGGTCGCGGCCTGGATGAAGGTGGAGTCGGGCGGCAGCCAGCTCGCGATGGCCAGACGCGGCAGATCGGTCACCCAGAACAGCACGATGAACAGGCTCGCGGTCGGCGCGAAGCGGCCGTTGCCGCCGAGCGTACGGGCGATGGCGTGGGTGACCGCGCCCAGCGCGAAGCTGGCCAGCAGCACACAGCCGACGGCCAGCCCGACGAGCTGGAGCGCCGCGCCGTGGTCGGCCGCCCACTGCCCGTGGAAGGCGTCCGCCGACAGCACCCCGATGCATCCGCTGATCAGGGACAGCAGGAGAGCCGCGCTCCACGCGCTGCGGTCCCTGGCCTCGTCCAGCACCTCCACCGGCCGGTACCAGAGGCCGAGTATCAGCCGGTGCCACCACAGCCGACGGCGCTCGGGCGGGCGGCTCTGCGGCTGGACGAGTGTGGGGGGAGGCGGCGGTACGAACATACGGCCGTTCTACCACCGGTGTTTCGGGGGCAACTGCGGGGGAGTCGACCGCGGAGGCGGCGGGACGGGTGAGACCGTGCCGGGATGAGCGATCACCTCCCCGGGCGCGAGGGCGACACCGGACGCGGCGCCGATGACGCCGGAAGGGCCGCGGCGGACGGCGCCGGGCACGAGGAGGCGCACGGCGCCGGACTCGGCGGGCGTCTCAACTGGCTGCGGGCCGCGGTGCTCGGGGCCAACGACGGCGTGGTGTCCACCGCGGGCCTCGTCGTCGGCGTCGCGGGCGCCACCGGCTCCCGCAGCACGCTGCTGACCGCGGGTCTCGCCGGGCTGCTGGCCGGATCGATGTCGATGGCGGCCGGCGAGTACGTATCGGTCTCCACACAGCGCGACTCCGAGAAGGCCGCGCTGGTGCAGGAGAAGCGCGAGCTGGCGGGCGAACCGCAGGCCGAACTCGTCGAGCTGACCGGCTTGCTGGAGGGCAAGGGGCTGACACCTGAGCTGGCCCGCGAGGTCGCCGAACAGCTCACCGAGCACGATGCGCTGCGCGCGCACGCCGAGGTGGAACTGGGCATCGACCCCGACGAGCTGACCAACCCCTGGCACGCGGCAGGTGCCAGCTTCCTCGCCTTCACGGCCGGGGCGCTGCTGCCGCTGCTCGCCATCGTGCTGCCGCCCGCCGCGCTGCGGCTGCCGGTGACGGTGGCCGCCGTGCTGGCCGCCCTCGCGGTGTGCGGCTGGGCCGGTGCCGGGCTCGGCGCGGCGCCGGTCGGCCGCGCGGTGCTGCGCAACGCCGGGGGCGGCGCGCTGGCGATGGCGGTGACCTACGTGGCGGGCACGCTGCTGGGCGCCGTCGGCGGCTGAGCCGGGCGGGCCTACGGGCGGGTGTCCGCGGCGCCGTACAGCTCGCGGTAGGACGGGAAGTGGCCGCCGGGGCCGTCGACGCCGTCGGTTGCCAGGACCGCGTCGACGACGGCCGCGGTCAGCGCGTCGGCCCCGGCGGCCAGGATGTCGTTGAGCGCCCCGGCCTCCGCGTGCACCCCGAACGCCGGGTCGGCTCCGGCCGCTTCGGGGGCGAGCGGGCGGGCCGCGGTGGACAGCGCGAAGACGGTGTCGCCGTCGGAGAGCAGATGCACCGGGCGGACCGCGCGGGCCAGGCCGTCGTGCGCGGTGCCTGCCAGCTTCTGGGCCTGGGCGCGGGTGAGCGAGGCGTCGGTGGCGACCACCGCGAGCGTGGTGTTCAGCGGCGGCCCCGCCGAGGCGGCCGAGCGGACCCGCGTCACTTCCTGGGCGTCGGCCAGCCGCCGGAGCGCCGCCGCGTGCACGGCGGGTGCGGGGACGACGGGCAGGCCGTCCGCCGGCTGGTCCTCGTACCACCGGCCGTACAGGGCGCCGGTGCGCGGATCGACCGGGGAGCCGGCGGCGTTGACGGCGGCCAGCGCCGCGACGGTGACACCGGACGGCAGGACGACGCTCGCGCTGCCGATGCCGCCCTTGAGCCCGCCGGCCACCGCGCCCGTACCGGCGCCGACGCTGCCGCGTGCGAACGGCGCGCCCGACGCACCGGCCGCCGCCTCGGCCGCCGCCCGGCCGAGCGCCGCGTCCGGCCTGGCCCGCCAGTCGCCGCCGCGCCCCAGGTCGAAGAGGGCGGCGGCCGGGACGACCGGCACCACCTGCGCCGGGTGGGGCCCGACGCGGAAGCCGCGGCCCTGGTCCTCAAGCCACCCGGCGACCCCTGACGCGGCGTCCAGACCGAAGGCGCTGCCGCCGGTCAGCACGACCGCTTCGACCCGCTGGACCAGATTGCGCGGATCCAGCGCGTCCGTCTCGCGGGTGCCTGGCCCGCCACCGCGTACGTCGACGGCGGCGACGGCGCCGCCCTCGGGGGCGAGGACCACGGTGGTGCCGGTGAGATGTCCGCCGCCGACCCGCTGGGCGTGGCCGACCCGGAGGCCGGGGACGTCGGTCAGGGCGTGCTGGCGGTGCGCTGCGTCGGCCATGCGTCATGGGTACCACGGGCGGCGCGGGCGCGGGCCCTGAGCGGCGAAGGAGGCGGCACCGGCCGGGCGGCGGCGCCCGGCCGGCGGACGGTCAGCTGCCGGACGGGCCCATCACGATCACCGGGTGATCGGCCGGGTCCAGGGTCCGCAGCAGTTCCTTCATCACCTCGGGCTTGAGGCTGACGCAGCCCTGGGTGGGCCCGTCGTGGTCGACGTGCAGCCAGACGCCGCCGCCCTTGTCCTCGCCATCGGGCCGCTGCGCGTCCAGCGGCGAAGTGCCGGTCACCCGGTTGTAGTTGATGGCGATGACGTAGTCGAAGGCGCCTTCCAGCGGCTCGCCCTCGACGCCGGTGCCGTTGGCGACGAAGTTCTCGTCGTGGCTATAGGGGAGCTTGGTGCCATCGGGCGGGGCCAGCCGACCACCGGCGTCGGTGAGCGTGAAGACGCCCTCGGGCGAGCGGAGGTCGCCGTAGTGGTGGTCGTCGGTCCAGCCGCGTGCGGCGTTGTGCGCGGCCCACTTGATGCCGGGACGCCAGTCGTCCGACCCCTTGGCGCGGGTGTAGAGGACCACGCGGGAGTTGTAGGAATCGGCTCCCTTGCCCGTCACGACCAGCACCTGACGGGAGTCGGACGGTATCCGCTTGCGGACGGCGTCGCTCAGGCCGGGGATCGGGTGGGCGGCGGCAGCGGCGTTCGGCACCGGCTTGTTGGGCGCCGGCTTCTCCGGTCCCGACACCGTCTTCGGGGTGCCGTTCTTGGCCTGCTGCGCGTCGTGGTCATCGCCCGATGCGGGCCAGGCCCACAGGGCGGTGCCCACCAGCGTGGTCAGTGCGAGAGAGCTCACGGCCTTGCCGCGGCCGGACAGGCTCTTGCGCTCGCGGGGCTGAGCGTGGCGCGGGGCCATGGCTGGCGTCTCCTCAGGTACGGACGGGTGGACGGCCCGTGGGCATAAAAAGGGCAATCTGCACCCTACCGCGAGGAGGCCCCCGTGCCGCGCCGACCCCCGCGGGGACGGCCGGAACAAGCGGTCGAATCCCCGGGGAAAACAGCCCTTTCGCAGGGGATTTTCGGGATTCGTTCTGGGTGCGGAAGGGAGGGAAGCGGGACGCTCGCAGCCGCTGAACATGGCTGAATATCGCGGCAAATTCCGGTACGGACGGCCGAAGTTGACGGTGGCGGACGGTCGGCCGCAGGCCGTGGCGGACGGATTCCGGGGGGTGGGTGCGGAGGCCGGTGCCGGGGTGTCGGATGCGGAGCAGGGTGGGGGGCCATCCGGGGCGGGTAAGGCGGTTTCGTCACGCTTCCGGGCGAAGCGGAACGAGTGCTGCGAAGGGCCCGAATCCGGCGCCGTGTTCACCACAACGGCGCAGCGCGGATCCGGCCGGATGGCGGCGGGCGGCCCGTGCCCGGCGCGGACGGCGCTATTCCGTCAGGGCCGTGCCCTGACGGGTCGTGAGGGTCACGCCGACGGCGACCGCGGCCGAACCGACCAGGCCCGCCGCGAGCACCGCGAGGTGCCCGGCGAAGGTGCAGGCCAGGATGAGGACCGCGGCGAGCGGCAGGACCAGTTGCTGGGCGATGCCGCGCTTCTGGTGGCGGGAGTGGATCAGCCAGACCGTGACCAGGAACAGGGCGGCGGGCACCGTGACGCACGCGGACGCCGCCAGGGTCGACAGATGGGCCTTGCCCACCGACTCCTCCACCGCCACCTCGATGCCCGCGCCGACCGCGGCGGCCGACCCGTACACCAGGTAGTGGCCGTAGCCCCACGCGAACGCCTGGCGGCCGGAGCGCAGATGCAGGTGGATGGGGACCGCGAAGTAGATCCAGTACGCCGCGAAGACCAGCAGCAGGCCGCCCGCCGCGATCGGCAGCAGGGAGCCCAGTTCGTCGTTCTCGTCCAGCGCCGACTGCACGGCGACGGTGGCGGCGGAGATCGTCTCGCCCAGCACGATGATGGTGAACAGGCCGTAGCGCTCGGCGATGTGGTGCGGGTGCCAGGCCGTCGGCCGGTCCCGCTCGGCGAAGGCCGGTACGGACATCTCCACGACCGCCATGACCAGGAACACCCACGGCCTTCCGGTCTCCGGCAGGAACAGCAGGGCCAGCCAGCCGACCTGGCACAGGCTCACGCCGCCCGCGTAGCGCAGCGCGGTGCGGCGTTCCGCGCCGCGGCAGCCGTGCGCGGCCCGCAGCCACTGGCTGACCATGGCGAGCCGCATGACCAGGTAGCCGAACCAGACCACCGTGAACTGGTTGTCGTTGAACGCCCGCGGCACACCGGCCGCGAGGATCAGCACCCCGGCGATCTGGACCAGCGTCACGACCCGGTAGAGCGTGTCATCGGTGTCGTAGGCCGAGGAGAACCAGCTGAAGTTGACCCACGCCCACCAGATGGCGAAAAAGATCACGAGGTAGCCGGTGATGCCGTGCCAGGGGTGGCCTTCGGCCAGCGCGTGCACCAGTTGACGGCCCGCCTGGGCGATGCCCACGACGAAGCACAGGTCGAAGAAGAGCTCCAGGGGCGTGGCGGCGCGGTGTGCCTCGTCGGGGCGGCGCGCCCGCATACGGACCGGCACGGTGGCCGCCGGTCAGCCGGTGATCCGCATCAGCGTGATGCGGTCGTCGTCGACGGTGAAGGCGAAGTCGGAAGGGCCGTTGAAGCCGTTGCCGCCCACCCGGGCGCTGACGGTCGTGGTCGGTCCTTCGGTGCGGGCGCCGGTGACCTCCAGGGTGACCTGCTTGCCGGTGAACTCGGCTTCGCTCCAGCCGCGGATCTCGGCACGGCCGCGGAACTCGCGGCCCCAGTCGTTGACCGTGCCGTCGTGGGCGAAGCAGTCGGCGAAGCCGTCCGCGTCACCGCCGTTGGCCCGGTACAGCGCGCGCTGCACGGGCGGGGGGAGTGGCGTGCCTGACGGGTCCGCCGGGCGGGGCGCGCGGGTCATGGAGGCTCCTTGCGGTACCGGCCCCGTGCGGGGCGCGCGGGGCCTTCTCCAGTACAGCGCGGGCCGGGCGGGGCCGCCATCGAGCGAGGGGGTGCGGCCGGGCGTGTCGCGTGCGCACGAGTGACGGGCGGGCGCGCGGGGCTACTCGGCGACGGCTTCCACGATCGAGGGGAAGGCGGCGGTCGGCAGGACCCGGGTGAGGCGGAAGCCGCCGGCCGCCAGGAGCGTGGCGAACTCCTCGGCGCTGCGCTCCCGCCCGTCGGTCACCGTCAGCATCGCGACGTCCATCGTCTTGCCGAAGTGCGGGGCATTTCCCGGGGGCAGCACGCAGTCGACGATCAGCAGCCGGGTGCCGGCCGCCATCGCCGCCCGGCAGGTGCGCAGCAGGCGCCGGCAGGTGTCGTCCGGCAGGCCGTGCAGCACGTGCTTGAGGACGTAGACGTCGCCGCCGGTGGGCACCGCCGTCAGGAAATCGCCCTCCTCGGTGCGCCAGCGGCCCTTCAGCTCGTCGCCGTCCAGGAGGTGCCGGGCGAGCGGCGGCGCCTGGTCGAAGAGGACGCCGGTCAGCTCGGGGCGGCGGCTCAGGACGGCGCGCAGCAGCCCGCCGCGTCCGCCGCCGATGTCGACGACGGTGCCGGTCGACGGGAACGGGTAGCTCTCCGCGACGGCCTCGTCGACCGGCAAGGCCAGCGCGGAGATGCCGTCGTCGTAGTGCGTGCGGGCGGCCTGATCGGATGCCAGGTGGGTGAAGAGCGGCTGCCCGACGAGCCGCTCGAAGGGGGTGCCGCCCTGCCGGACGGCCTCCTCCAGACCGGCCGTGGTCTGCGTGAACAGGCCGTCGGTCGCCATCAGGACGGCGGAGTGCAGCGACTCGGGGATGTCGGTGCGCAGCAGCCGGGCGGTCGGCGTCAACTGGTAGGCGCCCGACGCGTCTTCGCGGAAGATGCCGCGGGCGGCGAGGTAGCGCAGCAGCCGCCGCAGGTGCGGCGGGTGGGTGCCGGTGGCTTCGGCGAGCTGCTCGGGGGTGCGCGGGCCCCGGGCGAGGTGGTCGGCGACGCGGTGGAGGGCCGCGGTGCGCAGGGCTGCGGAGAAGAGGTGGCCCATCGCCTGGTCCATCAGGTGCGTGGCGATGTCGGCGGGTTCGCCGGTCGGTCGGGGGGATGAAGTGGCCAACGTCCGCCTCCGGTCATCGACGTGAACGTCGGTCCACGGTCGCAGCAGCCGGCTCCGGTGTCACGAAGACGCCGTGCGGTACCCGCGAAGTCCGGCCAGATGCAGGCCAGGTACCGGCCAGGGGCGGACCGCGGGCGTGCCGTGGTGATCCGGTGCGAAGGCCGGTGCGCGGGCCGCGTCCCGTGGTCGAATGCGCGTATGAGCGACCGTGACAGTGACCACACCCGCCCCGGCACCCCCGTAACGGACACCGTCCGGGGCCCCGGATCCCGCCCCGGCTCCGATGCCGCCTCCCCTTCCGCGCCCGCCCCGGACGCCGCGCGGGATGCCGTGCTGGCCCCGCTCGACACCCGCATCTCCGGTCTCGTGGCGCTCTACGAAGACCTGCACCGGCACCCCGAACTCGGCTTCGAGGAAACCCGTACGGCACAGGGCGCGGCCCGCCGGCTGACCGACTGGGGCTACGACGTCACCACCGGCATCGCCGGCACCGGCGTCACCGGGGTGCTCCGCAACGGGCCGGGCCCCGTGGTCCTGCTGCGCGCCGACATGGACGCGCTGCCGGTCACCGAGCGCACCGGACTCGACTACGCCTCCACCGTCCCCGGCCGGATGCACGCCTGCGGGCACGACGTGCACGTCACCTGCCTGCTGGGCGCCGCCGACCTGCTGGCCGCCGGGCGCGCCCACTGGTCGGGCACCCTGGTCGTGCTGTTCCAGCCCGCGGAGGAGGTCGGCAGCGGCGCCCGCGCGATGCTCGACGCGGGCCTCTACAGCGAGCGTCTGGTGCCGGTACCCGACGTCGTCCTGGCCCAGCACGTCGCCCCGTTCGGCGCCGGTCTCATCGCCTACTGTCCGGGCGCGGCCATGGCGGCGGCCGACAGCCTGGAGATCACCTTCCACGGCACCGGCGGCCACGGCTCACGTCCTGAGACCACCGTCGACCCGATCCTGATGGCGGCGTCCTTCGTGCAGCGGGTGCAGTCCGTGGTGGCCCGTGAGGTGGCGCCCAAGGACCAAGTGGTGGTCACCGTCGGCTCATTCCGTGCGGGTGACTCGGCCAACGTCATCCCCGACCACGCCGTCGTCAAGCTCAGCGTCCGCAGCTTCGACGAGTCCGTACGGGCCCGGGTGCTGGCCGCCATCGACCGCATCGCGCGGGCCGAGGCGGACGCGTCGGGCGCGGCCCTGGCACCGGAGACGAAGATCCTCGACTCCTTCCCTGTGACCTACAACGACCCGCTGACCCTGCGGGAGGTCAACGAGTCCCTCACCGGACTCTTCGGCGAGCAGCGGCTGTTCGCCTACGACCCGGCATCGGGCAGCGAGGACGCCGGGCTGCTGGCCACCGCGGCGGACGCGCCGCTCTACTACTGGTGGCTCGGCGGCTGGGATCCCGAGGAGTTCCGCACCGCGCTGGCCGCCGGGCGGCTGGCGCAGGACATCCCGTCCAACCACTCGCCGCGCTTCGCGCCGGTCGTCCGCCCGACGCTCACCATGGGCGTACAGGCACTGGCGACGGCCGCGCTGAGCAGGCTGGAAGGGCCGGACGCCCGCTGAGCAACCGGCTTACCGCCGCGCGTGGTTGACCTTGTCCCTGGGGGAAGCCGCAGCATCGGGCGGGCCGGGCGAGAGGCCCGGTACGAGGAGGACGGACGGGGGCGGGACGTGGACGGGACGGGCGGGCCGGGCGGCGGGCGCACGGAGCCGCGGGAGCTGCTGACGATCGGGGCGTTCGCCCGTGCGTCCCGGCTCTCGCCCAAGGCGCTGCGCCTGTACGACGAGCTGGGGCTGCTGCGGCCCGCCCGCGTCGACCCGGCCAACGGCTACCGCCGCTACGCACCGGCCCAGTTGGAGGCGGCCAGGCTGGTCGCCTGGCTGCGGCGGCTCGGCATGCCGCTGGCCCGGATCCGGGAGGTGTGCGCCCTGCCGCACCCCGCCGCAGCCGACGCGGTCGCCGCCTACTGGGCGCAGGTCGAGGCCGACACCGCGGCCCGCCGTGACCTGGCCGCCTTCCTCGTCGACCAGCTGTCCAGGAAGGACACCACCATGAACGCATCCCCCACCCCGCTGTCCCTGCGGGCCGCGGCCGGTACCGACGGCGGTCTGGTCAGGACCGTCAACCAGGACGCGGCGTACGCCGGGCCGCGGCTGCTGGCCGTGGCGGACGGCTACGGCCCCGGCGGCGGCCCGGCCGGTGTCGCGGCGATCGACGCCCTGAGGCCGCTGGAGGACCAGGACCTGGTGCCCGAGCAGGACCCGGAGGGCACCGCGCTGCTCAACTCCCTTGAGGCGGCGGCCCAGCGGGCCAACCTGGCCGTCCAGCGGCTCGGCGCTGACCGCGTACCGGGCGAGCCGGGCGGCGGTGAAGCGGGCTGCACCCTCACCGCGCTGCTCCGCTCCGGATCGCGGTTCGGGCTGCTGCACGTCGGGGACTCCCGCGCCTACGTCCTGCGGGACTCCGGGCTGGTGCGGATCACCCACGACCACAGCCTCGTGCAGTCGCTCGTCGACGAGGGGCGGCTCACCCCCGAGGAGGCGCCCGCCCATCCGCAGCGCGCGCTTCTGGTGCGCGCACTGGACGGCGGCGCGGCGTTCGTCCCCGACCTCCAGGTGGTCGACGCGCGACCGGGCGACCGGTACCTGCTGTGCACCGACGGGCTGTACGGCGCGCTGCCTGCCGGTGCGCTCCGGGACGCCCTGGCGGCTGCGGCGGGGCCGGAAGAGGCCGTACGGGAGCTGATCGCCCTGGCCAGGGAGGCGGGCGGGCCCGACAACATCGGCTGTGTGGTGGCCGATCCGACGGCTGCCTAGGAGGCTCCGTGCCGCGCCCGTCCGCCCGGTGGGTGCGGGCGGGCGCGGGCTACTCGGTGGCGAAGGCCGAGCGCAGCCGGGGGCCGTTCGCGATCAGGACGACCAGGAGCAACAGCACGCCGCACACGGCCTGTTCGCTTTTCAGCCACAGCGGGAAGTCGCCGGGCAGCGCGAGGATGGCCGCGATGGCCACCAGCATGATCCCGGAGGCCAGCCGCAGCCGGAGGTAGGAGCGGCGGTGGCCGCGGGCGGTGCGGACGGCGAAGGAGACCATCAGCAGGGACGTGGCGACGACGATGGCCGAGCGGACCCAGACGGCGTCGTTCACCAGGCCGGGATGGTCGCGCAGCGCGATGACGGCGCCGAGGGTGAGCGCGCTGAGGACGGCGTACCAGCCGACGAGGCGGGTGGTGCTGCGCAGCGCCCGCCGGGTGCGCGGATCGCTCAGGGCGTGCGCCGGAACCGTGGTGGCGGGTGTCTTGCGGGTGGTCATGAGGGGGCCTCCAATTCCTGAATAGCCCGCTCCTGGCGGGCAGTTATCAGGATCGGGCCCGCTCACCGCGCCTTCATCGTTCACCCGGACGAGACGCGGAACGGCCGGTCTCGGGGGCTCGTGGGGGCGGCCCCGTAGTGGATGCGGGCCGGTGGGCCAGGGTCCGGATCCGCTACGGGGCCACGGTTCAGGCCAGGCCCTTGAGCATGCCGCGGAAGTACATCTGCGGCAGTCCGTAGCGCTTGAGGAACCACATGTCGGTGCGTTCGCGGGTGGTGTCGATGAAGGGGAACGAGGGGGCGGGCGCCAGGTCGTAGTCGAACTCGGCGAGCAGCATTTTGTGGCGGGCGGTGACCAGGGGGCAGGAGGTGTAGCCGTCGTAACGGGTGGTGGCGGGGCGGCCGGTGAGGCTCGCCCGGAGGTGGTCGACGACGACCGGGGCCTGCTTGCGGATGGCCGCGCCGGTCTTCGACGTCGGCAGGTTCGCGGCGTCGCCGAGCGTGAACACCTCGGGGAAGTCCGGGTGCTGGAGGGTCGCGCGGTCGGCCTTGACGTAGCCGTAGGGGGAGTCGGGGTCGGCCAGCGGGCCGGTTGCCAGCCACTCGGGTGCGCGCTGCGGCGGCACGGCGTGCAGCAGGTCGTAGCGCAGGGTCTCGGTGGAGCCGGTGGCGTGGTCGGTGACCGCCACCTGCTGCGCGGGCCCGTCGACGGCCGTCACCTCCGAGCGCAGCCGGACCTCGATGCCGTAGCGCCGTGCGGTCGCCTCCAGTGCGCTGTTGAAGACCGGGACCTTGAACAGCGAGGGCTCGGGCAGCACCAGGACCACCCGGATCGCGTCCAGGACACCGCGTTTGCGCCAGTGGTCGGCGGCCAGATACGCGATCTTCTGCGGGGCGCCGCCGCACTTGACGGGCCCGGACGGCATGGTGAAGACGGCCGTACCGCGCCGCATCCCACGGATCAACTCCCAGGTGAGCGGCGCGAGATCGGGCCGGTAGTTGCTGGAAACGCCGCCGTGGCCGAGCGCAGGCGCCAGGCCGGGCACGCCGTCCCAGTCGAGGCGGAGACCGGGGGCGAGCACCAGCCTGCCGTAGGAGAGGGTGCGTCCGGCTGCGGTGGTGACGGTGCGCGCGGCCGGGTCGACGGCGGTGGCGCGCTCGCGCAGCCAGCGCACGCCGTCCGGTATCAGCTCGGCCTCGGTGCGCAGAGCGGCCCGCAGCGGGGCCTGTCCGCCGCCGACCAGCGTCCACAGCGGCTGGTACCAGTGCGTTTCGGACGGTTCGAGCACGGCCACGTCGCGGGCCCCGGCCCGGCGCAGGCGGGCGGCGACGGTGAGTCCTGCGGTGCCGCCCCCGACGACGAGGACCTGGTGGTGGGAGGGGCTGACGGCGGATGTCATGAGGGTCTCCTGGTGACGGGATGCGGGAAGGGGCGGTCGTCGTAGGGGCGTTGCCGGGGTGTGCTCCTTCAGAGGCGGGGGACGGTGGTGGCCGCCATGGTCAGGGCGATGGCGGTCAGGAGGGCGGCGAAGGCACCGGCCAGGGCGCGGGGCGGCAGGCGGGCGGTGATCCGGTTGCCGAGGCAGCTGCCGAGCGCGGTGCACAGCGCGAAGGCGGTCAGCAGCGGCCAGTCCAGCGGGCCGCCGTCCGCCCGGGTGGCCAGCGCGGTGGCCGAGTTGATGAGGATGACCAGGAGCGAGGTGCCGACGGCGGCCGGCAGATCGAGGCCGAGCACCAGGCTGAGGGCGGGGACGACGACGAACCCGCCGCCGACGCCGAAGAACCCGGTCAGCAGCCCGACACCGGTCGCGGTGACCGCCACCCGGACGGGGCGGATACGGCGCGATGGCGCGGGGGGATCCCCTAGGGGACGCTCCCCGTCCCCCTGAGGGTGCCGTCCGCGCAGGGCCCGTGTCACCAGCGCCGCGGCGACGAGCAGCAGCAGGCAGGCGAAGGCCGCCATGAGGACCGCCGGATCCGCCGCCGCGCTCCACCGGGAGCCGAGGTAACTGCCCGCCGTGCCCAGCGCGCCGAACGCGCCGCCCGCCGCCCAGCGGACCCGCCCGGCACGGCCGTGGCAGACGAGCCCGGTGACCGCGCCGACGCCGACCACGACCAGCGCGCCCGCCGTGGCCTCCTGCGGCGACTGCCCCGCCACGTAGACCAGCGCGGGCACCGCGAGGACCGAACCGCCGCCGCCCAGCGCGCCGAGCAGCAGGCCGATCAGCAGCCCGCACGGCAGCGCGGCTGCGGCTATGAGGACGGACACGCGGCCCGCGGCGCGAGGGCGACCGCCCGGCTGTCGTCGGACCACTCGGCGACGAACGCGAACCGGTCGCCGCGCACCACCGTCTCGCGCCACTCCACCGGGCGGGCGCCGGAGCGCCCGAGCCGTTCGATCGCGAACGCCGGTTCCCGGTCGGCGAGTCCCAGCAGCCACGCCTGCCGGATGTCCGGCAGGAACGGCTGGATCCGCTCCCGGCCGCCGGTGACCTTCACACCGCAGCGGCCGGACAGCTCCCCGTAGAGCGAGGTGTGCCCGAAGTCGGCCGCCAGCAGCGGCTCGGCGAACTCGGCGGGCAGGTACGCGGTGTCGTGGGCGAGCGGCTCGCCGTCCGCGAGCCGCAGCCGCTCCAGGACGACCAGCGGCGCGTCGGCCACCAGCTCCAGGTGCCCGGCGACGGTGGCGTCCGCCGTCCGCTCCAGCCGCAGCACCTCGCTGCGCTGCTCGACCCCCTGCCCCTCCAGCTCGCGGAAGAGGCTGTAGAGCGAGCCGAGCGGCTGCTGTATGCGCCGGGTGTCCAGGCGGCTGGCGCGACCGCGCTCGGCGATCACCAGGCCGTCCGCGCGCAGCGTGCGCAGCGCCTCGCGGACGGTGTGCCGGCTGACCTCGTACTCGGCGGTGAGCCGGTGCTCGGCCGGGAACTGCGCGGTGAACTCGCCGGCTTCCATGCGGCGGCGCAGGTCGGCGGAGAGCTGGGCCCACAGCGGCAGCGGCGAGCGCCGGTCCAGCGGGCGCGGCCCTGAGGCGCCCTGCCGGGGTGGCTCGGTCGTCATGATCGGTTCCTTCGCGGACGTACGGGTGGTGAACGCCGGCCGGCGGGACGGAAGGTGGCGAGCGCCCGCCTCTCAGGACGGACGCCCCGCCCCTGACTTGTCGTCAACCCGGCGGCTGCCTAATGTACGTACATCCGTGCATCCGCACAACGCGGCCTGCCCGGACGTCCGTTCAGCGCGGGAGGCCGGACCCCGCGGCGACGGCACGTCCCGGGGACCGCGGGGACCACACGCGTTCCGTAGGACGACCTCTGGAGGCCGACCGTGCATTTCGCGCAGTACTACCTCGACTGCCTTTCCCAGGCGTCGTACCTGATCGGCGACGAGACCACCGGGCGGGCCGTCCTGGTCGACCCGCGCCGCGACATCGACACGTATCTGGCCGACGCGGAGGCGTCCGGGCTGCGTATCGAACTCGTCATCGAGACGCACATTCACGCCGATTTCCTCTCCGGGCACCTGGAGCTGGCGCGGGCCACCGGCGCCGCCATCGCCTTCGGCGCAGCCGCCGAAACCGGCTTCCCCTCCCGGCGGCTGCACGACGGCGAACGCCTCCACCTCGGCCCCGACGACGCGACCGGCGTCACCCTCACCGTGCTCGCCACCCCCGGCCACACCCCCGAATCGATATGTCTGCTCGTCCACGAGGACCCGCGGGACGCCGAGCCGTTCGGCGTGCTGACCGGCGACACGCTCTTCGTCGGCGACGTCGGCAGGCCCGACCTGCTCTCCGCCGCCGGGCGCAGCCCGCAGGACATGGCGGGCCACCTGTACCGCTCGCTGCACACCCAGCTCCTGCCGCTCCCCGACGCCACCCGCGTCTTCCCCGCCCACGGCGCCGGATCGGCCTGTGGCCGCAACCTCTCCACCGAGACCAGCTCCACCATCGGCGCCCAGCGCCGCCTCAACTACGCGCTGCAACCCATGCCGCAGGACGCCTTCGTCCGCCTGGTCACCGCCGACCAGCCCGCCACCCCCGGCTACTTCGCGCACGACGCGGCACTCAACCGCGACGGCCACCCGCTCCTGGAGCAGACGCCGCCGCCCGCCCTCACCCTCGACGAGGCCGTCGCCGCCCGCGACACCCGCGCCGCGGCGCTCCTCGACTGCCGCCCGCTGAGCGCCTACACCCGCGCCCACGTCGCGGGATCCCTGCACGCAGGACTCGACACCCGGTTCGCCGAGTACGCGGGCAGCGTCATCGCGCCCGGCACCCCGCTCGTGCTGCTCGCGGAGCCGGGAAAGGAGGGCGAGGCCAGGACCCGCCTCGCACGCATCGGCTACGACCAGGTCATCGGCCACGTCCCCGACCCGTCCGCCGCACTCGCCGCCCACCCCGCCCTCACGGCCACGAGCCACCGCATCACCCCACACGAAATCCCCGCGGACCCCGACCAGTTGGTGGACGTCCGCAACCCCGCCGAGTACGCCGCAGGCGCCCTCCCCGGCGCCCGCAACATCCCGCTCGCCGCCCTCCCCTCCCACATCGACTCGCTGGACCCCGGCCGCCCCGTCACCCTGTACTGCCGCACCGGCAACCGCTCGGTGATCGCCGCGGCGCTGCTGGAGTCGCGGGGGTTCGGGGATGTGTGCGATGTGGTGGGGGGTTATGAGGCGGTGGCGGTGGGGTGAGGGGGCTTCCGGCGGGCGGCTGAGGCCGGCACTGTCCCGAGCGCGGTAGCGTCCCCTGCGACACCATCGCGGAAGGGACGGTCACCGGATGCCGCACAGCATGGACGCCTCCTACGGGCACGAACAGCTCGGCCTCATCCTCGACTTCGCCGGTGTGCTCACCGCCAGCCCACGTGCTGTCCACCACGCGTGGTGTGTATCCGAAGGGCTGGCCCCGGAGGCGTGGAGCAGCACTCTCAACGACCACCCGGAGGGGCGCCGTCTGTACGCCGCTCTGGAGGTCGGGGAGATCGGCCAGGCGGAGTGGAACGAGGGCACTGCCGCCTTGCTGGGTGCGCATGTGGACCCGGTGAACCTGATGGGCCGGGCCTGGTCCGGAGTGCCCGCGGCCCGTCGCATGGCGGCCCTCGCCCGAGCGGCGCGGGCCGCCGGCCACCGGGTCGCCCTGTTGTCCAACAGCTTCGGCCTGGATCCGTTCAACCCGTACGAACACGCCGGGATCTGGGACCTGTTCGACGTGCACGTCGTCTCCGAGCAGGTCGGCATGGCCAAACCCGATCCGGCGATCTACCGGCTGGCACTGGACCGGATCGGTCTGCCCGCCGAGCGGTGTGTGTTCGTGGACGACCACGCGGTGAACCTGCCGCCGGCCGCCGAGCTGGGCATCACCACTGTGCACGCCACGGAGGAAGACACGGCTGTGGCGGAGCTCGAAGCCCTTCTGGGGGTCAGCGCGGCCCTCGCTGCGTGAGCGCAATTTGCCGCAGAGTAAGGCTACGAAGCGGTGCCTGCGGGCTGAGACGGCTTCCGGATGGTTGAGGCCGCCAGGGCCACCGCCGCCACCAGGCAGGCCGCGGCCGGGAGGTGGAGGGAGGGGTGGCTGCCGCTCCCGGTCAGGCCGAGGCCGGCGGTGACGGTGAGGACGGCCTTGGTCATGCCGGATGCCTCGCCCGCGCGTTCGGGGCGTACGGCGGCCTGGGTGCCGGTGAGGGTCAGGGCGCCGGCCAGCCCCAGTGCGGCGGCGGCAGCGGTGGACGCCAGGAGGAGGGTGGTGGGGGAGGTGTCGTGGGTGCCGTCCCGGGGGGTCAGCCACAGTGCGGTGGCGGCGGTGGCCAGGCAGAGGGCCATCACCGGGACGCTCGCCGCGGGACGCACCCGGCCGGCTGCCGGGCCGCCGGCGGCCAGTGCGGCGGCCGGTGCGAGAAAGGCCAGTCCCGCGCTCATCGGCGACAGCCCGTACCGCTGCTGGAGGGCCGACGGGATCACGTACAGGAGGGCGACGGTCGCGGTGTTGGCGACGGCGCCGGCCGCCGTCAGCCGGACGTAGCGGCCGTTGCGGAACAGCGCGAGGTCCACCAGGGGTGCGCGGGAGCGGCGTTCGGCACGGATGAACAGCGCGGCCAGCAGCACCGCGCCGCCCGCCGATGCCCAGGGGGCGACACCCGCGACGGACAGGGCGAGGCAGGCGCACAGGCCGGTCACGGCGGCGGCGCCCGGCAGGTCGGGGGCGCCGGCCGCGGCCGGGTCGCGGGACTCGGTGGCGCGCCGGGCGCAGCAGGCGGCGGCCACGGTCGGCACCACCGTCAGCCAGAACACCGCACGCCAGGACAGGCTCTGCGCCAGCACGCCGCCGGCGAACGGGCCGCAGGCGGTGGCCAGTCCGGCGAGGCCGAGCGCCCGGCCGGTCATCCGCCGCCCGTGCCCGCCGGGGAAGGCGTTGGTCAGCAGCGCGAGACCGGCCGGCATGATCAGCGCGCCGCCCGCCCCCTGGACCACCCTGGCCGCCACCAGGAGCGGCAGCGACGGCGCGAGCGCGCAGCCGGCCGCGGCGGTGGCGAAGAGTGCCAGGCCGATGGCGAGCACCCGGCGTCTGCCGTACAGGTCGCCGAGCCGTCCGGCGGCCGGCATCAGGGCGCCGGCCGCCAGAAGGTAGCCGCCGATCACCCAGGGCACGAGGGCCGGTGGGCCCGGCAGGTCACGCCGGATGACGGGCAGCGCGAGGTTCAGCGCGAAGGCGTCGAGCTGGACGCAGAAGGCGCCGACGGCGACGGCCGTCCACGTCCAACGGGCCGCGGCGCGGGGCAGGTCGGCGGGCAGGTCGGCGGGCGGGAGTGTGGGCTCGGGCATGCGGAGGGCGCCTCTCGGGTGGGGTGCGCGGTGGGTGCGGGAGAGGGGTGGGGGAGAGGCGCCCCGAGGCGGGGCAGGAAGGGGCGCGGGCCCGCAGGGGCGGGCGGCGCGTACCGTACGAGGGGGCGGCGGCGCTCCGGTGGTGGCCGGGCGGCGGCCCCGGTGACCTGCGGCGGGGCGGCGGAAGATGCCGTGTACAGCGGACGTTCATCGAACGTTGATGCGTGATCATCAAGCTGGTCCGCATGTTGCGCCGTGTGACCTCAGAGCATGCAGATGATGCCAGCGAACCGCAAGCCACCCACCGGCCGCGCACCTCTCGGGTCGCGCTGACCTGGTCGGGGGAGCCGGGCCGCCTGGAGGAGCTGACGCACGGCATGCTGCTCGACCAGGCCGAGCGGGCCGCCGTCGCGCTCCGCAGGCTCGGCGTCCGCGCCGGTGACCGGGTCGCGGTGCATCTGCCGCTGGTCCCCGAATCGGTGATCGTCACCCTGGCCTGCGGGCAGCTGGACGCGATCCGCAGGACCCTGCCGGTGTCGCTGACCGCACCCGAACTCGCCGAGCAGGCCCGGGAGATGGACGCCCGGGTGCTGGTCACCGCGGACGCGGCGTTCTGGGACGGTGCCATCAGGCCGGTCAAGGCGGTACTCGACCGGGCGCTGGCGCGGGACGCGGCCGGACCCCGTGCGGCGCAGTGCCCCGTCCTGGTGGTCAACCGCTGTTCCCGCCCGGTGCGGTGGGTACCGGGCCGGGACCGGTGGTGGCACGAGGCGCTGGCGGAGGGCTGAGCGGCAGGCCCCTGGCGGGTCAGGGGCCTGCCCGATGGGGGCCGTGTGGGCCCCGGCTCACCCGCGCGTGGGGGCGCGCCGGTGGGCCGCCGCCACCAGTGAGGCGGTGAACGGATGCGCGGGCGCGGTCAGCAGCCGCCGTGCCGGGCCCGCCTCGACGAGCGCGCCGCCGTCCAGCACGGCGACCCGGTCGGCCAGCGCCGCCGCGGTGTCCAGGTCGTGGGTGATCAGGACCAGGCCCATCCCGTCCCGTTCCCGCAGCAGTTCGCCGAGCAGCGCGACGATCTCCCGGCGGCTGACCGCGTCCAGGCCCGAGGTGATCTCGTCGCACACCAGCATCCGGGGCCCGGCCGTCAACGCGCGGGCCAGGGCGGCGCGTTGCAGTTCGCCGCCGGAGAGCCTGCCGGGGGTGCGGGCGGCGAGCGCGGCGTCCAGGCCGACCCGGGCGAGGGTGGCCCGCGCCTCGGCCAGCGCCGCGTCGGCCGGTGTGCCGCGCAGCCGCACCGCGGTCCGCGCGGTCTGCGCCTCCACCGTGCGGTACGCGTCGAACGCGGCGCGGGCGTCCTGGAAGACGTACTGCACGGCGGCGAGCTGCCCCTGGGTGCGGGCGCGGACACTGCGCGGCAGGGCGGCGCCGTCCAGGGTGAGCGTGCCGTCCCAGTCGCGGTGCAGCCCGGCCAGGCACCGGCCCAGGGTGGTCTTGCCGCTGCCGGACCGCCCCACGACGGCCAGGCAGCCGCCGGGGATGACCTCCAGGGCGGTGTCGCGCAGGGCCGTGACGGTGCCGCCGGGATGCGAGCGGTCACGGTAGCGGGCGGCGGCCAGGCGGATGCGGAGGCCGTCGGAGCGCGGCGGCGTGGCGGGGGTCGCGTCCTCCTGGTTGCTTTCCTGAGTGGTGAACTCCCCGCCCCCCGCCAGAAGTTCCCGCGTGTACGGGTGTTGTGGCGCGGTGCGGATACGGTCCGCGGGGCCGGATTCGACGACCCGGCCCGCGCGCAGCACCACCACCTCGTCGGCGAGCGCGTGCACCACGTCCAGGTCGTGGCTGAGCAGGAGGACGGCGATGCCCTGGCCGGTGAGGCGGGCCAGTTCGGTGACGATGCGGCGCTTGGTCAGCGCGTCCTGCCCGGTGGTCGGCTCGTCGGCGACGACCACCCTGGCGCCCAGCAGCAGCGCCTGCGCCAGCACCACCCGCTGCTGCTGCCCGCCGGACAGCTGGTGCGGATGGCGGCGCAACAGGGCCTCGCCCGCCGGGCCTTCGGGAAGCTGGGCGAGCGCCAGGGCCGCCAGGACCCGGGTGCGGACCGCCGCGCGGCGCTCCCGGCGGGGCAGCGCGGGCAGCTGGGCGCGGGCGATGTCGTACAGCAGCGCCCCGACCCGCCGGGCCGGGTTGAGCACCGCCGCCGGATGCTGCGGCACGTAGCCGACCGGACCGCCGTCCGCCACCCGCACCCGGCCCTCGACCTCGGCCCCGTCCGGGTACGCGCCCAGCAGCGCGAGGCCCGTGGTCGTCTTGCCGCTGCCGGACGCGCCGACCAGCGCGGTGACCGCACCGGCGCGGACGGTCAGCGACACCCCGTCGACGAGCCGCCGCCCGCCCGGCACCTCGATCCGCAGCCCCTCGACGCACGCGGCCCACTCCGGCGCCGCGCCCTGCGGCTTCCCCGTGTCCTGCCCGCTCACCTGACATGTCCCTTTCTCGTACGGCCCGCCAGGCCCGCGTCGCCGAGCAGGTTGGTGCCCATGGACAGCGCCACGATCAGCAGCGCGGGCACCACCACGGCCCACGGCTGGACGAAGAGTCCGGTGCGGTTGCGGTCGACCATCACCGCCCAGTCCGCGGCGTCCGGATCGACGCCGACACCCAGGAACGCGGCGGTCGCCACCAGATACAGCACGCCGGTCATCCGCACCCCCGCGTCGGCCGCCAGGGTCCGCAGGCAGCTGCGGGCCACGTAGCCGACGGCGATCCGCCACCCGCTCTCGCCCTGCATCCGCAACGCCTCGACGGCCGGGCGGGCGGCGGCCTCGGCGGCCGAAGCCCGCACGATGCGGGCCGCGTCCGGCACGTTGACCAGCGCCACCAGCACCGCGAGCCCGGCCGCGCCCGGCTCGAACACCGTCGCCACCAGCAGCACCATCAGCAGCGAAGGCACCGCGAGCAGCACGTCCAGCGGTCGCATCAGCAGCTCCTCCAGCCACGTCCGGTGGGTGAGGGCCGCAGCGAAGGCCAACGGCAGGGCGACGGCGTAGGCGAGCACCGTCGCGGACAGCGCGATCAGCACCACCGACCGGCCGCCCAGCAGCACCTGCCGGGCCACGTCCTGCCCCGCGAAGTCGGTGCCGAGCAGGGTGCCGTCCGACGTGAACGACGCCCCGCGCGGCCCCGGTTCACCGGCGAACAACGGCCCCAGCAGCGCCAGCGCCAGCGGCAGGGACACCAGCAGCGCCCCGAGCGTGAAGCGCGCCCACGGCCGCGCGGCGGCGGTCCGCGCCGTCATGCCGCCACCCCCGCACGGGGCGCGAGGCGGTGGGTGACCAGGTCGGCGGCGAGGTTCAGGGCGACGGTGAGCGTGCCGAAGACGACGGCGAGGCCCTGGACGACCGGGATGTCGCGGGCCGACACCGCGGTCAGCAGCACCGTCCCCAGGCCGGGGACGACGAACAGCGCCTCGACCACGATCACCCCGCCCAGCAGCCAGTCGACGGTCCGCGCCAGCTGCTGCACGGCGGGCGCCACCGCGTTCGGCAGCGCGTGCGCGTAGCGGATCCGGGCGGCCCCGATGCCGTAGCGGCGGGCCTGTGCGACGTACGGGGAGGCCAGCGCGTCGAGCATGCCGGCCCGCACCAGGCGGCTGATCGAGCAGACCGGGCGGGCCAGCAGCACCGCGACGGGCAGCACCAGCGCCGCCGGATGGGCGAGCAGATCGCCGCCGTAGCCCACCGCGGTCGGCGGCAGCCAGCCGAGGCGCAGCGCGAAGACGAAGACCAGCAGGACGCCGAAGGCGAACTCCGGCACGGCGTAGATCCCCAGCGTCACCGAGCTGATCAGCCGGTCGGCGCGACCGCCCTCGCGGCGCGCGGCCAGCACCCCGAGGCCGACGCCGACCGGCACCAGCAGGGCGACGGTGAGCGCCGCCAGCAGCAGGGTCGGCGCCAGACCGTCGGCGAGGTAGCCGGTGACCGGGCGGCCGGTGACCAGCGATCTGCCGAGGTCACCGTGGAGCAGGCCGCCCGCCCAGTGCGCGAGCCGCTCGTACGCGGGCAGGTCCAGCTGCATCGACGCGCGGATCGCGGCGATGCGTTCCGGGTCGGGCCGGTCACCCGCCAGGGCGACGGCGGCGTCGCCGGGCAGCGCCTCGGTCAGCGCGAAGACCAGCAGCACCACCCCCGCGGTCTGGCCCGCGCCCAGGACCAGCCGCCGCACCACGAACGACCGCAGGCCGCTCACGCCAGCCAGACCTTGTCGAAGCGGGCCCAGTCGAGGGAGTTGGCGGGCGCCGCGCGGGCCACGCCCCGCACCCGCTGCGCGGTGCCGACGATCCAGTCGGCGAACCCCCAGACCAGGAAGCCGCCTTCGGAGTGCAGCCGGCGCTGCATCCTGCCGTAGAGCGCGGTCCGCTCGCCGCGGTCGGCGGTGGACTGGGCCTGCCGGTAGAGCGCGTCGAAGTCCTTGTGGTGCCAGTGGGTGGCGTTGGTGGTGGAGCCGGTCAGCAGCCGCTGGGAGAGGTGCATTTCGATGGGCATGGCGCCGGACCGGTAGGAGCACAGCGTCCCGGATTCGAGGATGTCGCTCCAGTAGCTGTCCTTGTCGCGGTTGCGCACGGTGATCCGTACGCCCGCCTCGGCCGCCTGGTCGCGGAAGATCCCGGCCGCCTCGGCGAACCCGGAGGCCACGTCCGACGTGTCGAGGGTGACCTTCAGGTTCTGCGCCCCGGCCTGCTTGAGCAACTGCCGGGCCCGGTCCAGGTCCTGGGTGCGCTGCGGCAGGCCGTCCGCGTAGTACGCGTAGCCCTTGCCGAACAGGTCGTTGCCGATCTCCCCGGCGCCGGACAGCGCGCCGCGCACCAGCTCGGCGCGGTCGGCCAGCAGGAAGAACGCCTGCCGCACCCGCTTGTCGTCGAAGGGCGGCCGGTCGGTCTTCATCGCGAACGCCTGCATGGCGCTGTTCTTCAGCCGCACGATCCGGATCTGCCCGCGCCCCTCGTGGGCGCGCGCGGTGGCCGGGCTCAGCTCGTGCGCGTACTCGACCTGCCCGCCGAGCAGCGCGTTGACCCGGGCGGACTCCTCGTCGGCGGCGACGAACTCCAGCTCGTCCAGGTGCGGGGCGCCGTCCCAGTAGCCGTCGAAGCGGCGCAGCACGGTCGACCTGCCCGGCGCGAACGAGACGAAGCGGAACGGGCCCGAGCCGACCGGCTCGTCGAAGGAGCGGGTGCCGGCGGGCACGATGTACGCGCCGAACGCGGCCAGCACGTCGGGGAATTCGGCGGTGGGCCGCTTCAGGTGGAACTCGACGGTGCGCGGGCCCTTGGCGCGGCTCGCCTTCAGGTCGATGGGGTCCAGGTCCGCCTTGGAGCGGAACGCCTTCGACGGGTCGGCTATGCGGCGGAAGCTGAACAGGACGTCGTCGGCGGTGACCTGACGGCCGTTGTGGAAGGCGGCCTTGCGCAGCGTCACCGTCCAGCGGTCCAGCGTCTTGTTCGGCTGCCAGGAGGACGCGAGGCGGGGGCGCGGTGCCAGGTCGGCGCCGAAGTCGGCGAGCTTGTCGAACAGCGCCTTGGCGCGGGCCACATCGGAGAACAAGTTGGCCAGATGTGGGTCGAGGGTCTCGTTCGCGCCGCCCCCGGCGAACGCGGCGCGCAGCCGGCCACCGCGGCGCGGCGGGCCCGCGTCGTCACCGGACGCCTCACCTCCGGAGCCGCCGGTGCCGCACCCGGCGAGGGCCAGCGCGCCCATCGCGGCGGCGCCGGACGCGGCGGCGAGGAAGCCGCGGCGGTGCAGCGCCGGGTAGAGGAAGGCGTCGGGGGCGGCGGGCGGCTCCGGCGCGGGGCCTGTCCGGCCGGGGGTGGGGCGATCGTCGGCTCGCATGGCGGACTCCTTGCGGGGAGGGAAGAAGAGCGAAGAAGAGGCGAACGGGCGGGACGGGGCGCCCGGAGGGCGGGCGCTGCGGCACCCCGGCTGCGGCAGCCGGTGCCGCAGCCAGAGTGCCGCAGTCACGGCCTCGCGGTCAGGGTGCTAAGGCTCATGGCCGGGGTTCATGGCCGGGGTTCATGGCCGGAGGGCGCGGTGCGGACGTCAGGCGGACGTCACGGTGCGGACGTCAGGCGCGCGACGAGGTGCAGCCGGTCGGCGTCGGTGCGCTCCCCGGGGACGTCGCCCTCCTGCCAGCGCGGCTCGGTCCGCGGCCCAGGGCCGTCGTACAGCGCCAGCACCGTGAAACCGTGCGCGGCCAGGAACCGCCGCAGCTCCAGGGGGAACAGCAGGCGCCAGGCGGAGCGTTGGGTGACCGGCGGCGCGCCGTCGTCCGTGGTCCACACCCGGTGGCGGCGCAGCAGCTGTGCGGTGCGGTCCACCGAGAGGGTGGTGTGTGAGCGGTAGGACGTGCCGCGCCAGGTGAAGCCGTCCGCCCGCGGGGTGTCCAGCAGGTCGGTGCGGCCCAGGAAGTAGGCACCGTTGCGGAGTTCGGCGATCAGCAGGCCGCCCGGCTCCAGGGCGTGCCGGCAGGAGTCCAGCAGGCCGTCCAACTCGTCGTTGGTGTGGCAGTACAGCAGCGCGCTGTCCAGGCAGACGACGGCGTCGAACGCGCGCGTCCCGAGGGCGAAGCGGCGCAGGTCGGCGCGGGTGTAGGCGGGCCCCGGGTGCCGGCTGCGGGCGTGGTCGAGCATCGCGTCGGACAGGTCGGCGCCCACCACCCGGCGCCCCGCGGCCTGAAGGCGGGCCGCGTCCCGGCCGGTGCCGCAGCCCAGGTCGAGGACGCGCGCCCCGGCGCGGTACCGCCGCAGGGTGTCTTCGGCCCAGCGGGCGGCGATCCCGTCGGGGTCGGGGAACCTGGCCTCGTACAGCTCCGGGTGGTCGGTCAGCAGATTCCCGTCAACTGCCTTACTGGAGGCGGACGGCAGGGGTTCGGTGGGCGGCATGCGGTCCGCTCCTCGTGAGGTCGTCATCAGGCCGCCACCGTCACGGGAGCCGGTGCGGGGGCCCGTTCGGGCAGGGTCCGCAGCCGGGCGACGACGGCCGCCGAGAGCAGGCCGAACGCGAGGCAGCAGGCCCAGGGCAGCCAGGGCGTGCGATGGGTGGCGCCGGCGTCCATCGCCCAGCCGACGAGCGCGTTGCCGGCCGCGGCGGCGACGCCGGACACGACGTAGAACACCCCGAAGTACGTGCCGGTCAGCTCGGGGCGGCCGAAGTCGGGTATCAGCTCCATCACGAACGGCTGGGCGATCATCACGCCGAGGTAGAGCAGCAGCGTGCCGGCCAGCACCGGCAGCAGCCCGAGCAGCGAGGCGGCCGTGCCGTCCGGGTGCCCGGCGCCCGCCACCGCCATCGGCGGCACGAAGGCGAGGCCCATCAGGGCCAGCCCCACGGCGATCCAGCGGCCCCGGGTGCCACGGGCCTTGAGCGCCCGGGTGACCCGCAGTTGGAGGGTGAGGTTGGCGAGCGTCCCGGTCAGGAAGACGAGCCCGGCCGCGCCCGCCCAGCCGGTGGCGTGCCGCGCCCCGTCGGGCAGCAGCAGGTACAGCTGGTTCTCCATGGTGAACATGCCGACCATGGCCAGCGCGAAGGCCAGGAAGGCGCGGTTGCCGACCACTTCGCGCCAGTCGCCGAGCACGCTGGACTTCGCGGGCTCCACCTCGCGGGCCGGCAGCACCAGGGCCTGGGCGACGGTCAGCAGCGCGAAGATCACGGCAGCGGTGACCGCGGAGGCCCGGAACCCGACGAGCAGCAGTGCGCTGCCCAGCAGCGGCCCCACCAGCGCCCCGGTCATCGCGAAGACGTTGAACAGCGCGAACGCCTCCGCCTTGCGGTCGCCCGCCTCCTGCGCCAGGTAGGCGCGTACGGCCGGATTGAAGAGGGCTCCGGCGAGCCCGCTGAGTATGGACGCGGCCAGCAGCACGGGCAGCCCGTCGCCCAGCGCGAACAGGGCGAAGCCGAGCGTCCGCAGGGCACACCCGGCGATGATCACCCGGCGGGCGCCGAGCCGGTCGGCGGCCGAACCGCCGATCAGGAACAGGCCCTGCTGGCTGAGGTTGCGCACCCCCAGGACGATGCCGACCACCGCCGCCGACATGCCCAGGTCGTCGCCCAGATGCGTGGCCAGGTAGGGGATGAGGAGATAGAAGCCGGTGTTCACGCCGAGCTGGTTGACCAGCAGGAGGCGGCTGGCGAGCGGGAATTTCCGCATCTCACGCCAGGTCTGCACGGCGCGGCCTTTCACTGGGGCGGGCCGCTGCGGCGCGGCCTGCGACGGATACGGACGGGGCGGCGGTGGGAGCGGACGGGGCAGTGGCGGAAGCGGACGAGGAAGTGGCGGACGTGGATGGGGAAGCGGCGGACGTGGCCCGGGAGAGCGCGGCGGCCCCTGCCCCCGGCGTACGGGGGCGGACGCCCAGGCCGAGCCGGTCGCTGACCCGGACCGTGCCGTCCGTGCCGCCGATGCCGGTCCACGGGTCGCGGGCCAGCAGCAGGTGCCCGTCCAGGTCGACCCAGCGGGCCCGGTGCACCAGATGGACGGCCGGTGCGATGCCCAGCGTGCTGGCCGTCAGGCAGCCCAGCATCAGGTCGGTGCCGCTGCCGGCGAGCAGTTCGGCGATCCGCAGGGCCGCGAACACCCCGCCGCACTTGGCGAGTTTGACGTTGATGCCCTGCACCCGCCCGGCCAGCCGCCGCGCGTCCTCGTAGGACACCGCGTCCTCGTCGGCGATCACCGGCAGCGGCGAACGGGCCGCGAGCGCGGCAAGCCCCTCCGGGTCGCCCGGCGCGAGGGGCTGTTCCACGGCGGCCACCCCCAGCTCCGCGCAGCGCGGCAGCAGCGCGTCGGCCTGCGGGACGCTCCACGCGCCGTTCGGGTCGACCAGCACGACGGCCTCCGGGGCGTGTTCCCGCACCGCGCGGATCCGCGCCAGGTCCTCATCGGGGTCGGTGGCGCCCGCCTTGACCTTGATGAGGGTGAAGCCGCTGTCGGCGAGCCGGGCGGCCAGCACCGCGGCCCGCGCGGGGGACGTGATGCCGATGGTGCGGGCGGTCGCCGCTGCGGGCGGGGCCGGCGCCCCCAGCAGCTGGTGCACGGCGGTGCCTGCCCGCTTGCCCGCCAGATCGAGCAGCGCCGACTCGACGGCCGAGAGCACCGCTGGCGGGGTGCCGGGCCCCGGCAGCTCACCGGCCCGTACGGCGCCGAGCGCGGTTTCCGGGTCGCCGCACCGTGCGATCGCGGTGGCCGCCTCGCGCAGCAGCCGCACCAGCGTCCGCGCGTCCAGGCCGTAATAGGCGCTGGCCACCGCCTCGCCGTGGCCGCGCAGGCCGCCCCGCTCCACGGTCAGCCAGACCGCGTCCCTGGCCGCCATCGTGGCGCGGGAGATCCGCAGCGGCTCGGCGAGTTCGAGGCGCGTGGTGCGCACGGTGGTCTTCACGCGGGGGCCTCCTGCGAGGGCGATGACGGCGGTACGGAAGCGCCGGAGCGGGGCGGGGCGGCCTGGCCTGCGGGCGCGCACGGGTCGATCACCGTCGTGCAGCGCATCCACCCGGTGGCCTCGGCGGCGCGCGGGTGCGGGATCTCGACGGGGCGGGTGCGGGCGCTCGCGCAGTCCACGCCGTGCGCGGTGGTGAAGTCGTCGTCGTAGACCGACGACAGGTAGCGGTGCGGCCCGTCGGGGAAGACCGTGGCGACCACCGCGCCCGGGTGCACCCGCGCCGCCCAGGCCGCCACCAGCGCTGCGGCCCCGGTGCTCCAGCCGCCGCTGACGAAGCTGGTACGGGCCAGCCGCCGGCAGGTGTCGGCGGATTCGGCCGGGCCCACCCAGTGCACCTCGTCGAACGCGCCGTAGGCCACGTTCCGCGGCTGGATGCTGCTGCCGAGCCCGCGCATCAGCCGGGGCCGCGCGGGCTGCCCGAAGATCGTCGAGCCGGTGGCGTCCACGCCGATCAGCCGCAGCCGCGGCCAGTGCCTGCGCAGCGGTTCCGCGATCCCGGCGCTGTGCCCGCCGGTGCCGACGCTGCACACCAGGATGTCCAGATGCGGCAGCTCGGCGGTGATCTCGGCGGCCAGCGACGCGTAACCCGCCCTGTTGTCGGGGTTGTTGTACTGATCGGGCCAGTACGCGCCGGGCAGCTCAGCCAGCACCGCGCGCAGCCGGGTCAGCCGCGCGGCCTGCCAGCCGCCCTGCGCGGCCGGCCGGTCCGCCAGATCGAGCCTGGCACCGTACGCGCGCAGCAGCCGGCGCATGGACGGCTCCAGTTCGGTGTCACCCACCAGGACGACGGGATGGCCGAGCGCCTGGCCCGCGAAGGCCAGGCCGACGCCGAGGGTGCCGGACGTGGACTCCACCACCGGCGCGCCCGGCCGCAGTTCGCCCCGCTCCCGCGCGCCCAGCAGCATCGACACCGCCGCGCGTGCCTTCATGCCGCCCACGCCGTGCCCCTCAAGCTTCGCCCAGAACCCGGGGTGCGGGGCGGGCAGTTCGCCGCCGATCCGCGCCAGCGGCGTACGGCCGACGAGACGCAGCAGGTGCGCACCGGCGCCGGGGCCGCCGCCGTGCACCGCCGGGCCGCCGTCGGCGGTGCCGGTACACGGCGGGGCTGAGGTGAGGGCGTTCATCGGATTCCTCCGTAGCGGTGGACGGTTCCCGGGCCGCCGTCGAGCCAGAAGAACGGGTACGGCTCGGCGCACACGGCGTGCACCCCCGCGCCCAGGAAGCGGGGCAGTACCGCGCTGCCGGTCTGCGCGAACAGCACCAGCGGCAGCCCGCGGCCGGCGGCGAGCGCGCGCAGCGGGCCGAAACTCCCGTTGCCGAGGGTCATCCCCGACGCGAGGACCGCATCGCAGTCCGCTGCGGCGGCCAGGGCGTCGGTCACCACCGGCTCGCCCCACTCCGTCACGCCGCCCTTCAGATCGCACGGCACATACCGCAGGCCGCACGAACGCAGCGCTTCGAGCAGCGAGTTGACGACGCCGACGACCAGCACCCGCGCCCCGGCGGGCACCGCGGGCACCAGCAGTTCCACGACGGCCCGTGCCCTGGCCCGTGACTTCTCCAGCGAGGAACCCGCGGGCAGCGGCACCGGCCGCGCCCCGTGCTCAGGGTCGTGCGGCGCGCAGTGCATCAGGTACGCGTCGAGCGCGGCGATCCGCACCACCGGCAGCCGGTGGCCGAGCAGCGTCGCCACGTCCGTGCCGACGGCGTCCGCCACGGCCGCGTCCGGCAGCGCGCCTGGCTCGGCCGCGCACGACCCGACGGCCGCGCCGAGACGCAGGCTGAGCACCTCGTTGCGGTAGCCGCCGGCCCGCCCGTCGTGCCGTACGGCCTGGGTGGTGGCGAAGGCCGTGGAGATCCGCAGCTTCCGCGGATCAGGACCGAACCCGCCGTCGAGCACGGCCTGTTGGAGCGCATCGGGATCGGACCATCCGGTGAGCGGGGCACGGCCCGTGGCGGTCGTGGGCGAGGCGGCCGTGGTGGTCGCGGGCGGGGTGCTCATCGGCCCGCCACCACGCGCGGCCTGACCGGGGCGAGCAGCGACGCGACGCGCGTACGGGCGTCGCCGGGGCCGGAACCGGGGGCGGCACCGGAGGCCATGAGGTGGCCCAGGTAGCCGTTGTTGTCGACCGTGGCCCGCACCCGTGTGCCCGGCTCGGCCAGCCGCACCTCCAGGACGCCGGGCGCCTTCTCCAACTCGGCCGTCACGTCCGGCACTTCGCTCTCACCTTCCGGGTGGGAGCCGTCCCCCGCCAGGTCGTACCCGGTGAGCACGCCGTCGGCCGCCGGCAGCAGGAAGCCGATCGCCGCGCTCGGTACGCCGGTCTCACGCGGCTCCAGTTCCGGCTCCCGGCCCAGTGCCAGGTCCACGCAGGCGGCGGCCAGGTCGATGCCGGTGACGTGCCGGACGAGTTCGGTGATGCGGTTACCCGCGGGCCGCGGATTGACCTCGACGACCCGGGGGCCGGACGCCGTGAGCTTGATCTCGGTGTGCGCCACGACTTGGTCGAGGCCGAGCGCCTCCAGCGCGTCGACCGCGGTGCGCGCCGCCGCCTCCGTCTCATCGGCGGCGAGCCCCGCGGGGAACATGTGGCCGGTCTCGATGAAGCCGGGCGCACCGCCCACGCTCTTGTCGGTGACCCCGATGACGTGGGCGCGCCCGCCGTACGACACGGTCTCGACGCTGACCTCGGGCCCTTCCAGCAACTCCTCCAACAGGACGGCGGGCGAACGCTGTTGACCGCGCGCGTTGACGGGGAAGGCGTCCAGCGCGCGGTGCGCGGCGGCCAGCTCCCGCTCGTCGTCGATCCGCCGCACGAACATCCCCGCGCACAGGTCCACCGGCTTGAACACCAGCGGATAGCCGATCTCGCGGGCCGCGACCGCCGCCGCGACGAACCCGTCGCAGACCGCGAAGCGGGGCCCCGGCACGCCGGCGGCCCGCAGGGTGCGCCGGGTCTCGTCCTTGCGGCAGGCGGCGGCGACGGCCTGCGGCGCGGGTCCTGGCAGCCCCAGGTGTCCGGCGATGGCCGCCACCGTCGGCAGGTAGTAGTCGCAGGAGCTGAGCACGCCGTCGAAGTGCAGCGCTCCGTGCAGCCGTTCGGCCTGCGGGAGCAGCGCGGAGAGGTCGTTGGTGTCGGCGGTGACGAGATTGCGGGCGCCGAGCAGCGGATGGGCGACCCCTTCGGGTGCCGACCGCAGGTAGTGGTGCAGATCGCGGGTGAGGAACGTGAACGTGTGCCCGGCCTCGGCGATCGCACGTGGCAGCAGCCTGCTCATCGCACCGACCCAGCTCTCGACCATCAACAGATGCCCCATGACTCCCCATCGCTGCCGTGCCGAGGGATCCGGGCAGGCCGAGGGAAGCCCCCGGGGCCGCGGACCCGTGTTGACCGAATCCCCACGGTATCGATAATCATTTTCATTGTCATGTTCGACCTTGCCCACCTGGAGCCTCCGGTGCCCATACCCAGCCACCCCCGCCCACTGCCGGCCCTGCACCTCATCCGCCGCCGAACCACCGCCGTGGGAGCCGGAGTTGGCTGCTTCCTGGCCGTTGCGGCGGCGGGTGTGGCGGCAGGCGAGCCGGGTGCACCGATGGGGCCGACGACTCGGGGGACCGGTGTGGCGGTGGGCTTGACGGCCGCCGGGGGCGGTGCACCCGGAGCCCGCGCCGCCAACACCCACCCCGCCGAGGCTCGTACCGCCAATGCCCACCCCGCCCCCCTCACCTTCGGTGCCTGCCCCGACTCCGTGCCCGCGCCGGAGCCGCCCGCCCGGGTCGACTGCGGCACACTCGTCGTTCCCCTCGACCGCACCCGCCCCGACGGCCCGCACCTCCGCATCGCCGTCTCCCGGGTCCGCGCCACCGGCACCCCCGCCGAACGTCGCGGCATCCTCCTCGTCAACCCCGGAGGACCCGGCGGCTCCGGCCTCCCCTACGCCGTCACCAAGCGCGCCAAGCTGCCCGAACAGGTGCGCCGCGCCTACGACATCATCGGTTTCGACCCCCGCGGCACCGGCGCGAGCGCCCCCGTCGACTGCGGCCCCATGGGCGGCCTCTTCGACACCCCGGGCGCCGACCCGGTGCCCCGCGACCGCCGTGCCGAACGCGCCCACCTGCAAACCCTCAAGGCGCTCGCCGACGACTGCGCCCACGGCGTCGGGGCCGCGCTGCCGCACCTCTCCACCGCGGAGACCGCCGACGACATGGACGACCTGCGCGCCGCCCTCGGCGAACCCGCCCTCAGCTACCTCGGCGTCAGCTACGGCAGCTACCTCGGCGCCGCCTATGCCGCCGCCCACCCCCACCGCATCGACCGTATGGTCCTCGACAGCGTCGTCGGCCCCTGGGACTGGCACGACTTCGACGTCCGCCAGGCCCGCGCCCTGCTCAGGCAGCGCGACACCCTCTTCGCCCGGCTCGCCCGCGATCCCGCCCGCTACCGGCTCGGCGCCACCCCGCGCGCCGTACGCGCCTCCTACACCCGCGTCCGCGAAGCCCTGGCCGCCCACCCCGACCACGGCTTCGGGCCTGCCGCCTTCGACCGCGCCGTCTACCGCGCGCTGGGCCGCACCGAACGCTGGGCCCCGCTCGGCGACGGCCTGCGCCGCTACCTCCAGGAGGGCACCGCCGCCGGGCTCCGGCCTGCCGACGACTTCACCGCGCCCGCGTCCCGCACCTACGAAGCCGCCAACCGCACCGTGAAATGCGCCGACGGACCCGGGCCCGACCCGCGCACCGTGCTCGCCGACATCCGCGCACTGCGCCGCACCGACCCGCTGCCGCTGCTCACCGGCCTCGAAGCCACCACCTGCGCCTACTGGCACCACAGGCCCGCCCGACGCACTCCACTCGGCAGCCCCCAGGCACCGCCCGTCCTCCTCGTCTCCTCCGCCCACGACCCGGTCACCCCGGCCGCCGGCGCCCGCGCGCTGCGCCGCACCCTCCCGGGCTCGCGCCTGATCACCCTCGACAACGACTACTCGCACGGCGTCTTCGCCAGCCGCGGCAACGCCTGCGTGGACGACACGGTCGCCGGCTACCTCGTCGAAGGAACCGTGCCCGCCACCGACCTCCGCTGCGCGGGGCCCGGACTCCCGTAACGGACACCCGCGACGGAAGGCCCGGCGGCCCGTTCCGCCCGGCCGGGCCGCCGCCGGACGACGGCCACCCCCGCGGCCGTACCCTGAAGAGGTGAGCAACACCCCCGCACCCGACCCGGCAGGCCCCGCTCCCGAGAGCCCAGGGGCCACACCCACCGGCGCCCCCGAAGCCGACGCGCCCGCTCCCGCCGCGCGCCGCAAGGCGGCTCTGATCTTCGACGACCCGCTGAACCAGCAGTCGTCGGACGACACCGACCGGGGCTGGGGCGACCGCCCCGCGGCCTCAGGCGGCGCCGCCGACCTCGCCCGCTTCCTCGACGAGAAGCCGCCCCACCACCTCTGAGACGCACAACCGCCCCGCCACCTCTGAGTGAGGCGGCGGGGCGGCGCAGGACGCTGCGGCGGTCCTGCTACTGCGACTGCTTCTGCGTGATGACCGTGCCGTTCGACGACGAGGAGCCGTTGCGCTGCGCGATCAGCGCGTCGCGGATCTCCGCCAGCAGCTCGACCTCGGTCGGGTCCGCCGGGGTGTCGTCCACCGGCTTCTTGGCTTCCTGGCGCTGCTTCCACTTGTTCATCGGAAGGATCATGAGGAAGTAGACCACCGCTGCGGTGATGAGGAAGGTCAGCGCGGCGCTGAGCACCGAGCCCCACAGGATGTAGATCCCGTCGGTGAACTCGCCCTTCTTGTCGACCGTGCACGTGGTGAGGCACGCCTTGTAGTTGTCGAGGTTCTGCGAACCAAAGGCGCCGATGATCGGGTTGATCACGCCCTTGACCACGGCGTTCACGATGTTCGTGAACGCCGCACCGACGACCACCGCGACCGCGAGTTCGATGACGTTTCCGCGCATCAGGAATTCCTTGAATCCCTGGAGGACGCCCTTGTTCTCGTCGCTCACCAGTCAGCCTCTTTCCACGTTCGGTACGGGCGGTGCACCAACAATCAGCACCGCAACTTACGTCAAGGCGGGGGAGAGGTGTCCAGTCGCGCAACACGAACCAGCGATCGACCAGAGCGTCAGTGCGGATCGATACGGCGATGCCGGCGACGGAGGGCGAGCACCCTCGGAACGACGCGGCAACAATCCCGCCGACCCCAAAAGTTACGCGTCCGGACGAAGCGGACACAACTCGATCTTGCGCCATGGGTTACCGCTCCCCGGGCGTCGTCGTGGCCCGGCAGCCGGCCGCCGGTGCGGCCCGTCCGGTGTCCTGGAACGCGCCACAGGCCCACGCTGCGGCGGCCATCGCCAGCCCGGCGGCCAGCAGACGCCGCCGCGAGGAGCGCCGCCACCGGTGCCGCGCGCCCCTGATCCGCAACGGGGCGAAGTGCGGGACGTCACATGGAGCGGGGGCGGGAAGGGCGGCGACGGGCACGCCCGCGGAGAGAGGCGGGGGTAAAGGGAGCGGATGCGACGTGCGGGGCGCGGGGAAGGACACGGTGATCACCGCCTGCGGTGGAGGAAACGGACCCGGCGATCACCACCGTGCCTGCATTTCCCCGCCGCCGTGCGGGCCTGTGGACGGCCCCGCGGGGTGTGGACAACTCCGCCACCCGTGAGGGGGAACCGCCCCCGGACGCCCCCGGACGCCCCCGGACGGCGCGCCCTACGGCAGCTCGATGCCCAGGTCCCAGCCGTCGAGGGCGCGGGTGCACAGGCAGTCGCGGTCGGCGGAGTCCGGCAGCGCGGCGACCGCGTCGAAGAGGACCTCCCGCAGCCGCCCGACGTTCTGGCCGAAGACCTCCAGGACGTCGTGGTGGGAGACGCCTTCGCCGGTCTCGGTGCCCGCGTCCAGGTCCGTGACCAGCGCCAACGACGTGTAGCAGAGCCCCAGTTCACGGGCGAGCACGGCCTCGGGGTGGCCCGTCATGCCGACCACGGACCAGCCCTGGGCTGCGTGCCACTGCGACTCCGCACGGGTCGAGAAGCGCGGGCCCTCGATGACGACGAGGGTGCCGCCGTCGACCGCGTCCCAGTCCCGGCCGCGGGCCGCCGCGAGCCCGGCGGCGCGCCCCGCGGGGCAGTAGGGGTCGGCGAAGGTCGGGTGGACGACGTTCGGGACGCTGCCGTCGGGCAGCGGTTCGCCGTCGAAGTAGGTCTGGACGCGGGCCTTGGTGCGGTCGACCAGCTGGTCGGGGACGAGCAGCGTGCCCGGCCCGTATGCGGGGCGCAGCCCGCCCACGGCGCACGGGCCGAACACCTGGCGCACGCCGACCGACCGCAGCGCCCACAGGTTGGCGCGGTAGTTGATGCGGTGCGGCGGCAGGTGGTGTCCGCGGCCGTGCCGCGGCAGGAACGCGACCTGGCGGCCCGCCACTTCCCCCAGGAACAGGGAATCGCTGGGGCGCCCGTAGGGAGTGTCCACCGTGATCTCGGTCACGTCGTCGAGGAACGAGTAGAAGCCCGATCCGCCGATAACGCCAATCTCCGCGTCAGCCATGCCGTGCACACTATCGGGGCGGTCGGCCGTGCGAACGCGCCGGACCCCGCCGTCGGTTGCGACGGCGGGGTCCGTGAGGTGTGGGGTCAGGCTGCCGAGCTGCTGCTCTTGGAACCCGAAGTGCTGCTGGACGACGTCGAGGAGGACGCCGGCTTGGCGTCGGACGTCGAGGACGACGACTTCGCGTCGGAGCCCGAAGAGGACGACGACGTGTCCGAAGCGGCCGTCGTGGAGCCGGACTTCGCGGGGCTGCTGCTGGACGACGAGCCGCGGCTGTCGTTGCGGTAGAACCCGGATCCCTTGAAGACGATGCCGACCGCGGAGAACACCTTCTTGAGGCGTCCGTTGCAGCTGGGGCACTCGGTGAGCGCGTCGTCGGTGAACTTCTGCACCGCCTCGTGGCCCTCGCCGCACTCGGTGCACTGGTACTGGTAGGTCGGCACTTGACTTCCTCCTGGCACTCTCACTCGATGAGTGCTAACGACGATCCATAGTGCAGTATTCCGGCCCGTCAGTCCACTGTGGCGGTCGTACGGTGACCGACCCCACGCTCCGCACCGCCCTCGGACGGCCCGTCGCAGGTCGCCGCCCGCAGGCCGTCGTCCGCGCTCGCGTCCCCCGTGGCGGGAGTCACGATCCGGCCGGTGGAACGCGGCAGCAGATGCGCGCGCAGCGCCAGCAGCACGGTCAGCGCCAGCACGGTACCGGCCAGCGGCACCAGGAAGCCGGTGCTCGGGGCGTAACGGTCGGCCAGCTGGCCGGCGGCGGTGGCCGCGGCGGCCTGGCCCAGCGCGACCGAGCCGGTCAGCCAGGTGAACGCCTCGGTGCGGGCGCCCGCGGGCACCAGCGACTCGACGAGCGTGTAGCCGGTGATCAGCGCCGGGGCGATGCACAGCCCGACGACCAGGCCGACGGCGCCCAGCAGCGGCACCGCGGTGACGGCCCACAGCGGCGTGGTGGCCAGCGCCAGCAGCCCGTAGGCGACCAGCAGCCGGCGGCGCGGGCCGACCTTCCAGGCGATGGCGCCGCAGGCCACGCCCGCGAGCATGTTGCCGGCCGCGAAGATCCCGTAGAGGACGCCGTTGATACCGGGGCGGCCGATGTCCTGGGTGAAGGCGGTCAGCGTGACCTGCATGCCGCCGAAGACGCAGCCGATGCCGAGGAACGCCACGATCAGGACGCGCACACCGGGGACCGACAGCGCGGAGACGGGCGGCGCGCCACCGGCGTGCGTCCGGTGCACCGGCGGCTGGCTGCGCCGCTGGGAGGCGAAGAGCAGCCCGCCGGCCAGCGTCAGGGCGGCCTCGGCGATCAGTCCGGCCGCCGGGTGCACTCCGGTGCACAGGGCGGTGGCCAGCACCGGGCCGACGACGAAGGTGAACTCGTCGGTGACCGACTCGAAGGCGGCGGCCGTCGGCATCAGCGGACTGCCGCCCAGCCGCGACGCCCAGCGCGCCCGCACCATCGGGCCGACCTGCGGGGTCGACGCGCCTGTGGGGACGGCCACGGCGAGCAGCGCCCACAGGGGCGCGTGTGCGAGGGCGAGGGCGATCAGGGCGCTGACGCCGGCCGCGTGCACCAGGACGCCGGGCAGCAGCACCGCGCGCTGGCCGAACCTGTCGGCGAGCTTGCCGCTCTGCGGGGCGAACAGGGCCATGGCGACACCGGTCGTGGCGGACACCGCGCCCGCGGTGCCGTAGGAGCCGGTGGTGTGCTCGACGAGCAGCACGATGCCGATGGTCAGCATCGCGAAGGGCTGCCTGGCCAGAAAGCCGGGCAGGAGGAAGGTCCACGCACCGGGGGTGCGCAGCAGTTGTCCGTAACCGGGACGGGAGTCCTGGACCGCGGATGCCACGGCCGGGCCTTTCCGCTGCCTGGTAGCGCGCAGCCGCGAGATCGTCACGGGTAACGCGCCGAGAGCTGTCCTCTCGCGCGGGACCGAGTGATACCGCGTGGTCCGCACCGGGAGGGTGGCTGCACAGGGCAGGGGGACCGCGGCCGCCGAGCGGTCGCGCCAGCTCTGCTTCAGGCAGAGTGGGTTCGTAAATGTGCCGGTTGAATCCTACAGGCCGGAACGCGGTGAAGCCCTGGGACGGCCCAGGGCTTCACGCGGTTCTCCTTGGGACCGGTGGAGATTTACCGCACATCCCGGGGCGGCGTGCGAGAGCGGCCACCCCGGGGCGCGGTCAGTGGTGCAGCCGCTTTCCGGCGCCGTGCTCGCGCGGGGCGGCGGGGCGGGCGGCACCCGCCCTGGACCTGCGGGCGGCCGGGCGCGGGCCGCCCGCGGGCTCCGCGCCGCCGGTGCCGAGCCAGCCGGCCAGCTTGCCGCCCTGCGACACCGCCTGGAGCCGCTTCTCCGCCGCGTCGCGCACCGGGTCCGTGGCCACCACCAGCAGCTCGTCGCCGCGCCGCAGCACCGTCGACGGCGCGGGCACGAAGCTCGTGCCGTCCCGTACGACCAGGGTGACGGCGGCACCGGCCGGCATCCGCAGCTCGCCGACCTCGACCCCGTGCATCCGGGACGAGGGGCCGATCGAGGTGGACAGCAGATGGCCGCGCAGCCGCTCCAGGGGCGCCGATTCGATCCCGAGGTCGGCGGCCTCTTCGTCGTCGCCGAGCCGCAGCCGCCTCGCCAGCCAGGGCAGCGTCGGGCCCTGGATGAGGGTGTAGACGACGACGAGGACGAAGACGATGTTGAAGACGCGTTCGCTGCCGGGGACCTTGCCCACCATCGGGATGGTGGCCAGGACGATGGGCACCGCGCCGCGCAGCCCGGCCCAGGACAGCAGCGTCTTCTCCCGCCAGGGCACCCGGAACGGCAGCAGGCTCAGGAACACCGATGTCGGCCGGGCCACGATCGTCAGGATCAGGCCGATCACCAGCGCCGGCACGATGTCGTCGAGGAGGTGGTGCGGCGTCACCAGCAGGCCGAGCAGCACGAACATGCCGATCTGGCCTATCCAGCCGACCCCTTCGGCGAAGCCCCGGGTCGCCGCCGAGTGCGGCAGCTTGGCGTTGCCCAGGATCATCGCGGCCAGATAGACGGCGAGGAAGCCGGAGCCGTGCGCCAGGGCGCCGGCCGCGTACGCCGCGACCGCGATGGCCATGACGGCGATCGGATACAGGCCGGACGCGGGCAGCGCCACGTGCTTCATGCCGTACGAGCCGAGCCAGCCGACCGCCAGGCCGACGGCGGCGCCGATCGCCAGCTCCAGGGCGATGTCGCCGAGCAGGACGTACCAGTGCTCCACCGGGCCCGCCGTGGAGAACGCCACGACGAGGATGACCACCGGGGCGTCGTTGAAGCCGGATTCGGCTTCCAGCACACCGGTCAGACGGGACGGCAGCGGCACCGAGCGCAGCACGGAGAACACCGCCGCGGCGTCCGTGGAGGACACCACGGCGCCGATCAGCAGCGCCTGGCGCCATTCAAGGCCGGCGAGGTAGTGCGCTCCGGCCGCGGTGACCCCCACGCTCACCGCGACGCCGAACGTCGAGAGCAGCGCCGCCCGGGGCAGCGCCGGTCTGATCTCTTTCCACTTCGTGCCGAGGCCGCCCTCGGCCAGGATCACGACCAGGGCGGCGTAGCCGAGCAGTTGGGTCAGTTCGGCGTTGTCGAAGACCACGCCGCCGAGGCCGTCCTGCCCTATGGCGACGCCTATCCCCAGATAGATGAGCAGGCTGGGGAGCCCACTGCGCGAGGAGAGCCGTACCGCGGCGACCGCGACGAGCAGTACCAGCGAGCAGATCAGCAGGAGTTGGTTGAGGTGGTCGACAGACAGGAGCTGGTCCTTCCGCGCGCGTGCCGGAGCCGGAGTGAGGCTTTTCCTTACCGTATCTAGTTACTGAGACTAACAATTTACCATTGCTTGAATGTCGGATGCGCCGGTGGTGACTCCGCGTAGGGGTCGCCGGAGCCGTGCGCCTATGGTTGCTCCAGCACTCCCACCCTGCCCCTCGAAGGACAGAGATGCCCGCCAACAAGTCCGGTCCGGCCCCCAAAAAGAAGAAGGGACGGCGCGGCCGTCTCGTAGCGATCACGGTCGTGCTGCTGCTCGTGGCGGGCATTGCCTTCGGCGCGTTCTGGGGCGTGAGCACCGTGCGCGCCTCGCTCCCGCAGACCACCGGTTCGCTCAAACTCGCGGGCCTGTCCGACCCGGTCGAGGTCAAGCGGGACGCCAACGGCATTCCGCAGATCTACGCCGACACCGACGAGGACCTCTTCCGCGCCCAGGGATACGTCCAGGCCCAGGACCGCTTCTGGGAGATGGACGTCCGGCGGCACATGACGTCCGGCCGGCTCTCGGAGATGTTCGGCAAGGACCAGGTCAAGACCGACTCGTTCCTGCGCACCCTCGGGTGGCACGAGGTCGCGCAGAAGGAATACGACACCAAGCTGTCGCCGAGCACGAAGAAGTACCTCCAGGCGTACTCGGCCGGTGTCAACTCCTACCTCAAGGACCACAAGGGCTCGGCGCTGTCCCTGGAGTACGCGGCACTGGACTTCCAGAACGACTACACGCCGGAGAAGTGGACCCCCGTCGACTCGGTGGCCTGGCTCAAGGCCATGGCCTGGGACCTGCGCGGCAACATGCAGGAAGAGATCGACCGCTCCCTGATGACCAGCCGCCTCAGCGAGAAGCAGATCGCCGAGCTGTACCCGGCGTACCCGTACAAGCGGAACAAGCCGATCGTCCAGGGCGGCGCGGTCAACCCGGTCACCAAGGAGTTCGACCCCAAGGGCACCGCCCCCGCCACCCAGAACGGCACCGGCGTCGGCGCCACCCAGGGCCTCCAGTCCCAGCTCTCCTCGCTCTCCAAGAGCCTCGACGAGATCCCGGCCCTGCTCGGCCCCAACGGCAACGGCATCGGCTCCAACTCCTGGGTCGTCTCCGGTGACCACACCACCACCGGCAAGCCGCTGCTCGCCAACGACCCGCACCTCGCCCCCCAGATGCCCTCGCTCTGGTACCAAATGGGCCTGCACTGCCGCACCGTAGGACCCAAGTGCGGCTACGACGTCTCCGGCTACACCTTCTCCGGCATGCCGGGCGTCGTCATCGGCCACAACCAGGACATCTCCTGGGGCATGACCAACCTCGGCGCCGACGTCTCCGACCTCTACCTGGAGAAGATCAACACCGACGGCTACCTCTTCGACGGCAAGCAGCGGCCGTTCCTCACCCGCAAGGAGACCATCAAGGTCGCCGACGGGCCGAGCCGCCAGATCACCGTCCGCTCCACCAACAACGGGCCGATAGTCTCCGACCGGGACGACGAGCTGGCCACCGTCGGCAAGTCGGCGCCCGTCGGCAACGCCGCACCTGACCGCGGCGACGGCTACGCCATCTCGCTGCGCTGGACCGCACTCGACCCCGGCAAGTCCATGGACGCCGTCTTCGAGCTGAACCGCGCCAAGGACTGGACGAGCTTCCGCAAGGCCGCGGCCCACTTCGAGGTCCCGTCCCAGAACCTCATCTACGCCGACACCAAGGGCAACATCGGCTACCAGGCGCCCGGCCGGATCCCGGTGCGCGGCGCGGGCGACGGCACCCTCCCGGCGCCCGGCTGGGACAAGAAGTACCGCTGGACCGGCGTCATCCCGCAGCAGGCCCTGCCCTGGGAGTACAACCCCGACCGCGGCTACATCGTCACCGCCAACCAGGCCGTCATCGACGAGGACAAGTACCCCTACCTCCTCACCAAGGACTGGGGCTACGGCGCCCGCAGCCAGCGGATCAACGACCTCATCCAGTCGAAGATCAAGGACGGCGGCAAGGTCTCCACGGATGACATGCAGAGCTTCCAGCAGGACAACAGCAGCGAGATCGCCCGGCTGCTGACGCCCTACCTGACGAAGATCGACATCAAGGACAAGTACGTCCGCGACGCCCAGCAGCTGCTGGACGGCTGGGACTTCACCCAGGAGCCCGACTCCGCCGCCGCCGCGTACTTCAACGGCGTCTGGCGCAACCTCCTCAAGCTCGCCTTCGGCAACAAGATGCCCAAGGAGCTGCGCGTCGAGGGCCAGTGCCTCAACGTCCGCCCGGCGAGCGAGACCGGCCCCGCCGACGACCTCGACAAGTTCGTGCGCGAATGCGGCGAGCGCGCCCCCGACATGGCCCAGCCCGACGGCGGCGACCGCTGGTACGAGGTGGTCCGCAAGATCATCGACGACCCCACCAACGACTGGTGGAAGACCGAGGACCGTCCGGGCCACCCCGGCGACAAGAACCGCGACCAGCTCCTCGCGCACGCCATGAAGGACGCCCGCTACGAGCTGACCGCCAAGCTCGGCAAGAACATCGACAACTGGAGCTGGGGCCGCCTCCACCAGATGTTCCTGAACAACCAGACCCTCGGCACCGACGGACCCGGCATCCTCCAGGGCCTGTTCAACCGCGGCCCCTGGAACGTCGGCGGCGGCGAGGCCGCGGTCAACGCCACCGGCTGGAACGCGTCCGGCGGCTACGGCGTCACCTGGGTGCCCTCCATGCGGATGGTCGTCAACCTCGCCGACCTCGACAAGTCCCGCTGGATCAACCTCACCGGCGCATCCGGCCACGCCTACGACGCCCACTACTACGACCAGACCGACAAGTGGGCCAAGGGCGAACTGCTCCCCTGGGCCTTCGGCGAGGACGCCGTCAAGAAGGGCACGAAGGACACCCTGACGCTGACGCCGTGACCTCATGGCGGCCCCGCCCGGCCTCCCTCCGCCCCCGTGGCGGCGGGAGGCCGGGTCGTTTTCCGGCCATCGGATTTCGGCCAATTTCGCCGCGGGTTCGCCGGCGGATCGTTACGCGGCGTATCGACGGCGGCCCCGGGACCGCCGTCGAACCGCCGCCGGACCGCCACCGCACCGCGCAGGATCGTGTACGGTCCCGCCCGCTACGCCACGAACCGGTGCACCCCCGACGGCGTCACCGCCGCATCCACCGGCCGGTCGTGCGGCTCCGCCGGAACCTCCTCCAGCACCTCACCGCCGTACAGCAGCACCACCCGCACCGGATGCACCGCGGCCCGCTCCAGCCGCTCCAGCACCCGGTCGTACGAGCCGCCCCCGCGCCCCAGACGCATCCCGCGCCGGTCCACCGCCAGACCCGGCAGCAGTACCACGTCCGCCTCGGTCACCGCCGCCGGTCCGAGCCGCGGACCGGCCGGCTCCAGCAGCCCCCGCCCGGCCTTCACCAGCCGGTCGGCCCCCTCGTACGCGGCCCAGTCCAGATCGTTGTCGGGCAGCAGGACCGGCAGCAGCACCCGCTTGCCCGCGTCCCGCAGCCGGTCGATCAGCGCGCGGGTGGACGGCTCGCGCCCCACCGACACATACGCGGCGACCGTGCCCGCGTCCGCCAGCTCAGGCAGCCCCAGCGCGCGGTCGGCGAGACCGGCGGCGGCCACCGCCGCGACATCGGCGGGCAACGCGCCCCTCACCTCCAGGAGACGCCGCCGCAACCTGTGTTTCCTATCGTGGTCCGTGTTCACCGTGTGGCCTTGCTCCCGCTCTCAGGCAGTATTCACCGGACGCTGATGGTCTTTACCAATGGGCCGGTTATCGTTCTGCGCATGACTCCATCGCATACTCGGATCAGCAAGGCTGTCATCCCGGCAGCCGGCCTCGGTACCCGCTTTCTCCCCGCCACCAAGGCCACACCCAAGGAGATGCTGCCGGTCGTCGACAAGCCCGCCATCCAGTACGTGGTGGAAGAGGCCGCCGCCGCCGGGCTCTCCGACGTCCTCATGGTCACCGGCCGCAACAAGCGCCCGCTGGAAGACCACTTCGACCGCAACTACGAGCTGGAAGAGGCCCTGCACCGCAAGGGCGACGAATCCCGCCTCGCCAAGGTCCAGGAATCCAGCGACCTCGCCACCATGCACTACGTCCGGCAGGGCGACCCCAAGGGCCTGGGCCACGCCGTCCTGTGCGCCGCCCCGCACGTCGGCGACCAGCCCTTCGCGGTGCTCCTCGGCGACGACCTCATCGACCCGCGCGACCCGCTGCTCCAGCGCATGGTCGAGGTGCAGGAACAGCACGGCGGCTCCGTCATCGCCCTCATGGAGGTCGACCCGGCGCAGATCCACCTCTACGGCTGCGCCGCCACCGCCCCCACCGCCGACGACGACGTGGTCGTGGTCTCCGACCTGGTCGAGAAGCCCGCCCCGTCCGAAGCACCCTCCAACCTCGCCATCATCGGCCGCTACGTCCTGGACCCGGCCGTCTTCGACGTGCTGCGCAAGACCGACCCCGGCCGCGGCGGCGAGATCCAGCTGACCGACGCGCTCCAGGCACTGGCCGCCGAGCCGTCCCTGGGCGGTCCCGTGCACGGCGTCGTCTTCAAGGGCCGCCGCTATGACACCGGCGACCGTGGCGATTACCTCCGTGCCATTGTCAGACTGGCATGCGAACGTGAGGACCTGGGCCCGGAGTTCCGGACCTGGCTGCGGAGTTACGTCACCGAGGAGTTGTAGGGCTTTGAGCGGCACCACCGACCGGACCAGCCACCAGCACCGCGTCTGGTCGGTGGCCGACCACCTCGACGACGTCCTCTCCAAGATCCACCCCTTGGAGCCGATCGAGCTGCAACTCCTCGACGCCCAGGGCTGCGTCCTGGTGGAGGACGTCACCGTCCCGGTGGCCCTGCCGCCCTTCGACAACAGCTCCATGGACGGCTACGCGGTCCGCGTCGCCGATGTGGCGGGCGCCACCGAGGAGTTCCCCGCCACGCTCACCGTCATCGGCGACGTCGCGGCGGGCAGCGGCGACCTCCCCGCGGTCGGCCCCGGGGAGGCGGCCCGCATCATGACCGGCGCGCCCCTCCCGCCCGGCGCCGAGGCCGTCGTCCCCGTCGAATGGACCGACGGCGGCAGCGGCCGGGGCCCCGCCGACGGCATGCGGGCGCACAGCGCGGCACCCGATGGCGCGACGGGCGAGGTCCGCGTGCACCGCCCGGCCGCCGCCGGCGCCCACATCCGCGCCCAGGGCAGCGACGTCAGCGCCGGCGAGGCCGCACTGCGCGCCGGCACCGTCATCGGCCCGTCCCAGATCGGCCTGCTCGCCGCCATCGGCCGCGGCACGGTACGGGTCCGCCCCCGCCCCCGCGTCGTCGTCATGTCGACCGGCAGCGAACTGGTCCAGCCGGGCGAGCCGTTGGGCCCCGGCCAGATCCACGACTCCAACAGCTTCCAGCTCACCGCGGCGGCCAGGGACGCCGGAGCCATCGCCTACCGCGTCGGCGCGGTCGCCGACGACGCCGACACCCTCCGCGCCGCCCTGGAGGACCAGCTCATCCGGGCCGACATCCTCGTCACCAGCGGCGGCGTCAGCGTCGGCGCGTACGACGTGGTCAAGGAGACGCTCACCGACCTCTCCGCCGAAGAGGGCACCGTCGAGTTCCGCAAGCTCGCCATGCAGCCGGGCAAACCCCAGGGCTTCGGCCTCATCGGCCCCGACCGCATCCCGCTGCTGGCCCTGCCGGGCAACCCCGTCAGCTCCTACGTCTCCTTCGAACTGTTCGTCCGCCCCGCCATCCGCGCCCTGATGGGCCTGCCCGACGTGCACCGCCCCACCACCCCGGCACAGTGCACCGACGCCATCACCTCGTCGCCCGAGGGACGCCGCCAGTTCCTGCGCGGCGCCTACGACCCCGACGCCGGCACGGTCACCCCCGTCGGCGGCCCCGGCTCCCACCTCATCAAGGCACTCGCCCACGCCAACGCGCTGATCGTCGTGCCCGAGGACACCACGGAGGTGGCCGCGGGCAGCACCGTCGACGTCGTCCTGCTCGGGTAGGGCCGCTCTCCGGCCCTGACCGCCGCCCGCCGGGGGTACCGTGTCGTCGCACAGGCGGCAGTCAGGACCGGGAGAACGATGAGCAGCGGCCAGCAACACCTCACCCATCTCGACGCGGCGGGCGCGGCCCGTATGGTCGACGTCTCCGCCAAGGACGTCACCGCCCGAACCGCCGCAGCCCGCGGTCGCGTCCTGGTATCGCCGCAGGTCGTCGAGTTGCTGCGCGGCGAGGGCGTACCCAAGGGCGATGCCCTGGCCACCGCCAGGATCGCCGGCATCATGGGCGCCAAGCGCACCCCCGACCTGATCCCGCTCTGCCACCCCCTCGCCGTCTCGGGCGTGACGGTCGACCTCTCGGTCACCGACGACGCCGTCGAGATCGCCGCCACGGTCAAGACCACCGACCGCACCGGCGTCGAGATGGAGGCCCTCACCGCCGTCTCCGTCGCCGCGCTCACCGTCGTCGACATGGTCAAGGCCGTCGACAAGGCCGCGGTCATCTCCGACATCCGCGTCGAGACGAAGACCGGCGGCAAGTCCGGCGACTGGAGCCGGGCATGAGCCCCGCCCCGCGCGCCCTGGTCGTCACCGCGTCCAACCGCGCCGCCGCCGGCGTCTACGCCGACAAGGGCGGCCCGCTGCTCGCCGACGGCCTGACCGCCATGGGCTTCACGGTCGACGGGCCGCAGGTCGTCCCGGACGGCGACCCCGTCGAGGCAGCCCTGCGCGCGGCCGTCGCCGCCGGCTACGACGTCGTCCTCACCACCGGCGGCACCGGCATCTCGCCCACCGACCGCACCCCCGACGCCACCCGCCGCGTCCTGGACCACGACATCCCCGGCATCCCCGAGGCGATCCGCGCCGCGGGCCGTACGAAGGTCCCCACCGCGGCACTCTCCCGCGGCCTGGCCGGCATCGCGGGCCGCACCCTGATCGTCAACCTCCCGGGTTCGACCGGCGGCGTACGCGACGGCCTCGCGGTACTCGCCGATCTCCTCCCGCACGCCGTCGACCAGCTCCGCGGCGGCGACCACCCCAGACCCCCGCGGAGCCCGCACTGAACGCGCCCTGGCCGGTCGTCCTGACCGACGGAGAGGTCACCCTCCGGCCGATAAAGCTGCGCGACCAGCGTGACTGGCGCGAGGTCAACCGCCGCAACCGCGACTGGCTGCGCCCCTGGGAAGCCACCGTCCCGCCGCCCCCGCCGGGAATTCCCGTCCCGCACCGCCCCACCTACCGTCAGATGGTCCGCCATCTGCGGTCCGAGGCGTACGCCGGCCGGATGCTGCCGTTCGTCGTCGAGTACCAGGGCCGGCTCGTCGGCCAGCTGACCGTCGCCGGCATCACCTGGGGCTCCATGTGTTCGGGCCACATCGGTTACTGGGTGGACCGGGAAGTCGCCGGCCGCGGTGTCATTCCGACCGCCGTCGCCCTCGCCGTCGACCACTGCTTCCGCTCCGTGGGACTGCACCGCATCGAGGTGTGCATTCGGCCGGAGAACACCCCGAGCCGCCGCGTCGTGGAAAAGCTCGGCTTTCGCGAGGAGGGTCTGCGCCCGCGCTATCTCCACATCGACGGAGGCTGGCGCGATCACGCGGTATTCGCCCTGACCGCGGAAGAGGTGCCCGAGGGGATGCTGCACCGCTGGCGTCAGCAGAAACCCAGCACACCCCACAAATGAAATAGGTGTTCGAATTTATCGCCGTTTCGGCCACATTCGAAGAGTGCTGATCTCAACAATCACAAAAAAAGTTCGAGATATCAGCCAGATCGTGCGACACACCGGCTCAATTGGCGGATGGCCCCGCGCAAACCCCTCTACCGTGTGAGTTGTGAGAAGCAGCGGCCTCATCTACGCAGTCATCGTCGGGGCCTGGGCTGCCTATTTGGTGCCGATGTGGCTCCGTAGGCAGGACGAACTGAACGAGGCGCGTCCCACCGAGCGCTTCAGCACTGCCATCCGGCTCCTGTCGGGACGCGCGGCCATGCAGCGCCGTTACGACAAGGGGCAGGAAGAGTGTCCCGCCGACGATGCCGCCGACGAGCAGGACCCGGATCACGCGCCCGAAGAGGCCGGCATCCGGGCCTTCGACGACCCCGCGACCGATACCCGCGTCCGGGCCGCCGCCCCGCCGCGTCCTTCCGTCGCCGAACGCACCAAGCGCGCCAAGGTCCTGGCCAGGCGCCGGCGCACCATCACGATCCTCTTCCTGGCCTTCACCGTCGGCGCCGTCGTGGCGGCCGTCGGCGGCATCGCCTTCCTCTGGGCGCCCGCCCTGCCCGCACTCCTCCTGAGCGCGTACATCATTTACCTGCGCACCCAGGAGCGCCGCCGCTTCACCTTCACCATGGACCAGCGCAAGGCGGAGGCGGCAGCCCAGCGACTGCGGGAGGGCAGGCCCCACCCTCAGCAGGCGGCCGACGAGCCGCCCGCCGACGACCGCCCGGCAGGGCCCCGCGCTGACGCTCCCGCCGAGCCCGCTCCGGAGCCGCGCCCCGAGCCCGACCAGGCCGCGGGCCGCCGTGCCCTCGTCGAGGAGACCGACCACGCCGAGTGGGTCGACCAGCAGCGCGAACGCGAACGCCCGCGTCCGGGCTCCGGCAGCTGGGAGCCGGTCCCGGTCCCGCTGCCCACCTACGTCACCGCCCCGGTCGCCCCGCGTGCCACCAGCCACGTCGACCTGGACGCCGACGACGCCTGGAGCTCCGCCCGCTCCAGCTCCGCCGGCGATCACCCCGACGCTCCGCAGCAGGACCGCCCCGCCGCCGCCCGCCGCCCGGCAGGACCCGGCCGCCGGAACCGCAGCCGTACCCCGCTCTTCGACCAGTACGCGAACCCGTCGCCGGCCGCGGACCACGACGCCGCGTACCCAGACGACCTCGACCGGCCGCGCGCCGCGAACGAGTAGCCGTCCGCTGACCAGCACCGGAAGCGATTTCCGAGCACCGCCGACGAGATGCTAGAGTTTCACTCGTCGCAAGGGCCTGTGGCGCAGCTGGTAGCGCACCTCGTTCGCAACGAGGGGGTCAGGGGTTCGAATCCCCTCAGGTCCACCGCACACAAAGCCCCCACCGGGTCCACCCGGTGGGGGCTTTGACGTGTCGTACGGCAGGGCCGCACGCACGGTGGTTCTAGCGCGGCTCCTGGCACAGTGCGGATTCGGTGTCGTGGCCGCCCCAGGATTCCTGGGTGCGCCACAGGACGTGGATGCCGAAGACGGCGTGGACGGTGTCGGCGGACCAGTCGTCGGCGGGGGGTTCGCACAGGACCAGGTGGAGGCGGTCGGCCGGGGTGGGCAGGGTGTGGTTGATCTCCAGGAGGCGGGTGGCTCCGGCGCGCAGGTCCGGGTAGGTGGAGCAGCCGGAGCCCAGGACCTCGTAGAGGAACAGGCCGTCGGCGGTGGCACAGCTGACGTCGATGACGGGGGAGTCGGTGGGCTGGAGGTCGGCCCACAGCAGGGCCGACTTCACGGCGTGGCGTACGGCCTCGTGCTTCTTGCTGGTGCGGTCGGCGGCTGCCGCGGTTTCCAGGGCGTGCCGGAAAGCCTCCTTCGTGGTCACGGCCGGTGCGGCGGGGGCTTCTTCGACGGTGGTCACGGGCGCGGTTTCCTTCTGGTCGGGCCGGGAGGCGGGGGCGGGGGCCGGTTCGGGTGGGGCGGCGAGGCGGGCCGTGAGGGTGGCCCGTGCCGTGGCGAGGGCCGGGGCCCAGCCGGATGCCGTCAGTTCGTCCCGTAGGCGGCCGACGTCCAGTGCGTCGTCCTTGAGTGCGCGGTGGGTGCTTGCCGCGAGGTCGCGCAGGGCGCCCAGGGCCTGCCGGTCGGGGGAGCCGAGTACCCGCCGCACCGCCACCCAGTCCGGCTGGTCGCGGCGGAGTACGCGGTGGGCCATGCCCTGGAGTTCGGAGAGGCGGGCGCGGGGGTTCGCCGCCGTGCCGTCGCCGGCCAGCAGTTCGTCGATGACGCCGAGTGCCGCCGCGTAGCGTTCCGTCATCTTGGGGGAGATGGGGCGGCGCCCGCGCTGGTCGGTGGTCAGGACGCTGTGGTTCGTTTCGTTGGCGAAGACCCAGCAGGTCAGTTCGTCGCCCGCGCGCGGGGGGACCGAGCCGTGCCGGACGGCCAGGACCAGGGGGCGGTCGATCTCCGGGGACAGGGCCTTGACCTTGTAGCGGCCTCCGGGGCGCGGGCCGATGACCTGGACGCGGAGGTCGGAGCCGATCTCGGGGAGGTCTTCCGGTGCGGTGCCGGGGCCGGGTGCGTCGGGCGGCGGTTCGGTGGTGTGGTCCGTGGTCGTGAGGATCTCCGGGAGCGGGGAGGTGTGCAGCACGGTCAGGCTCTGGGTGCTGCGGGTGAGGGCGACGTAGAGCCGGCGCAGGCCGGCCGGGCCGCGGTCGGCGATGGTGGCGGGTTCGACGACGAGGACGTGGTCGTACTCCATGCCCTTGGCCTGGGAGGCGGCCAGGACGGACACCGCCTCGCGGCCCTGACGGGTGAGGTCGGTGCTCTCGTCGAGGTGGCGGCCGATCTCGTCGAGCCGGCCCGAGTCGTCGGGGACGATGACGGCCACCGAGCGCAGGGTGCGGCCGTCGCTGGTGCCCACCAGGCGGATGGCCTGGGTGACGGTGTCGTCGAGGAGCTTCCACGGTTCGGTGGCCAGGGTGCGTACCGCGTCAGCGCCCGCGTGGCGCACGGCCTGGGGGTAGGGCAGTGCGGGGGCGACCGCGCGGGCCAGGGGTGCGACGAACTCCATGATCTCGGCCGGGACGCGGTAGCTGGTGTGGAGTTCGGCGATCCGCCAGTCGCCGTGGTCGGACAGCAGCGTGCCGATGCGGTCCCAACTGGTGGGGGTGTGCGGCCCGGTGGCCTGGGCGAGGTCGCCGAGCACCGTCAGCGAGCCGTTGGCCGCGCAGCGGCGGCGCAGCGCGCGGGCCTGCATGGGGGTGAGGTCCTGTGCCTCGTCCACGACGATGTGGCCGTAGCGCTGCGGGGCGTCGCCGCTGATGAGGTACCGGAGTTCTTCGAGGCAGACGTGGTCGTCGAGGGTCCAGGAGTCGTCGTCGGCTGAGGCTCCCCGGGGGCGGTGCAGCTCCGCCAGTTCGGTGTCGTCGAGGATGCCGGCGGCGCAGGTGCGGAGGAGGTCGGGCGAGTCGTAGAGGGTGCGCAGGGCTTCCCTGGCGCCTGGGGACGGCCAGACGCGGTCGATGAGTTGCCCGACGCGGCGGTTGCGTTCCAGGTCGCGGCGGATGGTGCCGTCGCGGCTGCGGCGCGGGGCGACGGCGACGAGTTCCTTCAGGAGCCGGTCGACGAGCAGGCTGCGGAAGCGGTCGCGGCGTTCACGGTAGGCGCCGCTGCCGCCGCGGGCCTCGTCGATGAGGGCGAGGACTTCGGTGCGCGGGACGCGCAGGGTGGTGCTTCCGGCGGTGACGGTGAACGCCGGCTCGTCGCCCTCGTAGGCGGGGGGCGCGGTGAGGGCGTCGACGGCCTCGGGGCGGCAGGCGTGTTCGACGCGCCGCCGGAGGACGGCCGCCATCCGCTCGTCCGACTTCACCCGGCGTGCCCGCGGGGTGTCGGAGCCCAGGACCTCGCCGTCCCACAGCCGGGTCAGCTGGACGGCGTTGACGTTGCGGGTGCCGAGGGTGGGCAGGACGTGGCCGACGTAGTCCAGAAAGCGCTGGTGCGGGCCGACGACGAGGATGTCCTGGGCGTGGAAGTGGCCGTTGTTGACGAGCCAGGTCACGCGGTGCAGGCCGACCGCCGACTTGCCGGTGCCGGGGCCGCCCTGGATGACGAGGACGTCGGTGGGCGACTCCGTGACCAGCGCCATCTGGTCGCGGCGGATGGTCTCGACGATGTCGCGCATCCGGCCGCTGCGGGAGCGCTGGAGTTCGCGCAGGAGGAAGTCGTCGGGCTGCTGGGGCTTGGGGCGCCGCCTGCGGGGGACGGCCGCCGGGGTGGGGGCGGGGGTGTGCGGTACCGGCGCGGCTTCGGGGGGTGTCGCGCGTTCGGCGTCGGCCGCCTCGGCCTCGGCGTTCCCGGCGTCCTCGGCGTTCTCGGCGGGTGGCCGTGGCGTCGGGACGGGGGCGGCGACGGCGATCTCGTCGAAGTAGTCCTGGACCACCTGCCCCTCGCACCGCAGTTGCCGCCGCAGCAGCACCTCGCCCGGGGCTTCGGGCAGTGCGTCGGACCACTGTTTCGCGAGCTTGCTCGTCCAGAGCACGACGACGGTGTCGCGGGTGCGGACGTCGGACACGGCGCGCCTGCCGACGTAGAAGGGTGCCGGCTCGGCCCGGACGTCGACGCGGCCGATGACCAGCGATTCCTTGCCGAGGCCGTCGTACGCCTTCGCGCGTTCCTCGGCGCCGAGCCGGTTGGCGATGCTGTCCTTGCCGCTCGCGGACGCCGTCGCGACCGGATTTCCCTTCAGCTCATCGAGTCGCGCGTGGTAGCAGTCGTAGGCGCGGTTCACCGCCTTCTGCTCGATGGCGATGATCTCGTCGCGCGTGGTGGTGCTCATTCCATCCCCTCCCTTGCGGCGCCCCGGAGGTCGCTGCGACGGGCGCGGGCCCGTCCCCCGGTGAAAAGGACTACCAGAGTCGGGCGGCCCAGGTGGTGGGAACCGGTCAGGGGATGGGGGAACGTGCCTGATGGCGGCGGTGGATGATGGTGCGTCAGGTGGCGATGGTGCGTACGGCGTGGACGACCGCCTGCGTGCCGTGCTCGGTGGCCATGCGGCGGGCGGCTGCGGCGGCGCGGGTGCGGAGGGCGGGGTTCGTGGTGGCTTCGGTGAGGGCTTCGGCCAGCCGGTCGGCGGCCCCTTCGCCGGACAGGTCGGCGAAGGGTACCGGCGCGGTCGCGGCGCCCACGGACGCCAACCGGGCGGCCCAGAACGGCTGGTCGGCGGTGACCGGGACCGGGACGGCGGGCACACCGGCGCGCAGTCCGGCCGCGGCGGTGCCGGCGCCCGCGTGGTGGACCACGGCGGCGGTGCGGGGGAAGAGGAGCGCGTGCGGGACCTCGCCGACGGTGAGGATGTCGGACCGGTCGGCGGGCGCGGTGACGGCTTCCGCGGAGAGGCCGGCCCAGCCGGACTGGAGGATGCCGCGTACCTTGGCGCGGCGCAGTGCCCGTACGGCGAGCGCGCCGAGCCGTTCGCCCTCGCCCGCCGCCATGCTGCCGAAGCCGATGAAGACCGGCGGCGGCCCGGCGGCAAGGAAGTCCTCGACGTGGGTGGGGAGTTGCGCGTCGGGGTCGTGCCAGGGCCACCAGTTTCCGACGACGTCCAGGCCGGGGCGCCAGTCGGCGGGGCGCGCCACCAGGGCCTCGCTGAAGCCGTGCAGGACCGGCCGGCCGGACGCATCGGCGCGGCGGCGTACGGCGCCCGGTGTGGCGGGCGGCAGGCCGATGCGGGCGCGCAGGTCGCGGGAGGCGTCGGTGTAGAGGCGGTCGACGACGCGGAGCGAGAGGCGGCCGGCGGCGCGGTTGCCCAGGCGGCCCAGGGAGCGGGCGCCGGTCATGACGGGGGCGAAGTCGCCGGTGGGTGCGGTGGGTTGGAGGGGGAGTTCGAGTGCGGGGATGCCGTGCGCCTCGCACAGGTGGCGGCCGAGCGGTGCGGTGGTGGCGGACAGCAGCAGGAGGTCCGTGCCGGGGGTGACGGCTTCGGCGATGCCGCCTCCCAGCTCCTGGAGGAAGGCGGCGGCGGTGCGCAGCAGGGCCCGTTTGCTGCCGGACGCGACGCCGGGAGGGGGCGCGGCCTGGCCGTGCGGTCCTGGCTCCGTGGCCTGCGGGCCGGGTTCCGTCCGGCCGGTGCGCGGGTCGGCGGGCAGCCGGCGGAATTCCAGGCCCGCGGCGCGTACCAGAGGGGCGAAGGAGTCGTGGGTGGCGAGTGCGACCTCGTGGCCCGCCGCGGTGAGGGCGGCGCCGACGCCGGTGTACGGGGCGATGTCGCCGTACGAGCCGGCGGCCGTGATCAGGATCTTCATCGTGCGTCCCGGGGTGCGGTGCGGTCTGCGGAGTCGTCGGCGGGCGGTTCCGGTGCGGCGGCGGGCGCGTCCGCCTGGCGTACCGCGTTGGCGTGCACGGCGGTGCAGAGGTATCCGGCGAGGCCGGGGCGCTGCTCGGACGGCGGGACGATCAGGGCGAAGGCGCGGGGGTCGGCGGCGAAGTCGTCGGCGATCCGGCCGTGCATGTCGGTGGGGCAGGGGGTGAACCAGCGGCTGAGGTGACTGCGGTGTTCTTCGGCGAGGTCCATCGCCGTCGGGCCTTCCGGTGGTTCACCGGCATCGAAGGCGGCCAGGAGGCGCTGCCGCCACCGGGTGGCCTCGGCCATGATGCGGGCCCAGTCCTCCTTGGTGTGGGTGCCGGCCCGTGCCATCGCCCGCCGGTACCCCTCGCTGTGCTGTCTCTTGCGGTGGGTTTCGGTGGCGTAGCTGAGATCGAAGGCGACCTCGCCGAACACGTCGAAGCGCTCCTCGGGTGTCAGGCGCACCCCCGTCCGCTGGACCTCCATGGCCTGTTCGGCGACCTCGACCAGCCGCCGCAGCTTGGCGATCTGCTCGTTGAGCAGGCGGTGCCGGGCGCGCAGGTGGTCGAGCACGTCGGCCTGCGGGTCGGCGAGGATGGTGGCGATCTCGTCGAGCGGGAAGCCCAACTCCCGGTAGAACAGGATCTGTTGCAGCCGGACGAGGTCGGACTCGCTGTAGCGGCGGTAACCGGCCGGGCTGCGGTCGGTGGGGGAGAGCAGGCCGGTCCTGTCGTAGTGGTGCAGCGTGCGCACCGTGACACCGGCGAATCCGGATACCTGGCCGACCGGGTAGCTCATCGCGGCAGCGCCTTTCGTCGGGGGCCCGTCCTGGCCCGTCACCTGCTCAGGCTGCGTCCTGACGTGGGGAGAGGGTCAACCCGGGGCCCCGGAAGTGCGGCGGGGCGGGGCGCACCCGGCACCCCGCCCCGCTCCCCGCGGTCCCGCCTGGCCCCGGCCTCACCCGGTCCCCGGGAACCTGTCCTCCAGTACCGAGTTCAGGAGCGCCTGGACGTCCTCGCGGGCGAGGCCCGCCTCGTGGGCGCGGTTCATCCAGGAGCGCAACTCCTCGCGCAGCAGCGCGTCCCCGGCCGAATCGGGCCTGGCCAGCGTGCGGCTGACGAAGGTGCCGAGGCCGGGCCGCGGCTCGACCAGGCCCTCACGCTCCAGCTCCCGGTACGCCTTCAGGGTGGTGTTCGGGTTGACCTTGGTGGTGGCGGCGACCTGTGCGGCCGTCGGCAGCCGGTCGCCCTCCACCAGGGTGCCGAGCCGCAGCGCCTGCTGGACCTGCTGGACGATCTGGAGGTAGGTGGCGACGCCGCTGCGGCGGTCGATACGGAACTCGACCACGCTCACCACCTCTCCGCCTCGTCCGCCCGCACCATGCGCGCCTTTCGCGCCGGATGGGCCGTGCTGTCCGACCGCTTGATGATCGGCGTGCCGGTACCGGGTGTCAAAGCGCCGACCCGGACGGGTCTCAGAGTGGCCGCCGGCGCGCCCGCCAGATGACGAACGCCAGGACCGCCACGGTCAGTGCCAGCAGGATTCCCGCACCCAGCCACTGCATCCCCGTCATCTGTCCGTAGTCGAAGTACTGCGTCACGCGGTTGACGATGCCCAGCTTCGCCCGGCAGGCACCGGTTTCGTCGTCGTTGCAGGTGCTGAAGCCGAAGAGCTTGCCGCCCGCGGTGGAGACCCAGTCGTCGATCCGTACGGATCCGCGCGGCAGGTCGGGGCCGTCGCCGTCGTACGGGTAGACCGCGTTGCGGAGCGTGCCGAGCTGGTGGACGATCCGTTCCGACCAGATGACGCTGAAGACCGTGGCGAAGACGGCGGTGAGGGCCATCGCCGTCACGACCCGCTTCACCAGCATGCCGAAGGCGATGCCGCAGACCGTGACGAACAGCGCCAGTGCGGGCAGGACCGCGCCGGTGCTCTCGAAGGTGCCGCTGTCCAGCCAGTCGCCGGCGAAGGCGATTTCGTGGACGGGTGCCCACATCCAGTGGAAGACGACCGACAGCAGGGTGGTGCACGCCACCACGAGGGCCAGCGGCAGCGCGAGGGTGGCGGTGAGCCACCGGCCGCGGCTCGCGGACTGCGTGGTGACCAGCTTGAGCGTGCCGTGCTCGTGCTCGCCGGCGATCAGCGGGGCGCCGAGGAAGACGCCGACGATGCCGGGCAGGAGGGTCAGGAACGCGAGGTCGGACCTGAGCGTCGAGCCGAACCGCTGCTGGAACTCCTCGGCCCGTGGGCCGTCCGCGCCGAGGCTCTTGTCGCCGAGGAAATCCATGATCCCCATGCGCTGGTACGCGAAGACCGCGCAGGCCACGACGGTGAGCAGCAGGCCGATGCGGAGCGCTGCCCGGTGCCGCCGCCAGACCAGCCAGGGGAGGCCGTGCAGCAGCCCGCGCCGCGCCGGACCGGCCTCCGGCGCGGCGCCGCGGTCATCGCTCTCCGTGGAGGACGGGCTCGCCGTCTGCGTCGTGCCGCTCACGCCGCGGCACCCTGGGGACCGTCGAGCCGCGCCTCGTCCGCGATCAGCGTGGGCGCTCCGGGCGACCGCAGGTAGGCCAGCAGCACCTCTTCCAGGCCGGGCGACTGCGCCTCCCAGCTGTCGGAGAGCGGGCCGCCCGGCCGGATGAGGGCGGTGAACTGCCGCCCGGTGACCCGGGATTCGACCACGGTGTGCGCCCGGGTCAGCTCATCCGGCACGCCGTTGCCCGCGGCCACGCCGGTCACCAGGGTGTGCGCGGGCACCAGCTCGTCGGTCGCGCCCGCCATGCGCAGCCGGCCGTCGGCGAGCACGAGGAGGTAGTCACACATGTCCTCCATCTCGGACAGCATGTGGGACGACATCAGCACGGTCGTGCCGTGCTCGGCGGCCTCGGCCATCAGCAGGCCGGACATCTCGTGCCGGGCCAGCGGGTCGAGGTCGGACATCGGCTCGTCGAGCAGCAGCAGCTTCGGGCGCTTGCCGAAGGCCAGCGCGAAGGCGACGCGGGTGCGCTGGCCGCCGGAGAGGGTGCCGATCCGGGCGGTGAGGGGGACGTTGCCCGCCCGCACGATCCGCTCGGCCAGGGCCTGGTCCCAGCGCGGGTTCAGCTCGCGGCCCAGACGCAGCGTCTCGGCCACGGTGAAGCGGGGGTAGAGCGGCTTGTCCTGCGCGAGGAAGGCGACCCGTTCCAGTACCGCGGGATCGGTCACCGGCACGCCGAAGAGCCGCAGGCTGCCGGCCGTCGGCTGCACGAGCCGGGTCGCGGCGCCGAGGAAGGTGCTCTTGCCCGCGCCGTTGGGGCCGACCAACGCGCAGATGCGGCCCGCGCCGAGACGGAACGAGCAGTCCCGCAGCGCCCAGCCGCGGCGGTACTTCTTCCCCAGACCTTCGGCCTCGATCGCCCATGGGCTCGGGTCGCTCACCCGGATCCCCCCTTTAGCTAGTTGATTAGTGGAATGAGTATGGAGAGCGGCCCGGAGCTCTGTCAAACAACGAACGGAAGGGGGTGCGGGCCAACTGCCCGTCAGGCGGCGGGCGCCAGATCCTTGGTCATGCACCGGCTCTCTTCGTACCCGCGGTACAGCCCGAACTTCTCCGCCTTCGCGACCATGCGGTAGCCGCAGGACGCGTACAGGGCGAGGGCCTCGGGCTGCTCGGTGCCGGTCTCCAGCACCATCCGCGTCCGCCCGGCCGCCCGCGCGTCCGCCTCCAGCGCCGCCAGGATGCGCCGGGCGAGGCCGCGCCCCCGGGCCTGCGCGACCACGAACATCCGCTTGATCTCGGCGTCCCCCGGGGCGTACCCCTCGGCCGCGTCCTCCTGGACCCGCCAGCCGCCGGTGGCCAGCGGACGCCCGCCCTCGTACGCCAGCAGATAGATGCCGCGCGGCGGCAGGAACATCGCCGGCTCCAGGGGCGTGATGTCGCCGTCGTCGCCGTAGCGCCGCGCGTACTCCTGCTGCACCAGCGCGTCGAGTGTGACCGCGTCGGGGTGGTCGTAGCGGACGGGAACTATCTCCATTCCGGAAAGCGTACGGGTGTACGAGCCGGAGCGGGAGCGGGAGCGGGAGGCGCTCGGCGCGATGCCCGGTCGGCGGCGCCGGCTCGGTATCGTGCCGGGATGCTCACCGTGACGACCGTGAATGTGAATGGGCTGCGCGCCGCCGCCAAGAAGGGCTTCGTGCCGTGGCTGGCGGAGACCGGCGCCGACGTGCTGTGCCTTCAGGAGGTACGGGCGGAGCCCGGCCAGCTGCCCGACGAGGTCCGCGAGCCCGCCGGCTGGCACGTCGTGCACGCCCCGGCCGCGGCCAAGGGGCGAGCCGGTGTGTCCCTTTACACACGGCGCGAGCCGGACCGGGTCCGGGTGGGGTTCGGCTCGGCGGAGTTCGACGGCAGCGGACGCTACGTCGAGGCGGATCTGCCCGGCGTGACCGTGGCCTCCCTCTACCTGCCGTCGGGCGAGGTCGGCACCGACCGCCAGGACGAGAAGGAGCGCTTCCTGGCCGAGTTCCTCCCCTACCTCGTCGACCTGCGCAAACGCTCCGCTGCCGACGGCCGCGAGGTCGTGGTCTGCGGCGACTGGAACATCGCCCACCAGGAAGCCGACCTGAAGAACTGGAAGGCCAACCGCAAGAAGGCCGGCTTCCTCCCCGAGGAGCGGGCCTGGCTGACCGACGTCCTGACGGAGTCGGCCGGCGGATACGTCGACGTGGTCCGCGCCCTGCACCCGGACACCGAGGGCCCGTACTCGTGGTGGTCGTACCGCGGCCGGGCCTTCGACAACGACGCGGGCTGGCGGATCGACTACCAGATGGCGACACCGGGCCTGGCGCAGCGCGCGGTGAAGGCGCTCGTGGAGCGGGCCGCTTCGCACGAGGAGCGGTGGAGCGATCATGCGCCGGTCACGGTGACGTTCGACGTGTGACCGGGCAGGACCGCCCCCGCCCCGGCCCGATCAGGGGTGGTAGTGCTCGGCGACCGTGGTGGCCACGCCGTCCTTGACCGTGACGCGGACCTCGACGCTGTTCATCTTCGCGGCCTTCATCAGCTGGGCCTCGGTGCACTTCGAGGTGCCGTAGCCGTGCTTGTCGACCGTGACGTTCCCGTTGGACGCGCAGATGGCGGCGGCGCCCAGCACCTTGGTGTGCGGGCCGACGTAGAAGCCCTGCTCGATGCCGGACTTCGGGGCGACGGTCAGCTTGCCGGGGGCGAGGTACTTCAGGGTGCCGTGCCAGGTGCCGCTGACGCCCTGGGCTGCGGCCGTCCGGTTCGCGGCGGGCGCTGCGGGTGCGGTGGCGGCGTTGCTGATGGAGGCGGTCAGTCCGACGGCGGCGACGGCGAGCAGCGAGGCGGTGGCGAGGCGGCCGGCCCGGCGGGCGGTGGAGCGGTGCATGGCGTTCCCCTTCGGAGAGTGCCACCCGGCCCGGAGCCGGGTGATCGGTGCGAACAGAAGTAAGCGTGCAGGTCACCGCTGTTGCACCGCTAACGCGCGGCTAATGGGCCGGTGTTGGGGCCGGGGACGGGGCGAGGGCTTTCCGGGCGGGGCGCCGTACGACCGGGCCTACTGCGCGGCCTCCGGCCCGCCCGATCCCCGTATCCACGCCTCCAGTTCCGCCCGGATGCGGCGGTCCATGGCCAGGGCGAGTTCGGCGCCGACGACGGCCTCGGAGACGGGGCGTAGCTCTTCGATGGTGTGGGTGATGCGGTCGATGTCCTGGGAGGTGAGGGGGGTTTGCGCGCTGCCGTGGTTCGGGGGGTCGGTGAGGAGGTGGGTGCGGATGAGGGTGGTGAAGATGCCGGCGATGGCGTCGGCGTGGGTGCGGACGGCGCGGCCGGCTTCCAGGACGTCGGCGAGCGGGACGCCCTTGGCGACGAGCGCGGTGGAGGCGTCCAGCAGGCGGCGGCTGATGTGGACGAACTCGTCGCCGTCGACGGCGATGTAGCCGATGTCGAGGGAGGCGGTGAGGTTTTCGGCGGTGACGTCGTCGCGGAAGTGGTCGGCCAGGGCCTCGGGGGTGAGGCGGACCGGGGTCTCGTCGGACCAGGGGGAGACGAAGGTCTGTTCCAGGCCGAGGAGTTCGCCGACGTCCCGGCCGTTCTCGAAGGCGGAGAGAAGTTCGGCGATGCCGCCGAGGGTGTGGCCGCGGTCGAGGAGGGCGGCGATGGTGCGCAGGCGGGCGAGGTGGTGCTCGTTGTACCAGGCGATGCGGCCCTCGCGGCGCGGGGCGGGGATGAGCTTGCGCTCGCGGTAGAAGCGCAGCGTACGGACGCTGATGCCGGCTTCGTCGGCCAGTTCGGCCATCCGGAATTCGCGGTCCTTGGGTACCTCGTGCGGGTTCTCGTTCGCAGCCACGCCTTCACCTTAAGCGGGTGACGTACGGCGGATCGGAGTACAACCGGCGGTAGGAGCCTGTATCTGAACCCCGGCCGGGCGCGCGTCGCCTGGCACGCACGCTCGCGGCGTTGCCGAAAGGCCCTGGTAGCTCCGCTACAAGGACCTTCCGGCGCCTTGCGATCGCGCGCACCAGACGACGCGCGCTGATCCGGCCGGGATTCAGACGCAGGCTCCAACTTCCCTTCTCCCAACCCCTACCGCTCGGTACGGCGCTGCCCTACGCTCCAATCGTGCCAGTGATTGCTGGCGCGGTTGGGACGGCTACGGAGCGACCTCGGGAGGCGGCGGCATGGCCGAGCGCGAGCGGGAGCATGTGCGGGTGGCGGTGATCGGATCGGGATTCGGTGGTCTGGGGGCGGCCGTCCGGCTGCGCCGGCAGGGAATCACCGACTTCGTGGTCCTGGAACGGGCCGGATCGGTGGGCGGAACCTGGCGGGACAACAGCTATCCGGGGTGCGCCTGCGACGTGCCCTCGCATCTGTACTCGTTCTCCTTCGCGCCCAATCCCCGGTGGCCGCGGAACTTCTCCGGGCAGCCGCACATCCGCGCGTACCTGGAGCACGTCACGGACACCTTCGGGCTCCGCCCGCACCTGCGCTTCAACTCCGAGGTGCAGAGCCTGCGGTGGAGCAACGACGACCTGTGGTGGGAGATCGAGACGGCGAGCGGGCCGCTGGTGGCCGACGTGGTCGTCTCGGCGACCGGGCCGCTGTCCGACCCCAAGATCCCCGACATCCCGGGCCTCGACACGTTCCCCGGCAAGGTCTTCCACTCCGCGCGCTGGGACCACGACCACGACCTGCGCGGCAAGCGCGTCGCGATGATCGGCACCGGTGCGTCGGCCATCCAGATCGTGCCGGCCATCCAGCCCGACGTGGCCCACCTCAGCCTCTTCCAGCGCACCCCCGCCTGGGTGCTGCCGCGCGCCGACCGCCGGATCACCGCGGCCGAGCAGTGGCTGCACACCAAGATCCCCGCCACCCGCGCGGCCCGCCGCGGCCTGCTCTGGGGCATCAGGGAACTCCAGGTCAGCGCCTTCACCAAGCGCCCCAACGAGCTGGGCCTGGTCGAGGTGATCGGCCGCGCCCACATGAAGAAGGCCGTCAAGGACCCCGCGCTGCGCGCCAAGCTCAGCCCTGACTACCGCATCGGCTGCAAGCGCATCCTGCTCTCCAACACGTACTACCCGGCGCTCACCGAGCCGAATGTGGACGTGATCGCGGCGGGCCTGAAGGAGGTGCGGGGCTCCACCCTGATCGGCTCGGACGGGAGCGAGACGGAAGCCGACGCGATCATCTTCGGCACCGGCTTCCACGTCACGGACATGCCGATCGGCCACCGCGTCACCGGCGCCCACGGCACCACGCTCGCCGAGGAGTGGAAGGACGGCATGGAGGCGCTGCGCGGCACCAGCGCGGCCGGCTTCCCCAACTTCCTCACCATCATCGGCCCCAACACCGGCCTCGGGAACAGCTCGATGATCCTCATGATCGAGGCCCAGCTGACCTACATGGCCGACTACCTGCGCCAACTCGACGTACTCGGCGGCCGGATCGCGCTCGACGCCCGCCCCGAAGCCGTCGCCGACTGGACCCGCCACATGCAGCAGCGGATGGAGCGCACGGTGTGGACCACCGGCGGCTGCGACAGCTGGTACCTCGACGCCAACGGACGCAACACCACCGCCTGGCCCGGCACCACGGCGGAGTTCAAGAGGGTGACCCGGCAGGTCGATCTGGCCGAGTACGCACTGCTGCGCCCCCCGGCCGGGCGGCGCACCCCCGCAACCACCGAGGAGGTCGCCGCATGAGCCGTCCAGGACACGCCACCGGCGGGCCCTACGCACCGCCCGCCCCGCGCCGGACACTGACCGTGCACTCATCCGGCGGCGCCCGGCTGCACACCGAGGTCCACGGTCCCGACGACGCCCCGGCCGTCGTCCTCGTACACGGCTGGACCTGCTCCACCGCCTTCTGGGCACCGGTCGTACGGGAACTCGCCGACGACCACAAGGTGATCCTCTACGACCTGCGCGGCCACGGACGCACCCCCGCCGTCGCCCCAGGCGGCTACAGCACCCGGGCACTCGCCGACGACCTCGCCGCCGTCCTGGACGCCACGCTCCGGCCCGGCGAACGCGCCGTCGTCGGTGGGCACTCCATGGGCGGCATGACGATCATGGCCGCCGCCGACCGGCCCGGGTTCCGCGAGCGGGCCGCCGCCGCCCTGCTGTGCAGCACCGGCAGCGCCGACCTGCCCGCCGAGTCCCGGGTGATCCCGCTGCGCACCCCCGCCGGCCGCCGCCGCGCCCACAAGCTGATGCTGGTCTCCCGCGCCCCCCTCGGTCCGGTCAGCGCGCTCACCAAGCGGACCCTGCGCTACGCCACGATGGGCGCGGGCGCGTCCGCCGCGCAGATCGAGGCGTGCGCCCGCATCGTGCACGCCTGCCCGCCCGCCGTGCGCTCCCGCTGGGGCCGCGTCCTGTACGGCCTCGAACTGACCGGCGGCGCCGCCAGGTTGGAGCTGCCCACCGAGGTCGTCATCGGCACCGCCGACCGGCTCACCCCGCTCGTCCACGCCCGCCGGCTCGCCTCCGTCCTGCCCGACTGCCGCGGCGTGACGGAACTCCCGGGCCTCGGCCACATGGTGCCCCTGGAGGACGCCGGGGCGGTGGCCGGTCGGCTGCGGGAACTCGTCGCGGGACACCTGACGGCACGGCCCGCAGCGGACCGGCCCCCGGCGCGGAACAAGCGCCAGAAGAAGGAGGAGGCGGCATGAGCGCACGCAGGAACCTGACAGGCCAGGTCGTCGTCGTCACCGGAGCCGCCCGCGGGGTGGGCGAACTGCTGGCCCGCAAGCTGTCGGCGCGCGGCGCCACCCTCGCGCTGGTCGGACTGGAGCCGGACGCGCTGCGCGAGGTCGCCGCCTCGCTGCACGGACCGGCCCACCACTGGTACGCCGACGTCACCGACCACGAGGCGATGGCCCGGGTCGCCGGCGAGGTCAAGGCGCGCTTCGGGAAGGTCGACGCGGTCGTCGCCAACGCCGGAGTGGCCACCGGCGGCCCGTTCGCCGACTCCGACCCGGTCGCCTGGCGGCGGGTCATCGAGGTCAACCTCATCGGCGGCGCGGTCACCGGACGGGCCTTCCTGCCCGTTCTGATGGAGTCCCGCGGCTACTTCCTCCAGATCGCCTCGCTCGCCGCGATCACCCCGGCGCCGATGATGACCGCGTACTGCGCGTCCAAATCGGGTGTCGAAGCCTTCGCGCACAGCCTGCGCGCCGAGGTCGGATACAAGGGCGTACGGGTCGGCGTCGGCTACCTGAGCTGGACCGACACCGACATGGTGCGCGGCGCCGACCAGGACGACATCATGCGCGAACTGCGCGCCAGGCTGCCCTGGCCGTCCAACAAGACCTACCCGCTCGGCCCCGCCGTCGACCGGATCGTGGACGGCATCGAACGGCGCTCCGCGCACGTCTACGGGCAGTGGTGGCTGCGCGGGATGCAGTCGGTCCGCGGATATCTGCCCACCGTCATCGGGACGGCCGGGCAGCGCGAGATGCGGCGCTTCGGCGACCGGGTCGACGGGATGCGGATCGGCCTGGTCGGCGCGGGCGGCGAGGCCGACGAGAAGGCGCGCGCGGACCGGTAGCCGGGCCGATGGGCGCGCCCTGACCACCACCGGGCGCGCCCCGCGGCACGGGCCCTACGCCATGCCGGGCCCGCGGGGCGGGAGTTGGGGCCGCCGCAGATCGGGCACGTCCGTGAGGTCGGGCGGTGACGCGGCGGGGTGCCGCTCCAGCAGGTCGAGCGCGGTGCGCACCGCGACGCCGAGCTGCGGGTGCCGGCCCTCGGCCCAGTGCAGCGGCGAGCGCAGTGCCTCGATGTCCACCTCGACACCGTGGTTCTCCACGCCCCAGCCGTACACCTTGAACCAGGCGGCGTTCATCGGCACCGTGATCGCGGTGCCGTCCCCGAGCCGGTGCCTGCCGGTCATCCCGACCACCCCGCCCCAGGTGCGCATGCCGACCACCGGGCCGATGCCCTGGAGCTTGAACGCCGCGGTGATCATGTCGCCGTCGGACGAGGTCATCTCGTCGGCCACCGCGACGACCGGGCCGCGCGGCGCGTTGCCGGTGTACGAGACCGGCTGGGCGTCGCGGGTCAGGTCCCAGCCCATGATGGTCCGGGTCAGCTTCTCGATGACCAGCTCGGAGATGTTGCCGCCCGCGTTGCCCCGCACGTCCACGATCAGCGCGGGCCGCGACACCTCCATCCGCAGGTCGCGGTTGAACTGCGCCCAGCCCGACCCACCCATATCGGGAATGTGTAGATAGCCGCACTTGCCGTCGCTCAACTCCCGCACCACGGCCCGGCGTTTGGCCACCCAGTCCTGATAGCGCAGCGGACGCTCGTCGACCAGCGGCACCACCGCGACCCGGCGCGGCGGGCCCGAGCCGTCGGCTGATGCGAAGGTCAGCTCGACGGTGGTGCCGCCGGTCGCCGCCAGCAGCGGATACGGGCCGCTCACCGGGTCGACCCGGCGGCCGTCCACATGCGTGAGCGCGGCGCCCTCGCGGATGCCGGTACCGGCCAGCGGCGAACGGGCCTTGGAGTCCGACGAGTCACCCGGCAGGATCCGCTTGACCACCCAACGCCCGTCCCGCGGCACGAGGTTGGCGCCGAGCAGGCCCATGGCGCGCTGGTAGTGCGGCGGCCCTTCGTTGCGCCGGGCGCCGACGACGTACGCGTGCGAGGTGCCCAGTTCGCCCAGGACCTCCCGCAGCAGGTCGGCGAACTCGTCGGGGGACGCGACCCGTTCGAGCAGCGGACGGTACTGCGCCAGCACCGCGTCCCAGTCGATCCCGCACATCTTCGGATCCCAGAAGTACGCCCGGACGATCCGGCCCGCCTCCTCGAACGCCTGCCGCCACTCCGCCTCGGGATGCACCTCGTGCAGGATCCGCCGCGGATCCAGATAGACCGTCGTATCGCTGTCCGGCGTCTCGGTCGCGGGCACCGCGCGCAGCTCGCCCTCGTCGTTGACGACCAGCCGGGAACCGTCGCCGCTGAGCGCGAACCAGTCCAGGGAGCTGGTGAGTTCGGTGCGCCGGGCCTTCGTCAGGTCGAAGTGCTCCAGGGTGGGCTGCCCCGAGGTGTTGTCGGGGTTGGCGAACGTCTCGCCCAGCGCACCGGAGATCGGCCAGCGCAGCCACACCAGCCCGCCGCCGCTGACCGGACAGAGCGAGGAGTACTTGGACGCGGCGACCGGGAACGGCGTGACCCGCTCGGGCAGCCCCTCCACCTCGACCAGCACCGGACCCTCGCCCGCCGGCGGGTTCTCCGCCGGATCCAGGCCGCCGGCGGCCGGCCGCCCCTCGGGCGACAGCGCGAACGGCGAAGGCGTCGCCGACGACAGCGGTACGAGATACGGTCGGCAGCCCAGCGGGAACGACAGATCACCGGTGTGCACGTCATAGACCGGGTCGAACCCCCGCCAGGACAGGAACGCCAGATAGCGGCCGTCGCGGGTGAAGACCGGCTGCTCGTCCTCGAAGCGCCCGTTGGTGACGTCCACGATCGCCCGGTCGGACAGCTTGGCCATCTTGATCTGCCGCAGCGACCGGCCGATCCCCGGATGCGACCAGGTCAGCCACCCCGAGTCGGGCGAGAACGCCAGATCACGCACCGGCCCGTTCGCCGACCTGATCAACTCCCCTACGACTTCACCGCCTCCCTCACTCCCCTCCTCCCGCTCCTCCGGCCGCCGCACGTCCACCAGCAGCAGCCTGCCGTCGTGCGCGGCCACCGCGACCCGCTCGCCGTCCGGGGACGCGACCATCTCCTGGACCCGGCCCAGCTCCCCGGCCGCCAGCCGGCGCGGCTCGCCCACCCCGCTGGCCCGGGGCAGCCCCGCGATCTCGATCGCGTCCTCGCCCTCCGCGTCGGTGACGTACGCGATCCGGCCGCTGGCCCCCAGCATCTCCGGCATCCTGACCCGGACACCGGGCACGTCGTGCAGCGCGCGGGCCGGGCCGTCGCGGTGCGTGAGCCAGTACAGGCTGCCGCGGACCCCGACCGCGCTGGCCCGTCCGGTGGTGTCCACCGCGAGCGAGGTGACGTGCGAGGCGGCCGGCACCTGGTACGTACGGCGCCCGGCGCGCGGGCCGCCGAGCCGAACCGCCAGCTTCCGCGGCAGCGCCCGCGGGCCCAGGTCGTCGATCAGCCAGAGGTCGCCCCCGCACTGGTAGACGATGCGGGTGCCGTCGGTCGATGCGTGCCGGGCGTAGAAGGCGCCGTGGTCGGTGTGCCGCCGCAGGTCCGTGCTGTCCGGCAGGCAGGAGTAGACGTTGCCGACACCCTCGTGGTCGGAGAGGAAGGCGATCCGGCCGCCGACGAACATCACCGCGTCGAGATGCCCCCGCAGCTTCGGCACCAGCCGGGTGCCGTGCAGCCACATCCGGCCCATCGCGCCGCCCCGGTAACGCTTCCAGGAGGCCGGCTCGTGCGGCGGCTTGCCGGTCAGCAGCAGCGTGCGGCGCTCTCCTTCGGCATCCGCGACGGCGATGTCGGACACCGGCCCCCACGGCAGCCGCCCGCCGGGGCTGCCGTCCGGCGGCAGGCTGTACGCCCACGAGTAGTACGAGAACGGCTGACCGTGCGAGGAGACCGCCAGGATCTGCGCGTTGCCGTCCGCGTCGGGCGGCGTCCATCCGCACACCCGGGCATCCGTGCTGCCCCAGTACGTCAACCGCCTGGCAGGACCACCGTCGACCGGCGCGAGATGCACCTCGGGGTCGAGGCTGCGCCAGGTGGTGAACGCGATGTGCCGCCCGTCGGGGGAGAAGCGCGGGTGGCCGACCCGGGTGCGGTCCACGGTCAGCCGCCAGGCCCGCTCCGGCTCCGCGCCGTCCGGCACGATCGGCGCCACCCACAGGTCGTCCTCGGCGGTGAAGCAGACCGTGTCGCCGTGCAGATGCGGAAACCGCAGGTACGAAGGGGGCGGCGGACCCGGCGGCGCGGGCATTCTGCGCAGCCGTCCGGGAGGTCGCGCGGGATTCGGCTCCGAGTGCGGCCCGACGGCCTCGCGTGCGTCGCTCACCCACCCATCGTTTCGGCGCGGCCGGAGCCCGGCAACTCGGCCCGCCCCGCCGAATCCACTGTGACGAAGCCCACGCCGTGCCGCCCTGGTCATCAGCACTGATCCGCGCGTTGCACCATTGATGGGTCACCAAAGCGACGGAACAGTGGGAAGCGGGAAACAGTGGTGGACGTCCAGGGCACGGTCGAGGACGGCTTCGAGCCGGTCCGGGACGCATTCACGGCCAACTTCACGCGCCGCGGCGAGCGCGGCGCCGCCGTAGCCGTCTACCGCCACGGCCGCAAGGTCGTCGACCTGTGGGCGGGCACCAAGCACGGCGACGGCGGCGACGACCTCGGCCCCCGCGACGCGGGCCACCCCGACACCCCCTGGCAGGCGGACACCGCCCAGGTCATCCGCTCCGCCACCAAGGGCATCGCCGCGATCGTCCCGCTCCTCCTCCACCAGCGCGGACTGCTCGACCTGGACGCGCCGGTCGGCACGTACTGGCCGGAGTTCAAGGCCGCGGGCAAGGACCGCGTCCTGGTCCGCCACCTCCTCTCACACCGCGCGGGCCTGCCCGTCCTGGACACCCCGCTCACCCCCGCCCAGGCCATCGACGGCACAAGCGGCCCCGCCGCACTCGCCGCCCAGGCCCCCGCCTGGACCCCCGGCACCGACCACGGCTACCACGCCCAGACCTACAGCTGGCTGCTGGCCGAACTCGTCGTGCGAGTCACCGGCCGCACCATCGGCGACTGGATCGCCGAGGAAATCGCCACCCCCCTGGACCTCGACCTGTGGCTCGGCCTCCCGCAGGCACAGCAGTCCGGCGTCGGCCGCCTGACCGCCGTGGAACCGCCGCCCCAGCCCGCATCGGGCGGCCTGCGGGTACGCCCCAAGCGCTCGGTCGCCGACGCGTACGGCGACCCGGACTCCCTCACCAGCCGCGCCTTCGGAGCCATCACCCCGTCCCCCGACGAGAACGCCCCCGCCTACCGCGCGGCCCAACTCCCGGCCTCGGCAGGCATCGCCACGGCCCGCTCCCTGGCCCGCTGCTACGCCGCCCTCACCGGTCCGGTCGACGGCCACCCCCGCCTCTTCGCCCCCGCCACCCTCACCCTCGCCCGCACCGAGGAATCCGCAGGCCCCGACCGCACCCTCGTCGTCAACACCCGCTTCGGCCTGGGCTTCATGCTGCACAGCCCCGCCTCCCCCCTCCTGGCCCCCGGCTCCTTCGGCCACCCCGGCCGCGGCGGCGCCCTGGCCTTCGCCGACCCCGAATCCGGCCTGGCCTTCGCCTACATCACCAACGGCATGCAACGCGGCGTAACCGCCGACCCAAGAGCCCAGTCCCTGGTAAAGGCCCTCCCGACAACCTGACCCGAGCCCAACGGGCCGCAGCCCCAAGGCAGTTGCCCCCAGCTCCCACCACCCCGCAGCCGCCAACGAGGCCCGAAGGGCGAGGCGCAGGGAGAGCCCCACCGGCGGTCGGCCGCGTACGAGGCCCGGGTGGGTCGGAGGGGCCGTACCGGGTCGCTCCCCGCAGCGACAGGTGCCAACGCCGGCAGCTTCTTGACTGGTAGCTGAGGGCACATGCGTCGAGGAGACGACCCGGTGCGGCCCCTCCGACCCACCCCACCCCCACAGACACCAAGCGCCCTACCGGCCCCGCCTCACCCCGCGTGCAGCATCAACCCGATCCCCACCACCATCAACCCCGCCGCAGCAATCCGCGGCGCCCCGAAGCGCTCCTTGAAGAACAGCGCCCCAATGGCGGCCCCCACAATGATCGACGACTCCCGCAGCGCCGCGATGGGCGCGAGCGGCGCCCGCGTCTGGGCCCACAGCACCAGACCGTAGGCGAACACCGACAGAACCCCGCCGACCAGCCCCCGCAGCGCGATCGGACGCAGCTGGACGAGGAGTTCCCGACGCCGGGTGGCCAGCGCATAGGCGGGTATGGCGATGCCTTCGAGGATCATCAGCCAGGCGATGTAGCCGAGCGAGGTACCGGACGCGCGGACACCGAGACCGTCGACGGTGGTGTACGAGGCGATGGCCAGACCGGTGGCGAGCGCCGCCAGGATCGCCGGCCAGTGCGGCCGGCTGCCGGAGCCGCGGATGCCCCAGAGGGCGACGCCGACCAGCCCGGCCGATGCCAGCGCGACACCGGACAGCGCCCAGCGGTCCGGGACCTCCCCGACGAAGACGGCGGCGAGGACGGTGACGACCAGCGGCGCGGTACCGCGCGCGATCGGATACATCTGCCCGAACTCGCCCAGCCGGAACGACTGCATCAACAGCGCCTGGTAGACGATGTGCAGCACGGCCGACCCGAGGAGGAACGGCCAGGCGGCAGCGGCGGGCACCGGCGTGAAGACGGCCATGACCAGACCGCAGAGCGCCCCGCCGCCCCCGACGAGGGTGAAGGCGATGAGCTGGTCGCGTATGCCGTGGGCGATGGCGTTCCAACTGGCGTGGGTGACCGCGGCGATCAGCACGGCCACGACGACGAGCGGCGTCATGCGGTGCGCTCGCGCACGTCCACGATGCGGCCCTGGGCGTACTCCACCAGGGACTTGGGATCCAGCGGGAAGACGGTGTGCGGAGTGCCCGCCGCGGCCCAGACCGTGCCGTGGGCGAGCAGCCCGCGATCGGCCAGCACGCGGGTGCGGGTGCGGTGCCCGAAGGGCGGTACGCCGCCGATGGCGTACCCGGTGGTCTCGCGCACCACGGCGGCGTCGGCGCGGCCGACCTTCGCCGCGCCCAGCTCGGCGCGCACCCGCTCCACGTCGACGCGGGAGGCACCGTCCATCAGGACGAGCACCGGCTCGCCGTCCGCCGAGAAGATCAGGGACTTGACGATCTGGCCGAGGTCGCAGCCCACCGCCGCGGCGGCCTCGACGGCGGTGCGAGTGGCATCGGGGAAGCGACGGACCTCCACACTCAGCCCCAACTCCCGCAACGCTTCGGCGAATCGGGGGTGGGCCTGGTCGGAGGCGGGTTCTGACACGGAATCGCTATCGCTCATGCCCCGCACGCTAGCGAAGGCTGTACAGGCCACGCGAGTGAGTTGTGACACGGTGTGCGCCGCCCGGCGGGGACGGCGCACACCGTGCGGGCACCGCTCAGCCCGAGGCGAGCAGCGCGCGCACCACGGGCCCCGCGTTGGAGCCGCCGTGACCGCTCGCCGGGACGAGCGCCGCCGCCGCGAGGTCGTTGCGGTAGGCGGTGAACCAGGCGTTCGGCTTCTTCTGGTTGTCGACCTCGGCCGACCCCGTCTTGGCGCCGATGTCACCGCTGAGCCCGGACATCGGCTCGACGGCGGTACCGGACGTCGCGGTCGTCCGCATCAGCGACTTGATCGCGGCGGCGGTGTCCGGCTTCATCTTCCGCGGCGCGGTGGCCAGCGTCCTGTGGTCCACGTCGGGCGAGACGATGTAGGGCTGCCGGAAGGTGCCGGACTGGGCGGTGGCGGCGAGCGAGGCGACGTTGAGCGGGTTCATCCGCACCCCGCCCTGGCCGATCAGCGAGGCCCCCATCTGGGCGTCGCTCTGCACCGGCACGGCGCCGTCGTAGGTGGGGATGCCGGTCTGCCAGTTCAGGCCGATGCCGAAGACGTCCCGCGCCTCCTTCGTCAGGTCGTCGTCGCTGAGGTCCTTCGCCTGCCCGATGAAGGCGTTGTTGCAGGACGCGGCGAAGCTCTGCCGGAACGTGCCGTGCGGGTAGGAACTCATGCCGTCGTTGTGGAACTTGAAGCCGCCGACCGTCACGTACTTGGGGCACGGGTGCGGCTTGTCCGGCGAGGTCATGCCCTTGTCGATGAGCATCGCGGCCGTGACGATCTTCATCGTCGAGCCGGGGGCCAGCGCCCCGCCGATGGCGACGTTGAAGCCCGTCGCGGGGGAGTGCGCGATGGCCAGGATCTCGCCGGTGCTGGGCTTGACGGCCACCGCCGCCGCGCCCTTCTTGGCGTCGACCGACTTCTGCGCCGTCGCCTGGAGCGAGGCGTCCAGCGTGGTCTTCAGGGTGCCGGGCGTGCCCTTGGTCAGCTCCTTGAGCGTCTTGCCCGGCTGCTTGGCCTTCGCGGACCCGTCGCCGTGGTGGACGGCCAGCTCAAGGCCCGGCTTGCCGCCCGCCTTGTCGCCGTACTTGTCCCGCAGACTCGCCAGGATGCCGGTCAGCTCCGGGTGCTCCTTGGCCGTCAGCTCCTTGCCGTGCCGGTCCACGGCCTTGACCGGCGGAGCCTCGGCCGCACCGGTACGCAGCGAATCGCCCTTGCCCAGGCCCGGGTAGAGCACGTCGGGCGCCCAGCCGACCTGCGGCTTGCCGGTCGTGGTGTCGCGCTTGATCCGCAGCGTCCCGGTGTACGAGAAGGGCGCCTGATGGCCCTTGTAGGCGATCTGGGCGGTGGCCGTGTACGGCACCTTCTCGCCGGCCGGGGCGCCCGGCGTGAGCGTGACCTTCGAGAAGTGCGCCTGCTGGGCGAACGAGCCCAGCGCGCTCTTCGCGGAGCCCGGGTCGTCGGTCAGCCCGGCGGCCTTCGCGGCGTCGGCCGACTGCCAGGCGGTGAGGAACTCCTGCGCCGTGGTGCGGATTTCCTTGGCGCTCAGCGGCCCGGCCTGCACCGCGGCCTTGGGGTCACCGGACGCGGCCCGCGCCCCCTGCGACGACCCGTCGGAGCTGTCGAACAGGACGAACCCGCCGACCACACCCGCGACCAGCGCCGCCGATCCGCCGATCAGCCCGTACTTCACCTCACGGCGCATGCGTCCGTTCCCCTCCCAGATCCTCGTTCCTGAATACGCACACAAGAACGTGCTTCGCACTCTATGGGACACGAGAGGCCGGTGTGTCTCGATCAGGGCACGGTCGGGTGACACACAGTCGACAGCCTGTGACACCACGGGTGTTGACGCCGCCTACACCCAACTGTCGAACCACATCCGCTGATGCCAAGCCGACTTGGGCAACGGCAGCCCCGTGTAGAGCGGATAGAAGTAGATGAAATTCCAGACGATGAGCAGCACCAGGACACCCGCGCCCACCGCCCCCACGGTGCGCCGCCGTTCCGTCGAGCCCGGCGGTCCGACGATCGCGCCGATCATCATCGCCACCGCCAGACACAGGAACGGCACGAACACCACGGCGTAGAACAGGAAGATGGTCCGCTCCTGGTAGAGGAACCACGGCAGATAGCCGGCCGCGACACCGCAGGCGATGGCGCCCGCCCGCCAGTCCCGCTTGAACAGCCAGCGGTAGAGGACGTACAGCAGCGCGAAGCAGGCCGCCCACCACAGCAGCGGGGTGCCCAGCGCCAGCACCTCGCGGGCGCAGCCCTCCGCCGCCGTGCAGCCGTCGTGCCCGGCCTTGGGATCCTCGTAGAAGTACGAGACGGGGCGGCCCAGGACCAGCCAGCTCCACGGGTTGGACTGGTAGGTGTGCGGGGTCGTCAGTCCGGTGTGGAAGGAGTAGACCTCGGTCTGGTAGTGCCACAGGCTGCGCAGCCAGTCGGGCAGCCAGGTCCAGGAACCGCCGCGGCCGTCCGGCGTGGTGGCCCAGTTGCGGTAGTAGCCGCCCTTGGTGGCGATCCAGCCCGACCAGGACGCGAGATAGGTGGCGAGCGCGAGGACGACGGTGGCGCCGAAGGCCGGCAGCACGTCGAGCCGCAGCACCGAGCGGAACGGCCGCCGCGCCCCCGCCGTACGGCGCGCGCCGACGTCCCACAGCACCGACATCAGGGCGAAGGCGGCGAGGAAGTACAGGCCGTTCCACTTCGTGGCCGACGCCAGGCCGAGGCAGAGGCCGGCCGTCAGCCGCCACGGCCGCCAGCCGAGCCGCAGCCGGTCGCCGACCTGCCCGTCGGGCCGGGTCAGCCCGTCCCCGTCGACCGGCAGCGCGGCGGCGAGTTTGGCCCGGGTGCGGTCCCGGTCCAGCAGCAGCGCCCCGAACGCGGCCACCGCCCAGAACATCACGATCAGGTCGAGCAGCGCGGTGCGGCTCATCACGAAGTGCAGCCCGTCCACGGCCAGCAGCCCGCCCGCCAGGCAGCCCAGCGCCGTCGACCGCAGCAGCCGCCGCCCGATCCGGCAGACCAGCAGCACCGACAGGGTGCCGAGCAGCGCCACCATGAACCGCCAGCCGAAGGGGTTCATCCCGAACGCCCACTCGCCGGCCGCGATCAGCCACTTCCCCATCGGCGGATGCACGACGTACGAAGGGTCGGAGTTCAGCAGGATCCGCGCCGGGTGGCCGACCAGCGCGTCGTTGGCGCTCTTGTCCCAGGTGCCCTCGTACCCGAACTGCAGCAGCGCCCAGGCGTCCTTGGGGTAGTACGTCTCGTCGAATATCACCTTGTCCGGGCTGCCGAGATTCCAGAAGCGCAGCACCCCGGCGAGCAGCGTCACCAGCAGCGGGCCGCCCCAGCCCGACCAGCGGGCCAGCCGGGCGGCCGGCGCGGGGCCCGCGCCGCACACCTCCCACAGCCGGGTACCTGGCTCGGGGAACGCGGGCACCAGCCGGGTGTGCACATCGGCCTGCGGCCACCCGGCGTACCCGAAGCGGCGCAGCCTGCGCTGCCACGCGGGCGGCCGGCGGGCCTGCTCGTCGGCGCTGCGGGCTACGGCGTCGGTCGCGGTGTCACTGGTCACCCGGCCATCGTAGGGAAGCGGCCTGTGGAGGGCGCCGTACGCCGCCCGGCAGGTACCGACGGGTCGGGCGGGCGGCCCACGGCTGGGAGGATGGGGGAGTGACTGGAACGCTGGTACTTGCAGGGACGCCCATCGGTGAGCTGGCGGACGCGCCGCCGCGGCTCGCCACCGAGCTGGCCGCCGCCGACGTGATCGCCGCCGAGGACACCCGGCGGCTGCGCCGGCTGACGCAGGGGCTCGGCGTCACCCCGACCGGGCGGATCGTGTCCTACTTCGAGGGCAACGAAGCGGCCAGGACACCCGAGCTGGCCGATGCGCTGGCCGGCGGCGCGCGGGTGCTGCTGGTCACCGACGCCGGGATGCCGTCCGTTTCCGACCCCGGCTACCGCCTCGTCGCCGCCGCCGTCGAGCGCGACATCAAGGTCACCGCCGTACCGGGCCCGAGCGCCGTACTGACCGCGCTCGCCGTGTCGGGACTGCCCGTCGACCGCTTCTGCTTCGAGGGCTTCCCGCCGCGTAAGCAGGGCGAGCGCCTGTCCCGGCTGCGCGAGGTCGCGGACGAGCGCCGCACCCTCGTCTACTTCGAGGCCCCGCACCGCCTCGACGACACCCTCGCCGCGATGGCCGAGGTCTTCGGCGCCGACCGCAGGGCCGCCGTCTGCCGTGAGCTGACCAAGACGTACGAGGAGGTCAAGCGCGGCACGCTCGGCGAGCTGGCGCCGTGGGCGGCGGAGGGCGTACGCGGCGAGATCACCGTCGTCGTCGAGGGCGCGCCGGACGCCGGGCCCGGGGACCTGGGGCCCGAGGAACTGGTGCGCCGGGTGCAGGTCCGCGAGGAGGCGGGGGAGCGGCGCAAGGAGGCCATCGCCGCGGTCGCCGCCGAGGTGAAACTGCCCAAGCGCGAGGTGTTCGACGCGGTCGTGGCGGCGAAGAACGCGGCCAGGGCCGACCCTTCCGCGGGGAAATGATCTCGATCTGCCCTCGGGCGGGTAAATGACTACCCTGGAAGGTAAAAGAAGGGCCGCGCAGTGAGACGCTTTCCCTGCGTACGGCCAAATCTGGGCCAATAGGTAAGAACCTCAGCTGCACCGCAGCCGGGATGGGCGTCCACTGGGAGGTGGGACGCACGGTCCCCGGAGACCTTGTCCTGCGGACAAGAGGAGCGGCACATGAGCGACATCGCGGATATCCCCACCACCACCGGCACCCACCCCGGCCCCCGTACCGAGCCCGCGGCGCACGAGGCGTACGCCTTCGCGTGCATGCGATGCGGATACGGCTGGGAGCAGGCGTACGAGATAGAGCACCACATAGACGTGACCGGTGCCACGCACGTCGTCTACTACGCGGACGGCGAACGGGTGCCGTCGCCCCTGACCAGCCCGAAGTGCGGCAACTGCACCAGCAACGTCGTGCGCATCATGCGTGCGGGCCGGGTCTCGACGGTGTCGCACGCGATGGAGAGCATGTACCAGCGTCACACCGGCGGCACGGCGAAGAAGCCGGCCGGTGAGACCGAGGCGTCCACCGGCGCTGAGCAGCCGGCGCAGGGCGCGGGCAGCACGGCGGCCGAGAGCGCGGAAGGCCACCACTGGCACCTCTCCGACCTGCTGCACCCCTTGCAGCACCTCCACCGCAAGTGACGCGGTGACCCGCCGGGCACCCGGCCAGGCCACGGTGGCGGGCGCCCGGACGTGAGGCCATGGCCGCGGTCCTCATAGGATCGCGGCCATGGACCGGAAAGACGCCCCGCCGCCGCTGCCCGAACCGCTTCGGGTGCCGGTCGCCGACTCGCACACCCACCTCGACATGCAGGCGGGCACCGTCGACGAGGCCCTCGCCAAGGCCGCGTCCGTCGGCGTGACCACCGTCGTCCAGGTGGGCTGCGACCTGGAAGGATCACGCTGGGCCGCGCGGACCGCCGCCGCCCACGACGCGGTGCACGCCACCGTCGCCCTGCACCCCAACGAAGCGCCCCGCATCGTCCTGGGCGACCCGGACGGCACCCCGCGGCAGGGCGCGCGCGAGCCCGGCGGCGACGCGGCACTCGACGAGGCGCTGGCCGGCATCGACGAGCTGGCCGCCCTGCCGCAGGTACGCGGCGTCGGCGAGACCGGCCTCGACCACTTCCGCACCGGGCCCGACGGCATGGCCGCACAGCAGCGCTCGTTCCGCGCCCACATCGAGATCGCCAAGCGGCACGGCAAGGCCCTGGTCATCCACGACCGGGAGGCGCACGACGACGTCCTGCGGATCCTGCGTGAGGAGGGCGCACCCGAGCGCGTCGTCTTCCACTGCTTCTCCGGCGACGCCGAGATGGCCAGGATCTGCGCCGCAGAGGGCTACTTCATGTCGTTCGCCGGCAACGTCACCTTCAAGAACGCCCAGCCGCTGCGCGACGCGCTCGCCGTCGCCCCCGCCGAGCTGGTCCTCGTCGAGACCGACGCGCCCTTCCTCACCCCGGCACCGTTCCGCGGCCGGCCGAACGCGCCCTACCTCATCCCCGTCACACTCCGGGCGATGGCCGAGGTCAAGGGCGTGACCGAGGACGCGCTGGCCACCGCGGTCGCGGCCAACACGGCACGCGCCTTCGGCTACTGACCGCGGCCGGGCCGCCGGGAGCCGGACGCCGCCGCGCGGCCGTAAGCTTCACCGGGTGAACGAGCGCAGCGAGCGAACAACGGAAAGGCGCGCACCGTGGGTGACCACGGCGGCGCGCGGCGAGGCTTCGGGATGAGTGAGAGCAGCACCAGCGACGAGTCCGGCCCCCTGCTGGGCCCCGCCGATGTCCGCGAGCTGGCCGCCGCGCTGGGCGTGCGTCCCACCAAGCAGCGCGGCCAGAACTTCGTCATCGACGCCAACACCGTCCGCCGGATCGTACGGACCGCCGAGGTGCGGTCCGACGACGTCGTCGTCGAGGTCGGCCCCGGCCTCGGGTCGCTGACCCTGGGGCTGCTGGAGGCCGCCGACCGGGTCACCGCCGTCGAGATCGACGAGGTGCTGGCCGCCGCGCTGCCCGCCACCGTCGCGGCCAGGATGCCCGGCCGCGCCGACCACTTCGCGCTGGTCCACCAGGACGCGATGCAGGTCACCGAGCTGCCGGGGGCCGCACCCACCGCGCTGGTCGCCAACCTGCCGTACAACGTGGCGGTGCCGGTGCTGCTGCACATGCTGGCGACGTTCCCGACCATCGACCGCACCCTGGTCATGGTCCAGGCCGAGGTCGCCGACCGGCTCGCGGCCCGCCCCGGCAACAAGGTCTACGGCGTGCCGTCCGTCAAGGCGAACTGGTACGCCGAGGTCAAGCGCGCCGGGTCGATCGGCCGCAACGTCTTCTGGCCCGCCCCGAACGTCGACTCGGGACTGGTCTCGCTGGTCCGCCGGGCGGCGCCGCCCGAGACCACCGCCACCCGCGACGAGGTCTTCGCCGTCGTCGACGCCGCGTTCGCGCAGCGCCGCAAGACGCTGCGGGCCGCGCTGTCGGGCTGGGCGGGTTCGGCGGCGGCTGCGGAGGCCGCGCTGGTCGCCGCGGGTGTCTCGCCGCAGGCCCGCGGCGAGTCGCTGACCGTCGAGGAGTTCGCGCGGATCGCCGAGCACAAGGGATCGGGCGGGGCGCCCGGCATTCGTCAGGCGAAGGGAGGCGCGGCGTGAGCGCATCGGTCACGGTCCGGGTACCGGCGAAGGTCAACGTCCAGCTGGCGGTCGGCGCCGCCCGCCCGGACGGCTTCCACGACCTGGCCAACGTCTTCCTCGCCGTCGGCCTCTACGACGAGGTCACCGCGACACCCGCCGACACCCTGCGGATCACCGCCGATGGCCGCGGCGCCGACCAGATCCCGCTGGACCGCACGAACCTCGCGGCCCGCGCCGCCGAACTGCTCGCGGCCCGGCACGGCATCGCGCCCGACGTCCACCTCCACCTCGCCAAGGACATCCCGGTCGCCGGCGGCATGGCGGGCGGCAGCGCGGACGCGGCCGGCGCCCTGCTGGCCTGCGACACCCTCTGGTCCACGGGCGCCTCGCGCGACGAACTCCTCGACATCTGCGCCGAGTTGGGCAGCGACGTGCCGTTCAGCCTGGTCGGCGGCGCGGCGCTGGGCCAAGGCCGCGGCGAACTCCTGACCCCGCTCACCGTCGGCGGCACCTTCCACTGGGTCTTCGCGGTAGCCGACGGCGGCCTGTCCACCCCCGCCGTCTACCGCGAGTTCGACCGCCTCACCCAGGGCACGGACGTCCCCGCGCCCGAGGCGTCCCCCGCGGTCCTGACCGCCCTGGAGTCCGGCGACGCCACCGCACTCGCCGACGCGCTCACCAACGACCTCCAGCCCGCCGCCCTGTCCCTGCGCCCCTCCCTCACCGCGACCCTCGACGCCGGCACCGAGGCGGGCGCCCTGGCCGCCCTGGTCTCGGGCTCGGGCCCGACGACGGCGTTCCTGGTCAAGGACGAGGAGGCGGCACAGCGGGTGGCGGCGGCCCTGACCGCGTCGGGCACCTGCCGCGCGGTACGCACGGCGGTGGCGCCGGCGGCGGGGGCGACGGTCATCTAAGGCGCTTCGGCCCGTAGGTCTCAGCCCCCCACGACCGCCAGCGACACCACCCACGCCAGGGCGGGCAGGACCGCCGCAGCCGCCAGGCAGATCCCGCCCGCCGTACGGCGACGGCGACTGCTCAGCCCCGCGACGGTGAGGACGGCGGCGGCGGAACCGGCCGCGAGCGGCAGCGCGCCGACCGTCCGCTGCCCGCCCGGTGAGCAGATGGCGCGGGCATCGCCCTCGAAGCAGTTGTCGCCCGCCATCACCAGCAACGGCCCGAACAGCGCCGTCACCCCGGCGAACCCCAGCAGGAGCAGGCCGATGACGACGCGGCCCGCGACGGACGGCACCACGGGTGCGGACCGGTCCCCGGACGGCGGCGGAAGGACGGCGGGCGTCTGCTCATTGCTCATGAGGGCACGCTATGTCCGCCGGGCCCTGCCGGGCATCGGGTCGGGTGCTCACGTCCGATGCTCACGTCCGGGCCGAGCCGTTTCCCGCGCCGACTAGGCTGGAACGGTCGATCGATGTGAAGCGCATCGTGGGGAAGCGCAGGAGAGCAATGGCCACCAACCTCGTCAATCTGGAAGCCGTCGGCAAGGTCTACGGGACGCGTGCCCTGCTCGACGGTGTCTCGCTCGGCGTCAACGAGGGGGACCGGATCGGCGTCGTCGGGCGCAACGGGGACGGCAAGACCACCCTGATCCGGATCCTCGCGAAGCTGGAGGGTGCGGACGACGGCCGGGTGACGCACTCCGGCGGGCTGCGGCTCGGGGTGCTGACGCAGCACGACTCGCTGGATCCGGCGGCGACGGTCAGGCACGAGGTGATCGGCGATCTCGCGGATCACGAGTGGGCGGGCAACGCCAAGATCCGTGACGTGCTGACCGGTCTCTTCGGCGGCCTCGACCTGCCGGGTTTCGGGCAGGGTCTGGACACCGTCATCGGGCCGCTGTCGGGTGGCGAGCGGCGCCGGATCGCGCTGGCCAAGCTGCTGATCGCCGAGCAGGATCTGATCGTGCTCGACGAGCCGACCAACCACCTCGACGTGGAGGGCATCTCCTGGCTGGCCAGGCACCTTCAGGCCCGCCGCTCCGCGCTGGTGGTCGTCACGCACGACCGGTGGTTCCTCGACCAGGTCTGTACCCGGATGTGGGACGTGCAGCGCGGTGATGTGCACGAGTACGAGGGCGGCTACAGCGACTACGTCTTCGCGCGGGCCGAGCGGGAGCGGATCGCGGCCACCGAAGAGGCCAAGCGGCAGAACCTGATGCGCAAGGAGCTGGCGTGGCTGCGGCGCGGCGCTCCGGCGCGTACCAGCAAGCCGCGGTTCCGGATCGAGGCGGCGAACGAGCTGATCGCGGACGTGCCGCCGCCGCGGGACACCGCCGAGCTGATGAAGTTCGCCAACTCCCGGCTGGGCAAGACGGTGTTCGAGTTGGAGGACGTCACGGTCCAGGCCGGTCCGAAGATCCTGCTGAAGCACCTCACCTGGCAGTTGGGTCCTGGTGACCGGATCGGTCTGGTCGGTGTGAACGGCGCGGGCAAGACGTCGCTGCTGCGGGCGCTGGCGGAGGCGGCCCGTTCGCAGGGCGAGCGGCAGCCGGCGGCGGGCCGGGTCGTGGTCGGCAAGACCGTGAAGCTGGCGTATCTCTCGCAGGAGGTCGCCGAGCTGGATCCGGCGCTGCGGGTGCTGGAGGCGGTGCAGCGGGTGCGGGAGCGGGTGGATCTCGGCAAGGGCCGGGAGATGACCGCGGGGCAGCTGTGCGAGCAGTTCGGCTTCAGCAAGGAGAAGCAGTGGACACCGGTCGGCGATCTGTCGGGTGGTGAGCGGCGGCGGTTGCAGATCCTGCGGCTGCTGATGGACGAGCCGAACGTGCTGTTCCTCGACGAGCCGACCAACGACCTCGACATCGAGACGCTGACGCAGCTGGAGGACCTGCTCGACGGCTGGCCCGGTTCGCTGATCGTCATCAGCCACGACCGGTACTTCGTGGAGCGGACCACCGACCGGGTGTTCGCGCTGCTGGGTGACGCGGCGCTGCGGATGCTGCCGCGTGGCCTGGACGAGTACATCGAGCGCAGGCAGCGGATGAGCGAGGCGGCGGCTCCGACGCCCGCGCAGACGGCGGCGCCGAAGAAGGCGGCGGCGGTCAACCGCGCGGCGCAGAAGGAACTCCAGAAGATCGAGCGGCAGTTGGACAAGATCGGTGACAAGGAGGCGAAGCTGCACGCGCAGATCGCCGAGCACGCCACCGACTTCGAGAAGGTCGCGGGTCTGGACGCGCAGCTGCGTGAACTGGCGGGGCAGCGCGAGGAGTTGGAGATGAGCTGGCTGGAGCTGGCCGAGGACGCCTGAGCGGCGCCCGGGGCCACCGGCCGCAATCGGCCCCGTGGCTGCCGCATCCCGGTATTCCGGCCGACTTCCGCCCGACGGGGGCGCGCATCGCCCGACGAGCGTGTAGCTTCCCGTGGACGGAGGGGCCCGGCGGGGGCCGGGGCCGGCCCCGCCGGGATGGAGAGGGTGCTGGATGGGCGTGCGGCTCATGGTGGTCGACGATCACCGTCTGCTGGCCGAGGCGCTCGCCTCGGCCCTGAAACTGCGGGGGCACCGGGTGCTCGCGGCGGCTGCGCCGTCCGCCGGGGCCGCGGATCTGGTGATCAGCAGGGCGCCGGAGGTGTGCCTGCTGGGAACGGCGGAGCCGGCTGCGCAGGGCGCGTTCGACCCGGTCGCGCGGATCAAGAGGGAGCGACCGCAGATCGCCGTGGTGGTGCTGGGCCCGGTGCCGAGCCCGCGGGGGATCGGCGCCGCCTTCGCCGCCGGGGCGTCCGGTTACGTCCGGCACGACGAGCGGATCGAGGGTGTGGAGCGCGCCATGCTGCGGGCGCGGGCCGGTGACGCGGCCGTCGCCCCGCAGTTGCTGCAGCAGGCGTTCCACGAACTGCTGCATCCGGTGGCGCAGCCGGACGACGAGGGGGCGCGACTCCTTGCGCTGCTGACCCCGCGCGAGATCGAGGTGCTGATGCGGGTCGCCGAGGGTGAGGACACCCGGCAGATCGCGGCGGGGATGGGGACGGCGCCGAGCACCGCGCGGACGCATGTGCAGCGGGTGCTGATGAAGCTTGAGGTGGGCTCGCGCCTGGAGGCGGCGGCGCTGGCGGCGCGTACGGGGCTGCTGGAGCGGATGACGGGCTGCGGGGGCTGAGCCGGGGCGCGGGATTCCCGAACGCCGGTGCAGTGCGGGGGAGTTGCGGGCCGGGCAGGATGAGGGCATGCCCGTTCCTGAGCCGCAGTTCCTGTCCCTGCCCGAGGCGTTCCTCCTGCTGGCGCATCCGGACTCCGGGCGGGTGTCCGACGCGAGGCGGACGGCTGCCGGATGTGCGGCGGCGGAGCTGGGCGAACTGGCGCTGCGCGGCAGGCTGGTGGTCCGTAGCCGTAAGTCCAAGAAGTTCGGTTTCGACGTCTATCACGGGCGCGGCAGGATCGAGCTGGTCGACGCCGGGGGTGCCGGGTCCGGTGACCCGGCCTGGGCCGGTGAGGTGCTGGCCGAGCTGGCGCGCCGGTCCGCGGCCGGGCCGAAGCCCCCGGCGGCTGACCGGTGGCTGCGGGCCCGCGGCGGTGCGGCGCTGGCCCTGCACCGGGGCGCGCTGACCGATCGCCGCATGCTGCGCCACGAGCCGGGCGTGTTGCTGAGGCGGGAGCGCCGCCATCCGGACTTCGTGGTGCGCAACACGCTGATCAACGAGCTGCGTGCCGCGTACGGCGGCCGTTCGCCGCTGACCACGCAGCTGCTGTTCCTCGGCGATCTCGTGGAGGGCGCCGGGCTGAGCGGGGAGCTGCGGCTTGCGCTGACGTGGCGGCAGCGGCTCGACCACGGGCGCGGCACCGCCGTGGCGCATCTTCCCGAGGAGCTGCGGGACACCAGCAGGGCGCTGGGTTTCGCGATTCCGGCGCGGAACGACGGCGGCTGACCGTGGCGCGGGCGACCGTGGCCGCCCGCGCCACGGTCAGGGGGCCGGGGGCCCGTCCGTCATCTCCTCGCGGAGTTCGTCGGCGGTCGGCGGGACGGCGGGCCGCAGTGTGAGCCAGATGAGGAAGAACAGTCCGAGGGCGAGCATGCCAAGGCCCGTCCAGAGGTTGATGTTGATGTCCTGGGCCTTCTTGAGGTCGGCGTCGGACGCGGTGATGCCCGCGATGGTGACGATCACTCCGTAGACGACGAAGAGGCCGCCGATGATGCGCCGTACATCGAAGAGTCGCGCGGCGGTCGCGGACTCGCGTTCCAGTTCCTCGACTTCGTGCTGGTAGTCGCTCATGGTGCAGTCCTCGGCAGACTCAGAAGGAGAAGGGGATGTAGCAGAGGGCGGCGAGCACGACCGCGCCCCAGCCCAGCAGGGCCGGCTTGCGGTACCAGGCGTCGTCGCCCTCAGCGGGCAGCTCCGCCATGTCGGGCGACCGGGTGCCGTAGACGAGTCCGGCGAGCTTCTCGGCGGGCTCGGGCCTGGTGATCAGGGTGACGATCAGCATCACCACGGCGCCGACGACGAAGGCGACGATCGAGGAGACGAAGTTGGCGCCCTGCTCGGACGGGATGGCGATGATGCCCTGCTTGTAGAGCCAGAAGTAGTTGATCATCGCGGCGACGGTGCCGGAGAGCAGGCCCCAGAATCCGGCGGCGGCGCTGGTCCGCTTCCAGAACATGCCGATGATGAACACCACGAACAGCGGGACGTTGAAGAAGGAGAACAGCGTCTGGAGGTAGTTCATGATGTTGCTGAAGCTGGACGCGATGAAGGCGGTGCCCATGCCGATCAGCACGCCGACGGCGGTGACCACGCGTCCGGTCTTGAGGTAATAGCCGTCCGGGCGGCCCTTCTTGAGGTACGCGGCCCAGATGTCGTTGGTGAAGACGGTGTTGAAGGACGACACGTTGGCGGCCATGCCGGCCATGAAGGCGGCGAGCAGGCCGGTCACGGCGATGCCGAGCACACCGTTGGGCAGCAGGTCGCGCATCAGGACGGGGATGGCGTCGTTGTACTGGAGGCCGTCCTTGGACTTGCCCAGCGAGGGCTCCATGACCAGCGCGATCAGGCCGGGCACGACCACGACCAGCGGGATGAAGATCTTGGGGAAGGCGGCGATCAGCGGGGTGCGCTTGGCGGCGGACAGGTTCTTCGCGGACAGGGCGCGCTGCACCTCGGCGAAGTTGGTCGTCCAGTAGCCGAAGCTCATCACGAAGCCGAGGCCGAGCACGATGGTCAGCCAGTTGGCGCCGAGCGGGTTGGCCTCGCCGATGCCGGTGCCCTTCCAGGCGGTGAGGAACGCGTCGCCGTGCGAGGAGGACAGCGAGTCGGTCAGCCCGTCCCAGCCGCCGACGCGCTTGAGTCCGACGATGGTCAGCGGTATCAGCGCGGCGAGGATGACGAAGAACTGGAGCACTTCGTTGTAGATCGCCGAGGAGAGGCCGCCGATGGTGATGTACGCGAGGACGAAGAAGCCGGCGACGACGATCGCGACCCACTGCGGCCAGCCGAGCAGCGCCTGGAGGACGATCGCCATGGCGTACAGGTTCACGCCGGCGATCAGCACGGACGAGACGGCGAAGATCACCGACGACAGCAGGTGCGAGGAAGGGCCGAAGCGGTGCAGCAGGAATTCCGGCACCGAGCGGACCTTGGAGCCGTAGTAGAACGGCATCATCACCAGGCCGAGGAAGACCATGGCGGGGATGGCGCCGATCCAGTACCAGTGGACGGTGTAGGCGCCGTACTGCGCGCCGTTGGCGGCCATCCCGAGGATTTCGGTGGCGCCGAGGTTGGCGGCGACGAACGCGAGACCGGTGACCCAGGCGGGCAGTGACCGGCCGGAGAGAAAGAAGTCCAGGCTCGTCCTGACGCTGCGCCGGGCGGCGAAGCCGATGCCGAGGACGACGGCGAAGTAGAGGGCCAGGATCGTGTAGTCGAGCGCGTTGGTGGGGAGCCGGAGCCCTTCGGCCAAGGTGATCATGGGGGCACTCTTTTCCGGGGGTCTGGGGGTGGCCCCCAGAGGACACATCGTTGTGCTCGCGTGGAACGCACAAAAACCTACGCGCGAGGTTCCGGAAACTGAACACTTCTGTTCGTTTCAGTTTGGCCAAGGGGGATCGCCTCGGGCCGTTTGGCCGGAAAGGGCGGATAACGCCTGCTGGGGAGTGCCGAATCCGCCTGCCCGGGTTCCGTGTTGACGGGGCTGTTGGGTTGTGCTTCATTGTGTTTGTTTGTGTTTGGTCGCTGGTGAGGAGCTCCCGTGAAGAAGACGACGACCCGGCTGGCGGACGGCCGGGAGCTCATCTACTACGACTCCCGCGACGACACCGCCCGCACCGCCACCGACCGCCGCCCCCTCGACCCGGTCTCCACCGCGTCCGAGATCCGGCACGACCCGCTGCTCGGCGACGCCGTCGCCATCGCCTCGCACCGCCAGGGCCGCACCTACCACCCGCCGGCCGACCAGTGCCCGCTCTGCCCGACGCGCGCGGGCCGGCTCACCGAGATCCCCGAGGCCGACTACGACGTCGCCGTCTTCGAGAACCGCTTCCCCTCGCTCGCCGGCGACAGTGGCCGCTGCGAGGTCGTCTGCTTCACCCCCGACCACGACGCGTCCTTCGCCGACCTCACCCCCGCGCAGGCCGCCCTGGTCCTGGACGCCTGGACCGACCGCACCGCGGCCCTGTCCCAACTCCCGCAGGTGGCACAGGTCTTCTGCTTTGAGAACCGCGGCGCGGAGATCGGCGTCACCCTCGGCCATCCGCACGGCCAGATCTACGCGTACCCCTTCACCACCCCCCGCACCGAGCGGATGCTCACCTCGCTCGCCGCCCACCGCGAGGCCACCGGAGGCCGCAACCTCTTCGACGACGTACTCGCCGACGAACGCGCCGCGGGCCACCGCATCGTCCTGGAGGGCGACCACTGGACCGCCTTTGTCCCGTACGCCGCCCACTGGCCCTACGAGGTGCACCTCTACCCCCGCCGCCGGGTGCCCGACCTGACCGCCCTGGACGACGCGGCACGCACAGAGTTCCCACAGATCTACCTGGAACTCTTGCGGAGGTTCGACCGGATCTTCGACGAGGGTGACGGACGGGGACCGCGCACGCCGGGCGCCGCCCGCACCCCGTACATCGCCGCCTGGCACCAGGCGCCCGTACGGGCCGCCGACCGCGCCGAGTTCGCGCTCCACCTTGAGCTTTTCACCATTCGCCGCACTCCCGGAAAGCTGAAGTTTCTCGCGGGTTCCGAATCCGGCATGAATGTGTTCATCAACGATGTGCCGCCGGAAGCCGCGGCCGAGCGACTGCGAGAGGTAGCCAGCAAGTGAGCAAGAAGTACCTGGTCACGGGCGGAGCGGGATATGTCGGCAGCGTCGTCGCCGCGCATCTGCTGGAGGCCGGCCACGACGTGACCGTGCTCGACGACCTCTCCACGGGCCACCGCGAGGGCGTCCCCGACGGCGCCCGTTTCGTCGAGGGCCGCATCCAGGACGCCGCCCGGCACCTCGACGCCTCCTACGACGCCGTCCTGCACTTCGCCGCGTTCTCCCAGGTCGGCGAGTCCGTCGCGGACCCGGACAAGTACTGGCGCAACAACGTCGGCGGCACCATGGACCTGCTCGCCGCGATGCGCGCCGCGAGTGTCGGCACGCTCGTCTTCTCCTCCACCGCCGCCACCTACGGCGAGCCGGCGGTCACCCCGATCACCGAATCCGCCGCCACCGCGCCCACCAGCCCCTACGGCGCGAGCAAGCTCGCCGTCGACCACATGATCAGCGGCCAGGCGGCGGCCCACGGCCTGGCCGCCGTATCGCTGCGCTACTTCAACGTCGCGGGCGCGTACGGGAGTTGCGGCGAGCGCCACGACCCCGAGTCGCACCTCATCCCGCTCGTCCTCCAGGTCGCCCAGGGCAGGCGCCCGGCGATCTCCGTCTACGGCGACGACTACCCGACCCCCGACGGCACCTGCGTACGCGACTACCTCCACGTCGCCGACCTCGCCGATGCGCATCTGCTGGCGCTGGACGCGGCCACCCCCGGCGAGCACCTCATCTGCAACCTCGGCAACGGCAACGGCTTCTCGGTCCGCGAGGTCATCGAGACCGTCCGCAAGGTCACCGGGCACCCCGTCCCCGAGGTGGCCGCCCCGCGCAGGCCGGGCGACCCGGCCGTCCTGGTCGCCTCCGCGCGGACCGCCATCGACCGCCTCGGCTGGCGGCCCACCCGCACCGACCTCGCCGGAATCGTCGCGGACGCCTGGGAGTTCGCCCGGCGCCCGGCCGAGCAGTCCTGAACCAAGGAGCCCCGCATGATCGCGCACGAAGCCGCCACTCCGGCCGCGGAGCACGGCGCCGCGCCCACCGAAGCGGCCTTCCGCGCGGTGTACGGCGCCGCCCCCGCAGGAATCTGGGCGGCGCCTGGACGGGTCAACCTCATCGGTGAACACACCGACTACAACGACGGCTTCGTGATGCCCCTGGCCCTGCCGCACACCACCATCGCCGCCGTCACCCCCCGCACCGACGGCGTCCTGCGGCTGCACTCGGGCAACGCCGAAGGCGGCATCGTCGAACTGCGCATCGACACTCTGCGGCCCGCACCGGACGGCGACCGGCCCGCACCGGACGGCCGCTGGGCCGCCTACCCGGCCGGTGTCGTCTGGGCGATGCGGGAAGCCGGGCTGCCGGTCGGCGGCGCCGACCTGCACGTCGACAGCACGGTGCCCACCGGCGCCGGACTCTCCTCGTCGGCAGCCCTGGAGGTCGTCACCGCACTCGCCCTCAACGACCTCTACGCGCTCGGCCTCACCCCGCAGCGCCTGGCCCGACTGACGCAGCGCGCCGAGAACGCGTTCGTCGGCGTGCCCTGCGGGATCATGGACCAGACCGCAGCCGCCTGCTGCACCGCAGGTCACGCCCTCTTCCTCGACACCCGCGACCTGCGCAGCCGCCAGGTCCCGTTCGACGTGGCGGCCCAGGGGCTGCGGCTGCTGGTTGTCGACACCCGCGTCAAGCACGAGCTGGGGGACGGCGCGTACGCCGAGCGGCGCGCCGGGTGCGAGCGCGGCGCGCGGGCGCTCGGCGTGCCCGCGCTGCGCGACGTTCCTCACGCTCAACTCGCCGACGCGCTCGCCACGTTGCCGGACACGCCGGACATGCCGGACACCCGCGCGCTGGTGCGGCACATCGTCACCGAGAACCACCGGGTCGAAGAGGTCGTCGCGCACCTGGACGCGGGCGACATCCGCGCCATCGGACCGCTGCTGACCGCGGGCCACGCCTCGCTCCGCGACGACTTCGCGATCTCCTGCGCCGAGTTGGACCTCGCCGTCGACACCGCGCTCGCGGCGGGCGCCGTCGGGGCGCGGATGACCGGCGGCGGCTTCGGCGGCTCGGCGATCGTGCTCGTCGACGAGGCGGCGGCGGACACCGTGAGCGCCGCCGTCACCGCGGCGTTCGCGGCGGCGGGACATGCCGCGCCGCGGATCTTCACGGCGGTGCCTGGGCCCGGGGCGCGCCGCCTCGCCTGACGCCGGCGGGCGCGCGGGCCGGTCCCGCGCGCGGGCGCGAAAAGGCGCCGCGCGCCGCGAGTTTCGGCAATCTTCCCCCGCCGTACGGACCTGTCCGTATGCTGAGATCAGTGCCGGTGGGGGCCGGTGCTGATCAGGGGAGAGCGGTACCCCTCGGCGCCGAACGCGGTCGCGGAGTGCGGGTACGGCGTCCGGGGCGGGGTAGCCATGTCGGCACGGCGGCGGCTGTGCGGTTGCGGCGAGCTGTCCCCCGGGCCCCGTGCCCGCTATGGTCCGTTCCCCTAAGACAGGGGGTCTTCGTGCAACGCATCCGGGTACTGGTGGTCGACAACCACCGCATCTTCGCCGAATCCCTGGCCGCCGCACTGGCGGCGGAGGCGGACGTCTGCGCTGCGGCGGCGGGCAGCGGCCACGCCGCGCTGCGCACCCTCGACAGGTCGGCCGCCGAGGGGCGCCCTTTCGACGTCCTGCTGGCCGACGCCGACCTCAGCGGCACCGCGCCCCAGCTGACCGCGGTGCCCCCGCAGCCGGCGGCCAGGGACGGCGCCGTACGCGCCGCGTCCTTCGACGGCATCACGCTGGTCTCCGCGGTGAGCGCGGGCCATCCCGCGCTGCGCACGGTCGTCCTCGCCGAACGCGACGACCCGCGCCGCGCGGCGGCTGCCCTCCTGGCGGGCGCCCGGGGCTGGGTCGCCAAGGACTGCTCGCTCTCCAGGCTGCTGGCCGTCATCCGCGGCGTGCTGCGCGAGGAAACGCATCTGCCGCCCGCCCTGCTGACCGGCGTGCTGCGCGAGCTGACCGCGGCCCGTAAGCACCGCACGGAGAGCGAGCGGCTGGTGGAGTCGCTGACCCCGCGCGAGCGTGAGGTGCTGCGCTGCATGGTGGCGGGCCTGGGCCGCAAGGCCGTCGCCGAACGCCTCTTCCTCTCCCCGCACACCGTCCGCACCCACATGCAGAACGTCCTCGGCAAGCTCGGCGTGCACTCCACCCTGGCCGCCGTGGCGCTGGCCCGCCGCGCCGGAGTGGGCCCCGCGGAGCCGACGGGCACCGCGGCGCCTGTGCCGCTGGCTTAGGGCGTGTCCGACGGCAGGTCGGTGAGCACCGCGACCCCCCGGGCGTCCAGCGTGACCCGCTCCAGGGCCGCCGCGTCCCCGGCCAGCGCGTCCCGCATCGGGCCTGGCAGCGTGACATCGGCCGGGGCGCCCCCGTGGTTGAGCAGGAACAGGAACCGCCCGCCCGCGCCCTCCCTGACCGTCGCCTGCATCCCGTCGGGCAGTCCCGGCAGGACGGGGGCCACACCCGCCGCCTCCCGCACGTCGTCCCACAGGGCCCGCCGCAGGCCGGGTTCGAGGCGGGTGCCGACGTACCAGGCGGTGCCACGCCCGTAGTTGTGCCGGGTCACCGCGGGCCGCCCGGCGAGGTCGCCGTCGGTGAAGTGCGCCACCGCGTCGGCCCCTTCGAGGTCGATCGCCTCCGACCACAGGTCCGCCCGTCCGGTGTAGGCGCCGCCCACCGCGACGGACGCCCCGGCGGCCAGCGGCCAGAACTCCTCCACCCGCAGGCCCAGCACCTCCCGCAGCGGCGCGGGGGCGCCACCGGGGTGCACCCGGTCGTGCGCGTCGACGATCCCGGAGAAGAACGACACCAGCAGCCGCCCGCCGTCGCGTACGTAGTCGGTCAGCCGCCGCGCGTCCTCGGCGGTCAGCAGATACAGGTGGGGGACGACGACCATGCGGTAGCCGGTCAGATCGCGTCCGGGCGGCACGATGTCGCAGGCCACGCCGGCTTCGAACAGCGGGCGGTAGTGCTCGATCGAGAGCTGCGCGAGGTCGAGCGCGGTGGACGGCTTGGAGTCCAGTTCCAGCGCCCACCAGCTGTTCCAGTCGGCGAGCAGCGCCACGTCGGCCCGCGATCTGGTGCCCTCGATCTCCGGGACGGCGGCCAACTCGGCGCCCAGGGCGGTGACTTCGCGGAAGATGCGGGTGTCGCTGCCGGCGTGCGGCAGCATCGCCGAGTGGAATTTCTCCGCCCCGCCCAGCGACTGCCGCCACTGGAAGAACAGCACCGCGTCCGCGCCCTGCGCCACCGCCTGCCAGCTCCACAGCCGCATCGCGCCCGGCGGCTTGGGGCCGTTGCGGGGCCGCCAGTTGACCGCGCCCGGCGCCTGTTCGAGCAGCAGCCAGGGCCGTCCGCCGCCCGCCGAGCGCATCAGGTCGAAGGCGTACCCGGCCCTGATGTGGTCGTCGGGCACGTGCGGGTCCTGATAGAAGTCCAGTGCCATCGCGTCCAGGTGCGGCGCCCAGGCGAACGCGTCGACGGGCTTGTGCTGCGGCATCAGGTTGGTGGTCACCGGGACGCCGGGCGCGAGGCGGTCCAGCACCTCCTTTTCGGCCAGATAACAGGCCCGCAGCGCCTCGTCACCGAACCGTAGGTAGTCCAGCTGCTGGGCGGGGTTGGGGAAGGTGGGCGCGGTGCGCGGCGGCAGCACCTCGTCGAAGTCGCCGTACGCCTGCGACCAGAAGGCCGTCGACCAGGCGTCGTTGAGCGCGTCGACGGTGGTGTAGCGGGCGCGCAGCCAGCGCCGGAAGTCGGCGGCCGACACCTCGCAGAAGCACTGCCGGGTGTGGCAGCCGTACTCGTTGCCGATGTGCCACAGGGCGAGCGCGGGGTGTCCGGCGTAGCGGGTGGCGAGCCGTTCGACGAGCCGGACGGCGTGGCTGCGGTAGACGGGGCTTGAGGGGCAGTAGTGCTGCCGGGCGCCCGGCCAGCGGCGCCGCCCGTCCGCGTCCTCGGGCAGCATCCCGGGGTGCGCGTGGCTCAGCCAGGGCGGCGGGGACGCGGTCATCGTCGCCAGGCAGACGTCGATGCCGGCCCCGGCGAGGCCGTCCATGACCCGGTCGAACCAGCCGAAGTCCCAGACATCGGGCCGGGGTTGGACCCTGGCCCAGGAGAAGATCCCGGCGGTGACCATCGAGACGCGGGCCTTCCGCATCAGCTCCAGGTCGTCGGCCCACACCTCCTCGGGCCACTGCTCGGGGTTGTAGTCGCCGCCGAATCGGATGCCCATCGGACCCCCTGGGTCGGGATCCGGCGGGTCGCGGCCCCGCCGGTCGCGGATGCGGGCTGACGGCCTGGGGAGCGGGCCGTCAGATCCGGCTCAGCATTCAGCCTCCGCGGCCCGGCTTCAAGGCGTGGCGCGGCCCGGTGGCCGAAGTTCAGGAAGAGTTCTTGTAGACGCTCCAGCCGCCGTCCACCACCAGGCTCGCGCCGGTCACGAACGACGCCTCGCCGGACAGCAGGAACGCGATGGCCGCGGCGACCTCTTCGGGCCGCCCGAGCCGCCGCGCCGCGGTCTCCCCGGCGCTGGCCCGCCGCTCCTCCTCGCCGATGCCGTCCCAGGCGGCGGTGAGCACCGGGCCGGGCAGCACGCTGTTGACCCGTACCTCGGGCCCGTACTCGACGGCCAGTTGGCGGGCGAGACCGGTCAGCCCGGCCTTGGACGCGGCGTACGCGGGCCGTCCCGGCAGTCCGATCAGGGCGTGCACGGACGAGGTGAGGACCACGGATCCGGCTCTCTCGCGCAGGTCGTCCAGGGCGGCGCGGACGCCGATGAAGGAGCCGGTGAGGTTGACCGCGAGCTGCCGTTCCCAGTCCGCGAGCGGGGTGTCGCCCGCAGCCGCCACGTAGGGCCAGAACGCGTTGCTGACCAGCCCGTCGACCGGCCCGTACCGCTGCCGCGCGGCGTCCACGGCGCAGCGCCAGTCGTCCTCGCTCGCCACGTCGCAGTGCTCGAACGAGGCCACTCCGCCGGCCGCCCGGATGCGCCGCGCGGTGTGCTCGCCGCGCGGGTCGTCGATGTCGAGCAGCAGTACCGCGGCGCCCTCGGCGGCCAGCCGGTCGGCGGTGGCCGCCCCGATACCGGCGGCGGCGCCGGTCACCACGACCGTACGGCCCTGGAACCGCCTGCCGTGGGGGCCACCGGATGCCGGGTGTGGTGCGCGCGGGCTCATGGCGCGATCCAAGCCCACCGGGCGGCGGCGGGCAAGGGGCCGTCGGAGGGGCGGGGGCCGGGCGCCGTACGGATACCGGCGGCGCCCCGCCGCTCACCCGGGGATGTTGTCGAAAGGTCCGGTCAACCGGCGTAGCAGACCGGCCAGTTCGGCGCGCTGCTGGCGGGAGAGTTCGGCGAGAATGGCACGTTCCTGGGTGAGGAGTCCGGCCAGCGACTCGTCGGCCTTGTCGCGTCCGGCGGGGGTCAGCCTGACCAGCACGCCGCGCCGGTCGCTGGGGTCGGGCAGCCGCTCGACGAGGTCCTTCTTGGCGAGCCTGTCGATGCGGTTGGTCATCGTGCCGGAGGTCACCAGGGTCTGCGTCAGCAGCGCGCCGGGTGAGAGCTGGTACGGTGCGCCGGCCCGCCGCAGGGCGGTGAGCACGTCGAACTCCCAGGGTTCCAGGCCGACCTCGGAGAAGGCGATGCGGCGGGCCCGGTCGAGGTGCCTGGCCAGCCTGGAGACTCGGCTGAGGACCTCAAGCGGTTCCACGTCGAGGTCCGGGCGCTCTCGGCGCCATGCTGCGACCAGTCGGTCGACCTCGTCCTCCATGACGATCAGTGTAAAGGGTCTGTCGACATGAAGTCTCTTGACGTCGAGATATATTTTCGTCGACTATTGGGCATGTCGGCGGGAACCCGTGATTCCGGCGGGTTGGCCAGAACCGAACCCGCGACGGCCCAGTACCGGCCCTGTACCAGCAGAGGGGTTTTGCCCATGCACGCTGCACCCACCTGGGATCCACAGCAGTACCTGCGGCACGCCGAGCACCGCACCCGACCGTTCCGTGACCTGCTCACCCGCATACCGGAACTGCCCGCGCCCGGCCGTCCCGCCCGCATCGCCGACCTCGGCTGCGGCCCCGGCAACGTCACCGTCCTCCTCGCCGACCGCTGGCCCGACGCCCACATCACCGGCCTGGACAGCTCGCCCCACATGCTCGAACAGGCCGCTTCCTACGCAGGGCCGACCCCGGGCGGCGGCCTCATCGACTTCGCACCCGCCGACGCCACCGACTGGGCCCCCACGGAGCGCTACGACCTGATCGTCTCCAACGCGGCACTCCAATGGGTCGTCAACCACCCCGAATCCTTCGAGCGCTGGATCGACGCCCTCACCCCCGGCGGCACCTTCGCCTTCCAGGTACCGGGCAACTTCACCTCGCCCAGCCACGCCCTCCTCGGCGAGCTGTGCGACGCCCCCGAATGGCGCGCCCGCCTCGGCGAACACGGCCGCCGCTACGTCCACATCCTCCAGCCCGCCGGCTACCTCGAACTCCTCACCGACCTCGGCTGCACGACCGACGTCTGGGAAACCACCTACGTCCAACTGCTCCAGGGCGAGGACCCGGTCCTCGACTGGGTCAAGGGCACCGCCCTGCGCCCCGTCCTGACCGCACTCGCCGACGACCCGTCCGCCCGCGACGAATTCCTCTCCCAATACCGCGACCTGCTGCGCAAGGCATACCCGCCCGGCCGCCACGGCACGGCCTTCCCCTTCCGCCGCATCTTCGCCGTGGCCCACAAGCCGTGAGCGGGCGGCCCACGCCCCGCCGCCCGTAATCCACATCCGCCCACCAGGAGGTGCGCCGTGATCACCGGCCTCGACCATGTCCAGCTCGCCGCACCCCCGGGCAGCGAACCCGCCCTGCGGGCCTTCTACGCCGGCACCCTCGGCATGACCGAAGTCCCCAAACCCCCGGCACTCGCCACCCGCGGAGGCTGCTGGTTCCAGTCCGGCACGGCCCACCTCCACCTGGGCATCGACCCCGACCACCACCCGTCCCCCAAGGCCCACCCCGGCATCCGCGTCCACGACATCACCGCCTTCGCCGCCCGCCTCACCACCACCGGCACCCCCCTCACCTGGGACGACAACCTCCCGGGCCACCGCCGCTTCCACACCACCGACCCGGTGGGGAACCGACTGGAGTTCCTGGAGGCGGTGGGGGCCGTTACGGAATAGGTTGCTGGTGGCTGAGCGTCTCCGGGAAATACTCCAGGAAATCGTCCATATCGGGCACGAGCAACGTCCCCCACGACCCGTCCGCAAATCCGAACTGGACGTCCCGGAACGTGTTGCTCCGCCGGGTCCAGACAAGCGCGTCACGCGGAAACGCTGCCCCCGGTTCCACGGCGTTGCCAAGCTTTCCCGACAGGCGGCGGGACTGTACGTAGACAAAGCGCATCGTCCCGTCGGTCAGTGCCACGGTCGTGGTCACACCCGACGCGCTGCGCGGCTGTCCGGCCGCCAGCCACCGCCCGGCCAGGCTGTCCCACGTGCCGAAGAACGCGCCGTTGCCCGCCTGCCGCTTCTTCCGTACCGCCAGGTCGTCGGTGGCCGTGGTGGTGGACAGGGCCGGTACGTCATTGGTCAGGATGCCGAAAAGCGCTTTTCCGAGCTTCGCAAAAGGCGTGCCGATCCCGCCGTGCCCCACCAGAACTTCAGGCCGCCTCGCCCGTGGCACGTCACCGGAGGCCGAACCGTTGTCGGAGTCGGCCCGGTCAACGGCGAAACCACCGGCGAAGGCCCCGTATCCGCCGCCCTCCAGGGCCTCCGTAACTTTTCGCTCCAGTTTGTCCCACATATAAGTCAGCCCCTTGAAATGTCGTTGTCGGAAATCGGAGGTGCGGCAGGCGGAATGAGGCATCAAGCCACGTTCCCGGCCATGACGTGGTTGTCGCCTGTTGGTGGCACCGTCAGCCGAACAGCGAATCAACGGCCGTGGCAACGCGGCTGCACGGGGACCTCACCACGGCCGTGAGCGCGCCGTCCGCTGCCTCCACGGACACCGTGAAGGTGAATCCCCGCGACCGCTGCGGCGCGGAATCTCCGGCCTGCGCACGTACGCCCTGGCCCGCTCCCGCAGATTCCGTCTGCCACCCCTGGGTGGTGAACGACGCCGCGATCCGGGAGAGCGCGTCCGGGAGAGCGCCGACGTTCACCCCGGAAACGCGCCAGCTGTGCTGAGCCGAACAAGAGGTGCGCAGTCCTTTGCCCCAACACGCCTCGCAGGTAATCGAGTTGACCTTCCGGTCCCCGTCCACCATTCCGCGCAGCGCGACCACGTCCAGCAGGCGACTGGAGTGCCAGTACAACTCCTGCTCCACCGCAGGATCCGGCTCCGCGGCAGCCGCCGGGCCGCCCTGCCGGATGGCCCGGTAGTCCTCGATCTCCTGATCCGTGCCCCAGTCGATCGTTTTGAGTATCTCGGCGAACAGTTCGGAGTGCAGGCCCCAGGCGTCCGGCGACGGGCAGTCGAGCGCGAAAATCAGCATTTCCCGGCTGCCGGGCAGCGGGATGTACACCTGGATCTGCGACTGCTGGACGGGGAGATCCTGGCCGGTGGGTGACACCCCTGCGGCAAGAATGACGTCGGATGAGCCGATCCGGGTGAACGCGGGCCCGCAAGGCAGTTCCACTCGCCGGTAGTCGTCCTGCGGGTGTTTGCGCTCAAGGAGTTCGTGTAATTGCCGCAGCAACTGCTCGTCGTCCTCGCTCTCGTGCGGGACCTGACTGACGACGATGGTGGAGGCGCTGGGCCGACCGTCCGATTCGAGGAAACAGAGACCGGCATAGATCACGTCGGCTTCCGTCATCGGCTCCAACTGCGCGCCGAGCATGAGCGCGAAGAGGTACTGATCGTCCACCGCGTGGTCGGGCAGAAGCTCCGTGGCCAGCGCGTGCAGGCGTTCGGCGGCGGTGTCCGCGTCCGGTGCGTCCACCGGGAGTTCGCGGATGAAGGGCGGCATGATCCAGCCGATGTGCAGCCGCGAGGGCTGCCGCTCGGGCGGCAGCACTGTCGCTGCCCCGCCGTCGTCGGCGACTGCGTACGACACCTGTTGTTCTCTTCTCTGCTCAGGCTGCCAGGGTCTTGTGGAACTGCTGCCCGGACGGTGCCGGCGCGACCGTCTGCTTGTCGCCGCCGAGGTGCTCCGCAACCTGATGGACGGTGCCGTTGATCGTGGAGCCGCCCTTGATGACCAGCTGCGTGGCGGCCTGCGCCTTGTCCGAAAGCTGAGCCGCTTCACCGAACGACTTCTGCAGGCCCCAGTTGACCGCCTTCATGCTGAACGGCTGCCCGAGCCCCTTGGCGATCTCCTCGGCCGTTCTCGCGCTGCCCAGCCCCCGGCCGGCCGCACCCAGCTTCCCCGCGAGCTTCGCGCCTGTGGCAGCCTCCTTGAAGCCCGCGATGGCCCCCTTGGCCAGGCCCCCCACCCCCGGGACCATCCCCAGCGCATCCAGCCCGATCTTCCAGCCGGGCGTGCCGTTGCCCCGTGCGTTCCCCATCCAGTGGCCGGCCATCGCTCCGGCCGCGCAGGCCGCGGAAGCACCGCCGAGGAGAGCGCCGACGACCTGACCGCCGACAGGCACGACCTGGCAGGCCAGGGCGGCTGCGGCCAGGCCCGCCGAAATGGTGGACAAGAGGTCGGCGTGGTCGACGAGCCAGTCCTTGAAATCCCGCCAGCCTTCCTTGAGGCCGTCGATCGCTCGGTTCCACCAGTGAATGTCCGGTGGATGGTTCTCCGACGCCTTGAGGATGGCGCGCTCGGCCTCTCCGGCGCGGTCCTTCCACTGGGATTGGATGCGCTCCGCTTCGCGGATGAGGTCGTCGAGTTTTTCCTTGGAATGCTTCGCCCTGTCGGACGCCGCATCCATCTCGTCGTTGATCCTCTTGGCTTTCTCGGGCTCCATGGGCCGGCCGAAGTACGGCAGGTACTTCTGATAGAGGTCGGTGTAGTGATCGTGGTCCGCGTCCGCCTGCTTACGGGCCGAAGCCGCCTCCGCCTCGATCTTTCCGGCCTTGTCCTGGAACCCCTGGAGATGTGTGTGCCAGCCGCGTAACGCCTTGGCGCAGTCGTGCATGGAGTCGGTGCCCTGCTTGAGGAATTTAGGCAGCTCGCCGAGTTTCTTCGCAAAATTCCGGGCCGCCTCTCCCTCCCAGGCGCCGTCGCTCTTACCGACAGTTTTGAGCAGGTGATCCAGTTCGTCCAGTTCGTCACCGACGGATTTCACGTCGGACGCCAGGGCCTGAATCGCGTGCAGGTCGCCCTTCGCGGGATTGAATCCGACGCCGGGCCAGGCCGAGTCGTCTTCGATGAACATGCTGCGCCAAGACATGGGTGCCCCTCTGGACTGATCTTCTCGCCGGTTCCGCGGCTATTTCTTGCCGAGCATTTTGGCGTTCTCTTCTTCGCCCGCCTTGTAGGCATCCAGCGTCAGTCCAAGTTTTTCGTGGATGTCCTTGGCTGCATCCGCGATGCGCTTGATGCCATCGCCCCATTGGTCCTGGAACTCATCGCAGGCATCGTCCAGGCCATCGGTACCCAGTGCCTTCGGCCCCACTTTGTTCAAGCGGCGCTGGGCGTCCCGCATGCGCTCGTCTGCGTTCGCGAGCTTATTCAGCATTTCCTGTACGCGTCCGACATCGATTTTGAAATCGGTGGACATGTCTGATTTCCTCGCGCTCGCCCGGTGTTTCCGACGACAGTCGAATGAAGGGCCGGTGCAAGGATGCCGCGCCCGGTGTCGACGTCGCCGTCACCGTATCGTGACGAGTGACGTGACCCGCATGGAGATCTGTTGATATTCGGCCAAGAGGAAGCAGTCGATGTGCCCGGAAAGAGAATTATGGCGACGGCGCGGGGAAACCGAAATATCTCCCATGCCCCGTCGTACGGGAAATCACATGCCTGGGCCTGGAGGCCGTCGGCACCCTCGTCGGCGAGCGTCCCGCAGCACGCCCGCCGTCAGTTCTTCCGATGCCCGATCAGCCGAGGCTTCGCCTCCAGGCCGTCCAGGCCGTGCCAGGCGAGGTTGACGAGGTGGGCGGCGACCTCGGCCTTCTTGGGCTTGCGGACGTCGAGCCACCACTGGCCGGTGAGGGCGACCATGCCGACGAGGGCCTGGGCGTAGAGAGGGGCCAGTTTCGGGTCGAAGCCGCGGGCCTTGAACTCCAGGCCCAGGATGTCCTCGACCTGGGTGGCGATGTCGCTGATGAGGGACGCGAAGGTGCCCGTCGACTGGGCGACGGGGGAGTCGCGCACCAGGATGCGGAAGCCGTCGGTGAAGGTCTCGATGTAGTCGAGGAGCGCGAACGCCGCCTGTTCGAGGAGTTCGCGGGGGTGGCCGGCGGTCAGCGCGCCGGTCACCATGTCCAGCAGCTGGCGCATCTCGCGGTCCACGACCACCGCGTAGAGGCCCTCCTTGCCGCCGAAGTGCTCGTAGACGACGGGCTTGGATACGCCTGCCTTGGCGGCGATCTCCTCGACCGACGTGCCCTCGAAGCCACGCTCGGCGAAGAGGGTGCGACCGATGTCGAGCAGCTGCTCACGGCGCTCCGCTCCGGTCATCCGGACGCGCCGGGTCCGCCTGGTACCCGCGCCGGAGGAGGTGCCCTTGCTGCCGTTGCTCACGTTGCTGCCGTCGATCGCCACCCGTCAATCATGCCGCCTGGGCCGTCTTCGCCTTGCGCCGGGCGTCGAGCCGGGACGCGTTCGGCCACCGCACGTCGTACGCCCAGCCCGCCTTCTCGAACCAGCGGATCAGCCGGGCACTGGAATCCAGCTGCCCCTTCAGTACGCCGTGACGCGCGCACGTCGGGTCCGCGTGGTGCAGGTTGTGCCACGACTCACCGCAGGAGAGGACCGCCAGCCACCACACGTTCCCGGAACGGTCACGGGACTTGAACGGCCGCTTGCCGACCGCGTGGCAGATGGAGTTGATCGACCACGTGACGTGGTGCAGCAGCGCCACCCGGACCAGCGAACCCCAGAAGAACGCGCTCAGCGCACCCGCCCAGGACATCGTCACCAGGCCGCCCACCAGCGGCGGCAGCGCCAGCGACACCGTCGTCCAGACGATGAACTGCCGGGAGACCGCCCGGATCGCCGGATCCTTGATCAGATCCGGCGCGTACTTGTGCTGCGGCGTCTGCTCCTCGTCGAACATCCAGCCGATGTGCGCCCACCACAGGCCCTTCATCAGCGCCGGCACCGTCTCGCCGAACCGCCACGGCGAATGCGGGTCGCCCTCCGCGTCCGAGAACTTGTGGTGCTTGCGGTGGTCCGCCACCCAGCGCACCAGAGGCCCCTCCACCGCCATCGACCCCATGACCGCCAGCGCGATGCGCAGCGGGCGCTTCGCCTTGAAGGCGCCGTGCGTGAAATACCGGTGGAAGCCGATCGTGATGCCGTGGCAGCCGATGTAGTACATCGCCACCATCAGGCCCAGATCCAGCCAGCTCACCCCCCACCCCCACGCCAGCGGCACCGCGGCCAGCAGGGCCAGGAACGGCACCGTGATGAAGAGCAGCAGGGTGATCTGCTCAAGGGATCGCTTGCTGTCACCGCCCAGCGTCGCGGACGGCAGCGGTGCGCCGGCCGGTGTGGGTGACTCTTCGACGGCTTCTGGACCAGCGGTCATGTTGGTGTCCCTCGTCGGGGGCTCGGGGTCACGGCTACGGCTACGGGACCGTAACCTACGGTCTCGTAAGTATGGCAGCGCCGAGACCGCGGACAAGGCCGTGACAGGCCAGTACCCACCACACGGGCACCCCTACCCCCACCCCGCACAGCCGTGACCTGCGAGCACTGCCCGACCCTTGGCCCCATCCGCACAGATGCCCACACAGCGGACGGTGTGACCACCCTCCGAACGGGAGACCTATCCTGGGGGCGTCGGACAGCGCGGTCCGCATCCCGCCCACAAAGCCCAGACGTGCCCACCCGTCACCCGCCACACGCAGGAGACGCAGGCGCCGCCCCCAGGGAGCGCCGCCCGCCACCCCTGGAAACCGTCGCGGTGTGACGCCCCCTCCTAAAGAGATGCAAGGAGCCGCACCTGTGAGCAGTGCCGACAACACCTCCGCCGCCGAGCCCACCTCCAGCGGAAACGGCCGGGCCAACGGGCTCGCCACCGAGGCCGAGCGCGGCGACAACATCGCTCTGCGCGCCGACATCCGCCGCCTCGGCGACCTCCTCGGCGAGACCCTCGTCCGCCAGGAAGGGCAAGAACTCCTGGACCTCGTCGAGCAGGTCCGCGCGCTGACCCGCTCCGACGGCGAGGCCGCCGCCCGGCTCCTGGGCGACACCGACCTCGCCACCGCAGCCAAGCTCGTCCGCGCCTTCTCGACGTACTTCCACCTCGCCAACGTCACCGAGCAGGTCCATCGTGGCCGCGAGCTGCGCGCCAGGCGCGCCGCGGAAGGCGGCATCCTCAGCCGCACCGCCGACATGCTCAAGGACGCCGACCCGGAGCACCTGCGGGAGACCGCCGCCCACCTCGGCGTACGCCCCGTCTTCACCGCGCACCCCACCGAAGCCGCCCGCCGCTCCGTTCTCACCAAGCTCCGCAAGGTCGCCGAACTCCTCGACCACACGGACACCACCGAGCGCCGCCGCACCGACCTCCGTCTCGCCGAGAGCATCGACCTCATCTGGCAGACCGACGAACTGCGCGTCGCCCGCCCCGAGCCCACCGACGAGGCCCGCAACGCCATCTACTACCTCGACGAACTGGGCCGCGGCGCCGTCGGCGACGTACTCGAAGACCTCGCCGCCGAACTGGAGCGGGCCGGCACCGAACTGCCCGCCGGCACCCGCCCGCTGACCTTCGGCACCTGGATCGGCGGCGACCGCGACGGCAACCCCAACGTCACCCCCCAGGTCACCTGGGACGTCCTGATCCTCCAGCACGATCACGGCATCACCGACGCCCTGGAACACATCGACGAGCTGCGCGGCGCCCTCTCCAACTCCATCCGCAACTGCGGCGCCACCGACGCACTCCTCGCCTCCCTCCAGCGCGACCTGGAACTCCTCCCGGAGATCAGCCCCCGCTACAAGCGGCTCAACTCCGAAGAGCCCTACCGCCTCAAGGCCACCTGCATCCGGCAGAAGCTCGTCAACACCCGCGACCGGCTCGCCGGCGACACCCCGCACGTCCCCGGCCGCGACTACCTCGGCACCGCCGAACTCCTCGACGACCTCGCCCTCATCCAGACCTCACTGCGCGCCCACCGCGGTGGCCTGGTCGCCGACGGCCGCCTGGAGCGCACCCTGCGCACCATCGCCGCCTTCGGCCTCCAGCTCGCCACCATGGACATCCGCGAGCACGCCGACGCCCACCACCACGCACTGGGCCAGCTCTTCGACCGCCTCGGCGAGGAATCCTGGCGCTATGTCGACATGCCCCGCGACTACCGCCGCAAGCTCCTCGCCAAGGAACTGCGCTCCCGCCGGCCCCTGGCCCCCACCCCCGCGCCCCTCGACGAAGCCGGAGCCAAGACCCTCGGCGTCTTCCGCACCATCCTCAAGGCCAAGAAGACCTTCGGCCCCGAGGTCATCGAGTCGTACATCATCTCCATGTGCGCCGGCTCCGACGACGTCTTCGCCGCCGCCGTGCTCGCCCGCGAAGCCGGTCTGATCGACCTGCACGCCGGCTGGGCCAAGGTCGGCATCGTGCCGCTCCTGGAGACCACCGACGAGCTGAAGATCGCCGACCAGCTCCTCGACGAGATGCTCTCCGACCCGTCCTACCGACGCCTGGTCGCCCTCCGCGGCGACGTCCAGGAAGTCATGCTCGGCTACTCCGACTCCTCCAAGTTCGGCGGCATCACCACCAGCCAGTGGGAGATCCACCGCGCCCAGCGGCTGCTGCGCGACGTCGCCCACCGGCACGGCGTACGCCTGCGCCTCTTCCACGGCCGCGGCGGCACCGTCGGCCGCGGCGGCGGCCCCTCCCACGACGCGATCCTCGCCCAGCCCTACGGCACCCTCGAAGGCGAGATCAAGGTCACCGAGCAGGGCGAGGTCATCTCCGACAAGTACCTCGTGCCGTCCCTGGCCCGCGAGAACCTCGAACTGACCGTCGCCGCAACGCTCCAGGCGTCCGCCCTGCACACCGAGCCCCGCCAGTCCGACGAGGCGCTCGCCCGCTGGGACGCCGCCATGGAGACCGTCTCCGACGCGGCCCACGGCTCCTACCGCCACCTCGTCGAAGACCCCGACCTGCCCGCCTACTTCTTCGCCTCCACCCCCGTCGACCAGCTCGCCGAACTCCACCTCGGCTCCCGCCCCTCCCGCCGCCCCGACTCCGGCGCGGGACTCGACGGACTCCGCGCCATCCCCTGGGTCTTCGGCTGGACCCAGTCCCGCCAGATCGTCCCCGGCTGGTACGGCGTCGGCACCGGCCTCAAGGCCGCCCGCGAAGCCGGTCTCGGCACCGTCCTCGACGAGATGCACGAGCACTGGCACTTCTTCCGCAACTTCCTGTCCAACGTCGCCATGACCCTGGCCAAGACCGACCTGCGGATCGCCCAGCACTACGTCGACACCCTCGTCCCCGACGAGCTGAAGCACGTCTTCGACGTCATCAAGGCCGAGCACGAACTCACCGTCCAGGAAGTCCTGCGCATCACCGGCGAGAGCGAACTCCTCGACTCCAACCCGGTCCTGCGCCAGACCTTCCGCATCCGCGACGCCTACCTCGACCCGATCAGCTACCTCCAGGTCTCCCTGCTGGCCCGCCAGCGCGAGGCCGCGGCCCGCGGCGAAGAAGCCGACCCGGTCCTCGCCCGCGCCCTGCTGCTCACCGTCAACGGCGTCGCCGCCGGCCTGCGCAACACCGGCTGACCCGCCCCGCACACACGACGGCCCGCCTCCCGGCACGAACCAGGAGGCGGGCCGTCGGTCTCAGCCGTCCCCGCTACAACGCCACGAACGCCGCCACCAGCAGCGCCGCGCCGCACCACCCCATCGCCCACGCCGTCCGCCGCCACCGCAGCCCCCCGGCCACCACCAGCGCCGCCAGCAACAACGAACCCCCGAACGGCACCCACGCGTACAGGATCCCGGCAGGCCCGGTCCGCACCGCATCGGCCGTACCCGCCCGCACCGTCACCTCGACGCGCTGCCCCTTGTCCGGCGCCGCCACCTTCGCGACCGACACCTTCGCCCGCCGCCGCCCGTCCCCCTCCGTCGGCACATACGGCCCCGTACACCGGTCATCCGCACACGCCGCCACCGTCATCGTGCCGCGCTCCCGCGCCTTCACCAGCATCGCGTACTGCGCCGTACCCCACGACGTCCACACCCCCGCCACCAGCAACAACAACGCCAGCAACGCCAACAACCCGGTCCGGACGAGCAGCACCACCCCATAAGCGCTCTCACCCGCCCGCCGGGTACGACTACGTTTGACCGCACTGGTGCGCGAATTCCGTCTGGACATGGCGGGATCCTTGGCCATCGACCCGCACCTGGTCAACCTCCCGCCGGCACCCACCCGCCGCCCGTACGCACCGGGGAGCCGCGGCCCCCCATACTGGGAACAGGAGGATCCATGAACTCGACACAGCAGATCGTCTACCGGCAACTACGCGAGCTGCGCGATCACTTCACGCCGCCGCCCGGCTTCACCTGGCCCGAGATCAGCGACGGCAAACTCCTCATGATGATGAGCCCGCGGCCCCGGCATCAGCTGACCGCCAAGCGCGTAACCCGGCAGCTCGACCCGCAGCTCCCTGACGACGTTTTCGCCTTCGAGGCGACCGACACCGACGACGCCGGTCTCGGAAAGCTGCGCATCCCGGACATCCTCGTCTGCCCCAGTGCCGCCATGGACACCGACGCCCCCCTCGACCCCCGCGAAATCGTCCTCGCCATCGAGATCGTCTCCCCCTCCAACCCCGACAACGACTACGAGGACAAGGCTCGCGACTACCCCGCCATGGGCATCCCGCACTACCTCATCCTCGACCCGCGCGACGGCACCGCCACCTACCAGTGGGCCATCGGCCGCACCGAGGGCCGCCCCGCGTACGAGAACCGGCTGCACCTCCCGTACGGCACACCGGTCACCCTCAGCACGGCCCTCGGCGACTGGACGGTCGACACCACCGACCTGCCCCGCTACAGCCCCAAGGACATGTTCCAACAGCCATGAACCCCTGAACCGCTACGTGTTGTACGTGCTCTGCGCCCGCTCCAGACCCTCCAGGACCAGCGCCTCCACCGCGTCCGCCGCGCGGTCCACGAAGTAGTCCAGCTCCTTGCGTTCCACCGACGCGAAGTCCTTCAGCACGAAATCCGCCACCGGCATACGGCCCGGAGGCCGCCCGATTCCGAACCGGACCCGGTGATAGTCCGCGCCCAGCGACTTCGTGATCGACTTCAGGCCGTTGTGGCCGTTGTCCCCGCCGCCCGACTTCAGCCGCAGGGCGCCGAAATCGATGTCCAACTCGTCGTGCACCGCGATGATCTGCGACACCGGCACCTTGTAGAAGTCCCGCAACGCCGTCGTCGGACCACCCGACAGATTCATGAACGACTGCGGCTTCGCCACCACCACCCGACGCCCCGCAGTGCCCGGAGGACCCACCCGCCCCTCCACCACCTGCGCCCGCGCCTTGTGCGCCTTGAACCGTCCGCGCATCCGCTCCGCCAGCAGGTCCGCCACCATGAAACCCACGTTGTGACGATTGCCCGCATACTCCGGACCCGGATTGCCCAGCCCCACCACAAGCCACGGATCGGCGTCCGTCATCTCCACGTCTCCCACATCCGCCCGGCAACACCACCGAGCCACGAATCCGGCCCGGCCACCGCCGGACCGGCCACCCACCCGCACCACACGGCACCAGGCCACCAAACAACCCAACCGCCACCCCGCACCCAAAGGCGCGCGGCAGCGGTTGGAAAACGTCCTACCGGACGACGGCTCAGCCCTCGGCGGAGGCGTCACCATCGGCGGCCGGCTCCGGCGCCTCGGCCTGCGCCGCGACGACCTGCAGCACGACCGCGTCCTCGTCGACGGCCAGCGTCGAACCCGCAGGCAGCGTGATGTCCTTGGCCTGCACCGAGTCGCCGGCGTTCAGACCCGCGATCGACACGGTGACCGACTCCGGGATGTGCGTCGCCTCGGCCTCGATGGGCAGCGTGTTCAGCAGGTGCTCCAGCAGGTTCGCACCCGGCGCCAGGTCACCCTCGGTCAGGATCGGGACCTCGACCGTGACCTTCTCGCCCTTCTTGACGGCCAGGAAGTCCACGTGCACCAGGAAGCCACGGATGGCCTCGCGCTGCACGGCCTTCGGGATGACCAGCTCGTCCTTGCCGTCCACGTCCAGGCGGATCAGCACGTTCGGGGTCTTCAGGGCCATCATCAGCGCGTGGTTGTGAATCGCCACGTGCTTCGGCTCGGCGCCGTGACCGTAGATGACCGCGGGAACCAGGTCCGCACGACGCGCACGACGCGCCGCACCCTTACCGAATTCGGCACGCACCTGGGCGGCAAGCTTGACCTCAGCCATGACTGCACTCCTCGTATCTCAGGAAACTGCTGACCGTTACCCGGCCCACGACAGACCTGCTACGAAGAGCGCGTCGATTACGGACCAGCCACACACAAAAAGTGCGGCCTCCCTCGCCGAGCAACTCCGTGAGTCTACCCGGCCGGGAGGCCGCCCCAAAGTCGATCAATGCCGACCTACATCACAGCGGTGACACGACCCGCGTCACTGCTCCTCGAAGAGGCTCGTCACCGAACCGTCCTCGAACACCTCACGGATCGCCCGCGCCACCGTCGGCGCCATCGACAGCACCGTGATCTTGTCGAGCTCCAGCTCCGAAGGCGTCGGCAGCGTATTCGTGAAGACGAACTCACTGACCTTCGAATTCTTCAGACGGTCCGCGGCAGGACCCGACAGCACACCGTGCGTCGCCGTCACGATCACGTCCGACGCACCGTTCGCGAACAGTGCGTCCGCCGCCGCGCAGATCGTGCCACCGGTGTCGATCATGTCGTCGACCAGCACACACACCCGGTCCTTCACGTCGCCGACGACCTCGTGCACGGTGACCTGGTTCGCCACGTCCTTGTCGCGCCGCTTGTGCACGATCGCCAGCGGCGCGCCCAGACGGTCGCACCAGCGGTCCGCGACCCGCACCCGGCCCGCGTCCGGCGAGACCACCGTCAGCTTGTCCCGGTCCACCTTCGCGCCGACGTAGTCCGCCAGCACCGGCAGCGCGAACAGATGATCCACCGGACCGTCGAAGAAGCCCATGATCTGGTCCGTGTGCAGATCGACCGTGACGATACGGTCCGCACCCGCCGTCTTCATCAGGTCCGCGATCAGCCGCGCCGAAATCGGCTCACGGCCACGGTGCTTCTTGTCCTGGCGGGCATAGCCGTAGAACGGCACGACCACGGTGATGCTCCGGGCCGAAGCCCGCTTCAGCGCATCAATCATGATCAGCTGTTCCATGATCCACTTATTGATCGGAGCCGTGTGGCTCTGGATCAAAAAGCAGTCCGCACCACGCGCCGACTCCTGATAACGGACGTAGATCTCACCGTTGGCGAAGTCGAACGCCTTCGTCGGGACCAGGCCGACACCCAGCTGGTGCGCGACCTCCTCGGCCAGCTCGGGGTGGGCGCGGCCGGAGAAGAGCATCAGCTTCTTCTCGCCGGTCGTCTTGATCCCGGTCACAGCAAATCTCCTCGAATCCCTGTTTGCGTGCGCTAATCACGGTACGCCCCGCACGGCGCACCCCCTGCACGGTCACCGCTCGCCTTCGGACTCCGGACGAGCGGTCGAAGCGGCCTGCGCGGCGGCGCTCCCGGGCCGCTTGCGCGCGACCCAACCCTCGATATTCCGCTGCTGGCCACGCGCGACCGCCAGCGAACCCGGGGGCACATCCTTGGTGATGACCGAGCCGGCCGCGGTGTACGCGCCGTCCCCGATCGTGACAGGAGCCACAAACATGTTGTCCGACCCCGTCTTGCAGTGCGACCCGACGGTGGTGTGGTGCTTGGCCTCGCCGTCGTAGTTCACGAACACGCTCGCCGCACCGATATTCGTGTGCTCACCGATCGTCGCATCCCCCACGTACGACAGGTGCGGCACCTTCGTGCCCTCGCCGATCGACGCGTTCTTCATCTCGACGTACGTACCGGCCTTCGAGCGCGCGCCCAGCACCGTTCCCGGACGCAGATACGCATACGGGCCCACGCTCGCGCCCGCGCCGATCCGCGCGCCGTCCGCGACCGTGAACGACGCCACCGCGCCCTCACCGACCACCGTGTCCGTCAACCGCGAATGCGGACCGACCTCGGCCCCCGCGGCCACCTGCGTCGCGCCCAGCAGCTGCGTCCCCGGGTGCACCACCGCGTCCGCGCCGAAACCGACCGACACATCCACCCACGTCGTCGCCGGATCCACGACCGTCACGCCGGACAGCATCGCCCGCTCCAGCAGCCGCTCGTTGAGCAGCCGCCGGGCCTCGGCCAGCTGCACCCGGTTGTTGATCCCCAGGATCTCCCGGTGATCGCCGGCGACCGCCGCGCCCACCCGGTGCCCGGCCGACCGCAGAATCCCCAGCACGTCCGTGAGGTACTCCTCACCCTGGCTGTTGTCCGTCCGCACCTTGCCCAGCGCCTCGGCCAACAGCCGCGCGTCGAACGCGAACACCCCGGAATTGATCTCCCGGACCGCCCGCTGCGACTCGCTCGCGTCCTTGTGCTCGACGATCGCGGTGACCGCGCCGCTCGCACCGTCGCGGATGATCCGCCCGTACCCCGTCGCGTCCGGCACCTCGGCCGACAGCACCGTGACGGCGTTCCCGTCCGCCGCGTGCGTCTCGCTCAGCCGCCGCAGCGTCTCGCCCGTCAGCAGCGGAGTGTCACCGCAGACGACCACCACCGTGCCGTCCAGCGCCGTGTCGCCCGCGCCCAGTTCCTCCAGGGCCATCCGCACGGCGTGCCCGGTGCCGTTCTGTTCGTGCTGCACCGCGGTGCGCACCCCGGGGTCGATCTCGGTCAGGTGCGCCTGCACCTGCTCGCGTGCGTGGCCGACGACCACGACGAGGTGTTCCGGGTCCAGCTCACGGGAGGCGGCGACCACATGCCCCACAAGAGAGCGACCGCAGATCGCGTGCAGAACCTTGGGGGTCACCGACTTCATGCGGGTTCCCTCACCCGCTGCGAGAACGACGATGGCTGCCGGGCTGTTGGCGCTCACGGGGATGCCCTTCGGCTTCTTGGCTACTTCGGGTGGTGGTCATCCGAAGGATACCGGTGCGTTTTGTTGCCGAAACGACCCCGGGCCCTGACGCGCGCGTCAGGGCCCGGGGTCCGTACTTCGAGATATTGCTCCCCCGCCAGGACTCGAACCCGGACAGATGGCACCAAAAGCCACAGTGCTGCCAATTACACCACGGGGGAATGAGGCGGACGGAACGGACATGTCGTCAGTTCGATCGCCTGGCCCCCAACACTATGCCGTACCACCAGCCTTCGATGCGACGGTATGGGTCAGCGCTCTGCAGGATCCGGCGGGCGGGCGGGCGTAAGGATTCGGGGGCGGGCTCGCCGTGGGTGTGCGGCGCGGGAGCGGGGTGCCGGGTGCGGGTGTGCGAGAAGGGCGGAAATGTGGGCGATTCAATAGTTCGATGGATAACCGTGGGTAAGTGCCCGTAACGGCTCGGGAACGGGCTCGGGCGCTGTCCGGGGGAACCGGGTCGGGCGCCCGTACGCTGGTCCGTATGACCGCGACGGGGGCAAGTGCAGGAGAGGGCGTGCGGGGTGCGCCCGCGGGCGGGCCGTGGTGGTGGGGGCGTCGGCGCAGTGCCGTGTTCGACGCGTTGCTGGCGGTGGCCTCGGCGCTCGAATGTGTGGTGGAGGGGGCGCGTTTCTCGGACGAGGCGCGGCTGCCGGTGTGGGTGGGGATGCTGCTGGGTCTTGTGGTCGGCCCGGTGCTGTTGGTGCGGCGGCGGTGGCCGGTTGCCGTGGTGCTGGTGTCGATCGCGGTGATGCCGGCGGAGATGGGCGCGCTGCTGGGCATGGTGGGGCTGTACACGCTCGCCGCGTCGGATGTGCCGCGTCGGATCACGGGGCTGCTCGCGGGGATGACGGTCGTCGGGACGTTGGTCGCGACGTTTTTGAACCTGCGGCAGGACGTGCTGGCCACCGAGAACTTCAACCCGCCGCTGTGGTTCGTGCCGGTGATGTCGGTTGCGGTGGGGCTGGTGGTGACGGCGCCGCCGGTGTTGTGGGGGCTGTACGTCGGCGCCCGGCGGCGGCTGGTGGAGAGCCTGCGGGAGCGGGCGGACGGCCTGGAGCGTGAGCTGTCGCTGCTGGCTGACCGTGCCGAGGAGCGGGCGGAGTGGGCCCGTAACGAGGAGCGGACGCGGATCGCGCGGGAGATGCACGACGTGGTGGCGCACCGCGTGAGCCTGATGGTGGTGCACGCGGCGGCGTTGCAGGCGGTGGCGTTGAAGGACCCGGAGAAGGCGTCGAGGAACGCGGGTCTGGTGGGGGACATGGGGCGTCAGGCGTTGACCGAGCTGCGGGAGATGCTGGGCGTGCTGCGTACGGCGGAGGGTTCGGGCGGCCGGGTGGCGCCGCCGTCGGACGAGCCGGAGCGGTTGGTCGCGGTGGCGTCGAAGGCGACCACTTCGCAGGCCGGGGCGGCGTCGGGGGTGACGGCGGTGGCGGACGTGGCAGGGGTGCCGGATGCCGGTGCGGTGGCGGTTGCCGGGAGCGGGGACGCCGAGGGGCCGTCGCTGGCGCTGCTGGCGGATCTCGTGGGGCAGTCGCGTGCGGCGGGGATGACGGTGGAGCTGTCGGTCGAGGGCGCCGCGGGGCGCTATGCGTCGGGTGTGGAGCAGGCCGTGTACCGGGTGGTGCAGGAGGCGCTGACGAACGTGCACAAGCACGCCCCGGGGGCGCGGGCCCGGGTGCGGCTGGCGCACCGTGCGGGTGAGGTGGCGGTGCAGGTGGAGAACGGCCTGTCGGACGGCGGGACGGTGGACGCCGGGCTGCCGAGCGGGGGGAACGGGCTGGTCGGGATGCGGGAGCGGGTGAAGGCGCTGGGGGGCGTGTTCGTCGCGGGGCCGACGGACGCGGGCGGTTTCCGGGTGTCGGCGGTGGTGCCGGCGGGGGTGGAGCCGTCGGATGAGCCGGCCGATGGTGACGGTGCCGGCGCCGGTGAGGCAGCCGGTGCGGAGGGCGGTGCGGACGGCGGTCCGGTGGGGGCTGTGGGCCGGGGCGTGTCCGAGGCGTCGTAGGTGTTCCGTCCGGGGGGTTGCGGACGGGGGATCGCGCGAGCGACGCGGGACGGCTGGGTTTCTTGAGGGTCCGTGGGCGCGATCCGGGCCGAGTGGCGGAAGGCGGAACCCTGCGGAGCCGACGGCCCGCCCTTTCGCTCAGGCCCACGCCCGATGGTTGCCCTGCCGGAAAGCCGTCGACTGAAAAGCCCTCCTTTATGGCCGAAAGGGTGCCACCCCGATAAGGCATCCTTTCGCATTGAGAAAAGGTCGCTAAGCCTTAGCAACGTTTGCGCATGCTCGATTTGATCTTCGAATCAAAGGGGTGTGATGCTGCTTCGATCATGCCGCCCGGGATAACCAGCCATGTCTGTATCTGTTCTGACATGTCAGCAGGTGATGCCGGGCTTCTTCCGTTCCATGGGAAAGCGTTGACTGCCATGCACGACCGCGGCGCCGATACGGCGATGTTGCACAGTGAAATCGAAGAACTCTGGAAGCGGCGGGACGAGGTTCCCCTGCATTCCCCCGAGGCCGTCGCCGCCGTCGACGCGGCGATCGGCCTTCTGGACTCGGGCCGGGTACGCGTCGCCGAGATCACGGCCGGCGAGGTCGTGGTCCACGAGTGGCTGAAGTCCGCGATCCTTCTGCTGCTCCGGCAGGCCGTGCCGGCGGAACTGCGGTTCGGCCCGTTCGAGAGCTGCGACAAGTTCCCGCTGAAGTCCGGGACCGGCGGCAACGGCGTCCAGGTGTCGCCGGGTGCGGTGATCCGGCGCGGCAGCTACCAGGCCCCGGGATCGGTGGTCATGCCGAGCCACATCGGCATCGGCTCGTACGTCGGCGAAGGCACCCTGGTCGACTCGTGGGTCGGCATCGGCTCGTGCGCTCAGGTCGGCAGGAATGTCCACCTGTCGGGTGGGGTCGGGCTGGGCGGCATGATCGAGCCGCCGGTGGCGAAGCCGGTGGTGATCGAGGATGACGCCTTCATCGGTGCCCGCTCGATGATCTACAGCGGCGCCCGGGTCGGCGAAGGCGCGGTGCTGGGCGCCGGTGCCCTGCTGACCGACACCATTCCGGTCATCGACGCCGCTACCGGGGAGGAACTCAGCCGTGGCGTCGTCCCGCCGTGGACGGTCGCGGTGCCCGCGAACCGTCCGCGCGAGTTCGACGGCGGCACCTTCGGGCTGCCGTGCCTTTTGGTGATCAAGCGTCTGAAGAAGGGCGATCGCCATGACAAGGCCCGGCTCAACGACGCGCTGCGCACCCAGCCCCCCGCCGTCTGACATCCGGGCCACCGCACACCCCGCCGACTCGGCAGAAAGGGAATCCTCCACCATGTCAGCCCACGGCATCATCCCGGTCCTGAACCGGCACCCCGCACTTGAGGCGCTGCACTCCCGGCTCACCGGCTTCCTGGACACCCACCTCCCCGCACCGGTCTGCGAGGAGGACACCCGGCCCGACTGGCTCGCCCTGCGCCGACGCGCCGCGGACGCCGGGCTCACCGGTATCGACCTCGCCTCCCCGGACGGGCGCGGCGGGACCGGCCGGGTGGCCCAGGGCATGGCCATGTTCCTCGCGGGGCAACGGGATTGCGACGCACGCGAGATCTTCAGCTCGGGGCACGGCGCCATGGCCGTGCACCACGGCACATCCGCGCTCGCCGACCACGTCCGCGAACAGGTCGTACGGCAAGGCGAGTTGGCTGGTGTGGCGTCCAGCGAACCCCATTCCGGATCGGACCTGCGCGGCTTTGTGACCGTCCTGGCCGACCGCGGCGACCACTACGCGCTGTCCGGCTCGAAGGGGCTGATCAGCCGCATCGAGGAAGCCTGCGGATTCGTCGTCTTCGCCAAGATCGTCGACCGCGATGAGGCCGGCACGGCGGACCTGCGCCGCGTGCCGCTGTCCGCGGTCTGGGTGCCGGCCGACACCAAGGGCGTCCTGACCGAGACCACCGACCCGCTGGGCATGCGCGGCTGGAGCTTCGGGCACCTGCACTTCGTCGACACCCCGGTGGACAAGGGCTTCCTCCTCGGCGCGCCGGGCGACGGCCGCCGGATCTTCGACACCCACTTCTCCGCTTGGCGGCTGATGATGGCCCTGGTCTGCCTCGGCGCCGCGTCGGCCGCGATCCAGGAGGCCACCGCCCGTACCCGCGGCCGGCACGTGGGCCGCGTCCCGCTCGCCGCCATCCCCTCCGTCGCCGCCCGGACGGGGACGGCAGCCGCCGAGGTCGAAGCGGCCACCGCCTGGTGTTTCGCGCTGCTGGAGCGCATCGACGGGGGCGACGTCGACACCGCCGCCTGCTCGGCCGCCAAGGCACTGGCCACCGACACGGCCTACCGCGCCGTCGACCTCGCCCTGCAACTGCACGGCAGCCAGGGCTACACCCGGCACACCCCGATGGAGAAGCGGCTGCGGGACATCCGCGGGCTGCGGATCGCCGACGGCCCCAACGACACGCTCTACAGCGTGCTGGCCCACTCCCTGCTGACCGAGGAACCGCAGGCCGAGACGGCCCACCTCCTCGCGCGCAGCTGAGGGGAACGCCCTGGACGGCGAGGGCCGCGCGCTCCGTCGGACGCGTCTCAGGCGCCGGCCGGTACCGCGGTGCCGTGTGCCTCGGGCGCCGGGGGCGTGGGCACGGTGAGGCGGGTGGGGCGGGTGCCGAGGACGAGGGTGCCGAGGGCGTGGTCCAGGTCGGGGCCGAGGTACCAGTCGCCGGTGTGGTCGAGGCTGTAGACGCGGCCCTCGGTGTCGATGGCGAGGAGCGCCTGGGGGGAGCCCGCGGCCTGGCTGCTGCTGAGGAGTTCCTGGCCGAGGGGGGCGACGTGGGTGTCGAGGGCGCGGCCGAGGTCGCCGAGGGTGCGGGCGAGGTGGAGGCCGTGCAGCGGGTCGACGGCGAAGGGGGTGGGGGCGATGTGCCGGCCGGGGCCGCTGGCGGTGATGTGCAGGCCGCCGAACTCGGCCCAGGCTTCGACGGCCGCGGGGAAGACGCTGTGGCGGTGGCCCGCGGGTGAGGCGTGGTCGCGGAGCGCGTCGGCCCACTGCTCGGCCTGTTTGATGTTCCAGCGTCCTGGGGTCCAGCCGGCGTTGTGGAGGGCGATGTCGACGGGCGGCGGGAAGCGGGTCGAGCCCTGGTCGCGGGGGTCGGCGGGCGGCATGGTGTGGGTCAGCTCCCTGTGGGCGTGCTGCCGATGGGCATGACGCCGAAGTGGGCGAGGAGCGCGTCGCAGGAGCGGCAGGGCGGTGCGTAGCTGCCGTGCAGGGGGTCGCCGTCCTCGCGGATGTGACGGGCGGTGATCTTGGAGTGTTTCAGGGAGCGCCGGGCTTCGCCATTGGTGAGGGGTTTGCGGGAGGCACGTTTGCCGCGGTTGCCTTCGACGGCGGTGAGGTGACGGGAGAGCAGGACGGCTTCGGGGCAGCGTCCGGTGAACCGTTCGCGTTGTGCGGTGGCGAGGGTGTCGAGGAAGTCCTGGACGAGGGGGTGCAGGGACGGGGGGTGTTCGCCCTTGCTCGCGGTGCAGGTGAGGGTGTGGCCGCGTACGGAGAGGGCGGCGCCGACGGTGGGGAGGATGCCGTCGCGCCGGTGGCGGAGCGCGGGGGTGCGCTCGGTGTCGGCGGTGCCGCTCCAGCCGATGCGGGGGTCGCCTGAGGTGGCGGTGTGGTGTGCCGTGGTGCTCATGGTGCTTTCCCTCCCTGCAAACCCCCCGGTTGCGGGGGTCAGCCTGCCAAATATGCCGGGCGTTGCGGTAGTCGAGGGGGCCTTCGGCGCGTTCACCGACGAGTGACGGTTCGTTGTGCGGGGGACAACTGGGCAGGTCGGGAGGGGTGGTGCGGGTGGGGTGCGGAGGGGTGTTCGGGGTGTGCGCGGGCGTGTCCGCGCGGGTGGGCGGGCGCGGCGTCCGCTCTTGCGGCACGGCATAGGCTGTGCGCAGTAGCCAGAATCAGCCAGGGGGCACCGCGATGACGAATGGTCGGCTCGGGCAGCATGCCGCGCCACCGAACACCGCTTATGCCGGGCAGGTTGTGCATTTTCCGGACCCGGTCCGTGCTGCGCGGCATCCTGCTGGTGTGCGGATGGACGGGAACGGTTTCCCGGCGTTCTCGCCGTACGCGCGGGCGGCGGTGGAGATCGCCGAGCCGCCGGAGGGTTTCGGCGTCGACGAACTGCGGCTGACGGACTATGTGTCGGCGAACGCGGCGATGCACGCGCAGGGGCACGAGTTGTGGGCGGACGGCTGCGCGGTGGCGACGCCGCACGGCTGGACGTGGCATCACGTCGCGGGTACCCGGCGCCTTGAGCTGGTTCCGGTCGAGGTGAAGGCGCTTTTGCGGCACCACGGCGGGCTGGCGACGGCGGCGGTGGCGCACGACAAGCGGGGTACGCGGCCGTTGCAGGAGACCCGGCCGGTGCATTTCGGGCTGCCGCACCGGGGGCTTTCGGTGGGCGAGGAGCAGGTGGCGCAGGCCGAGGAGTCGCTCGGGTACCGGTTGCCCGGCGCGTACCGGTCGTTCCTGAAGGCGGCGGGCGGGTGCGCTCCGGTGGGGGCGGCGCTCGACGCGGAGCTGGGGCTGCTGGTGGACCAGCCGTTCTTCACGGTCCGCGATGACGCGGCGGTGAACGACCTGGTCTATGTGAACAAGTGCCTGCGGGACCACTTCACCAAGGACTTCCTGGGTGTGGCGTTCGTGCAGGGCGGCGTGGTCGCGGTGAAGGTGCGGGGCTCGGCGCCGGGTTCGGTGTGGTTCTGCCCGTATGACGATGCGCGGGACCAGGACGGCTGGTCGGTGCAGGAGCGGGTCGAGCGGCTGCTGCTGCCGTGCGGTGCGGATTTCGACGAGTTCCTGGTGCGGCTCGCGGGGAATCCGCCGGAGCTGGAGACGGTGGCGAACCTGATGGTGGACGGTGGCTTCGCGCAGGCCGTTCCGGTGGAGGGGTGAGCGCGGTGGTGACGTTCGCGCAGGCGCAGGAGCGTGCCGAGCTGTGGGTGAACGGCGAGGTGCCGGGGCCGCAGCAACGTGAGGTGCGGGTGCGGGAGTTCGATCTGGGCTTCGTGGCCTGGGCGGAGGACCGGGAAGGCGGTCCGCGCGGCGAGGGCGGGCGGAGCCGGCTGGTGATCGCGCGGGACAGCGGCGAGACGACGCTGTGGCCCGGTCTGCCGGTGGGTGAGGTGATCCGGCGGTACGAGGAGGAGTACGGCGCGGTCGCGGACGGCGGGCGCGGGGTCGCGGAGCCGCCGCAGCGGATCGATCTGGAGGCGACGTCGTTCCTGTTGACGCCGCCGGAGTGGTTGCAGGAGGTGGCGGACGCGGCCGGTGGTGCGGACCGTGGTGGTGCGGCGCAGGCGGGGTCGCCGTCGTCGGCCGCTGTGCCGGTGCCGTCGGCGGTTCCGGATGCCGGTGGGTCGGCCGATGCCTGGGCCGAGGTCAATGTGACGTCGGGGGCCGGTGGGGTGCCGGGCGCGGGCGAGGGTGACGAGGACCGTTCGGTGGGGTTGCCCGAGACGGTGTTCGCGCCGCCGCTCGCCGGTATCGACGAGGTCGATGAGGCAGGCGAGGGGGACGGGGCGGCGCCGCAGGCGCGTCCCGAGGCGAAGACGGAGTTGTTGCGGGGCGGGAGTCAGCTGCCGCGTACGCAGGTCGCCCCGGCGGTGGACGGGCCGGCTGCCGGTGGGCCGTCGGGTGCGGGCGCGGGGACGGGCGCGGGTGTGCCGGGGGCCGTGCCGCCGATGCCTCCGGCGCCGCCCGGTGTGCCGGGGCTTTCGGAGCTGCCGCCGCCGTCCGGTGCGCCGGTCACCGATGTGCCGCCGCCGGATGGCGCGGTGCCGTCCGGCGGGGCCGTGCCGCAGGGCGCGGGGGCGCCGGGTGGTTCGGGGCCCGGTGGTCCGCCGCCGCCTCCGCCGGTGCCGTCGGCCGGTGCCGGTGGCGGGGTGCACGCCGCGGCGACGATGCTCGCGGACGGTGCGGCGCTGCCCGGCGGTGCCGCGGGGGCCGGTGCGGGCGCGGCTGTTCCGCCGCCGCCCGGGGCTCCGGGTACGCCCGGTGCGGGGTCCGCGGCGCCGGGCGGGGAGCCGTCGCCGGGCGCGAGCGCGCCGGCCGGCGGGTATGTGCCGACGCAGCTGGTGTCCCAACTGGACGCGGACGGGCTGGACTTGAGCGCGGTGGACGGATCCGGTGAGGCGGGTGCGTCCGGCGCGGGCAGTGGGGCCGGTGGTGCGGGTGCGCCGTCCGGCGGTGCGGGCGCGGGCCCCGGTGGCGGGGTGCACGCCGCGGCGACGATGCTCGCCGGCGGCGCCGTGCTGCCGGACGCGGCGGCCGGGGCTCCGGGCTCCGCCGGTGCGGCGGGCGGGCCCGGTGTGCCGCCGCCGCCCGCGCCTCCTGGTGCGCCGAAGCCGCCGGGTGCGCCCGGTGCGCAGGCGGGGGGCCGTGGCGCCTCGGGGCAGGGCGGTCCGCCGCCTCCGCCGCCGCCCGTGCCGTCGGCCGGTGCCGGTGGCGGGGTGCACGCGGCGGCGACGATGCTCGCCGGTGGCGCGGCCGTACCGGGGCCCGCTGGTCAGGGGCCTGCTCAGGGGCCTGCCGGTCAGGCCGGGCCGCAGGGGGCCGGGCCTGCGGGTCCGCCTCCGGGGCCGCCCGTTCCGCCCGCCGCCGGGAAGGGCGGCGCCCCGGGCGGGTACGGATATCCGCCGCCGCCCGGTGGACTGCCGACCGTCGGGCCCGGCTACATGGCGGTGCTGAGCTACCGGGCGCCGGACGGCTCGGAGCAGAAGATCGTGCGCAGGTCGGCGCCCGGTCTGCCGCATCCGGAGTGGCAGCTGCTGCACGAGCTGCGCGGCATGAACATTCCGCCGCAGCAGGTGCTTGAGCTGCACACCGAGCTGGAGTGCTGCGATCTGCCGGGTGGCTACTGCGCCCGGATGATCCGTGACACCTGGCCGCAGGTGCGGATCAGCCACACCGCCGCGTACGGCAGGGATCACGCCTCGCGCCAGCAGGGTGTACGTCATCTCGTCGAGCATCAGGGCGAGTTGCACCAGGTGGCGGACGGTCCCGCGCGGCCGGCGCCGGTGCGGGTGCCGTTGCCGCACCCCTCGCAGGTGCAGCCGGTGCCCCCGGCGCCGCCGCAGGTCATCGGGCAGGAGCTGGAGCAGTCGTTCGGCCCGCAGGGGATCTTCCGCTTCGATCAGCGGGCGGTGTCCCGGCAGGGTGTGCCCGACGTGGTCGCGCAGATGCTGGTGTGGGCCGGTCTGCCGGTCGACTTCGGGCCGTTCTTCTGGGCGCAGGCGCAGCCGGGGCGTCCGGTGCCGACGCTGGCGGAGCTGGCGGCGGAGCGCGGGGTGCAGCCGGCGCCGGACGCGGGCTCGTATCTGGTGATGGGCAACGACTTCGGCCGTCAGCTGTGTGTGCAGTACGGCACGGCGAACATCGTCGCGGTGCCGGTGGAGGCGGGGCCCGGCGGGCAGCCGGCGGCGCCGCAGTTCGTGAACAGCGGGCTGCCGGAGTTCACGCGCTGCCTGGCGATGCTGGGGCGGATGTGGCGGCTGAGGTACGGGCTGACGCCGGAGCAGGCCGGCCACTGGACGGTCGATTTCCAGGCGCAGCTGGTCGCGCTGGATCCGCCGGCGCTGGGTTCGCCGGAGACGTGGTGGTCGGTCCTGCTGGAACAGATGTGGGACGGGCTGCTGTAGGGCCTTTCGTGCGGAGCGTGCCGGGCTCGCGGGGGCCCGGCGTCCGTACGGTCGGGGGCGTGCGCCGCGGGTGACGGGTGCCGGGCACGGAGGGCGCTCGGGCTGCGGGACGGGCCCGGGGCCCTGACGATGCGTATATGGGCCAGCCGATACCGCCACCGTCGTCGACGCTGTACCGGGCGGGCCGGCGCGGCCGGCCGTGGTGGCGGTGGACCTTGGTGGCGTTGCTGGTCCTCGTGGTGCCGGTGGCGGCGGGCGGCGCGGCGCTGTACGTGTGGGCGGGCCGGCAGGTGCGCCAGGTGGCGGCGTTCGGCGCGTACGAGGGCAGGCCGGTCGCGGGCCAAGGCACGAACTGGCTGCTGGTCGGCTCGGACAGCCGGGCCGGGCTGACACCGGCGCAGCGCAAGGACCTGCACGTCGGCAACGACGGCGGGCGGAACACCGACACGGTGATGGTGCTGCACTCCGGCGGCCACGGCCCGTATCTCGTCAGCATTCCGCGGGACAGCTACGTACCGGTGCCGGGGCACGGCCGCGCCAAGATCAACGAGGCGTACGCGGACGGCGGTCCGAAGCTGCTGACACGGACCGTGGAGCAGGCGACGGGGCTGCGGATCGACCGGTACGCCGAGGTGGATTTCCTGGGCCTGGTGCGGGTCGTGGACGCGCTGGGCGGGGTGCGGATGTGTCCGGACAAGCCGATCGAGGACGCGAGGTCGGGGGCTGATTTCCGGGCCGGCTGCCAGGAGATGGACGGCCGGCAGGCGCTGGCGTACGCGCGGGCCAGGTACAGCGACCCGGAGGGCGACATCGGGCGGGTGAAGCGGCAGCGGCAGCTGATATCGGCGGTGGCGGACGGGATGCTCAGGCCCGGGGTGTACCTCAATCCGTTCCGGTGGCGGCCGGTGGTGGGGACTGCGTTGTCCGCGGTGCGGGTGGACGAGGGGGCGGGTGTCGCCGAACTGGTGGGTATGGGACGGTCGATGAGGAAGATCACCGACGGGGGCGGCCGGGCGGTCACGGTGCCGGTGGCACGGCCGGGAGTGGCGGTGGCGGGCGCGGGCGAGGTCCTGGTCTGGGACGAACAGGGCGCGCGGCGGCTGTTCCAGGCCCTGCGCGATGATGATCCAATTCCGACTTCTGACAACAATTGACGCATCCTGGTGGGATGAGAAGGGCGGAGTGTCTTTTTGCGGCCACTTCGGACCTATCCAGAGAGATGTGTGCGGGACTGACCGGGCCGAACGGACCGGGCGGGACGGCGCGGAGGCGGGCGAGGGGATCGCGCGCCGGAGAGGGGCTTGAACGATGAGTGCATCGGTTTCGCCGCACGGCTTCGAGACCGTACGCGGGCGCGGCTACCGGCAGGACGACGTGGACCGCCGGGTGGAGGGCCTCTCCATCGACCGCGACTCGTGCTGGGAGCGTGCCGCGCGGCTCACGGTGCTCGCCAACGAGATGGAGGCGGAGCTGGCGGAACTGCGCGCGCACCTCGCGAAGATGCCGCCGCAGACGTACGAGTCCCTGGGCGACCAGGCCCGGCTGATCCTGACCACGGCGGAGTCCGAGGCCGCGCGGCTGCGCGCCGACGCGGAAGAGGCCGCCGAAGAGCTGCGCGCGCGGACCGACGCGTATGTGCGCGAGACCACGGAGGCGGCGGACGAGGTCGCGCACGCCCGCCGCAAGGACGCGGAGGAGCGCGGGCGGCAGGCCCTGGAAGCGGCGCAGGCGGACGCGGTGGCGCGGGTGGCCGCGGCGCGGAAGGACGCCGAGGAGTGGCGCGCCGAAGCCGTGGCCGCGCGGGAGGAGATGGGCCGGCGCACCACGGAGATGCTCAAGGAACAGGAGCGTCGGCAGGCCGAGGAGTGGAACGACGTCGGCCGCGAACTGGCAGGTCATGACGCGGAGATGGCGCAGCGGGTCGCGGAGCTCGAGGAGCGGGGACGCGCGGTGGTGGCCGCGGCGGAACGCCGGCACGCCGAGACCCAGGAGGCGGCGCGGCACCGCCAGGAGGACGCGGAGGCCCGCGGCGCCGAACTGCTGGCCCAGGCGCAGGTCGAGGTGGAGCGCATCGAGCGGGCCACCGAACGGGTGGTGCGCGAGCACCAGGGGCAGCTCGACGAGGTCCGCTCCCACATGAAGCACGTCCGCAACACCCTCGCGGCGCTGACCGGGAAGGACCCGGTGGAGGAGCCGGACGGTCCGACGGACGGCCCGGTGGACGGCACGATGGACGTCCCGTCGGCGGGGGAGGACCCGAGGACGGCGGAGGCCGCGGAGGCCACAGAGGTCACAGAGGCCGCGGAGGCCGCGGAGGCCGCGGAGGCTGTGGCGACGGCTGAGGCCGAGGCATCTCCAGAGGCCGGTGAGGGCGCTGACCGCCGTGCCCCCGTCGACCCGGACAACGAGGAGACCATCGAGACCAAGCTGCCCCGCGTGCCCAGCTGACGGGGCCGGGCACGGCAGCGGCTCAGCAGGTGGCAGAGCCGCCGCCGGGCCCGCCCGCACCCCCGTCGCCCGCCGCGGTCTCGTCCCCCGTACGGGGCCCGGCCGCCGCTTCCGTACGGGAACCGGACTCCGTTCCCGTACGGGAGCCGGACTCCTGCCCCGTACGGGAATCCGGCTCCTGGCCCGTGCGGGCGTCCGCGTGGACCGGGAAGCGGCGCGGGGCCAGCAGGAGCAGGGCGATCAGGGCGAGGGCGGCTGCCGCCGCGGCGCCCAGGTAGACGTGGTCGACGGTGAGGGCGACGGAGCGGCGCAGGTAGTCGGCGGCGCGGACGGTGAGCCCTCCGGCGTGCTCCAGGGCGTGCGAGACCGCGTCGAGGTCGCCTGGCAGGCCGGGACGGATGTCCGAAGGGGCGTGGGCCAGCCGGTCGTTGAGGGTGGTGTTGGCGAGGGCGCCGAAGAGGGCCGCGCCGATGGACTGCCCCACCTGGCGGCAGAAGAGTATCGAGGCGGTGGCGGTGCCGCGTTCGGCGTAGCCGACGGACGACTGCACGCCGATGATCAGCGGCAGCTGGAAGAGGCCGAGGGCGGCGCCGAGCGCCAGCATGATCAGGGCGGGCTGCCAGGGCGCGCCCGGGTAGGGCAGCAGGGGGAAGGCGAGCAGGATCAGGGCGGCGGCCGAGATGCCGAGCACCGCGCAGTTGCGGATGCCGATGCGGCGGTAGACGTGGCTGCTCAGCGCGGCGGAGACCGGCCAGCTCAGGGTCATCACGGACAGCACGAACCCGGCCGCCGTCGGGCCGGTGCCGAGCACCGACTGGGCGTAGGTGGGCAGGAAGACGGTCGGCGCGACCATCAGCAGCCCCAGGGCGCCGAGGGAGAGGTTGACGGCGGCGATGGTGCGGCGCCGCCAGACCCAGCCGGGGATGATCGGTTCCGCCGCGCGCCGCTCGATGACGAAGGTGGCCGCCGCGCACAGCGCGCTGCCGCCGAAGAGCAGCAGGGAGGGCGTCGAGAGCCAGGGCCAGGCGGTGCCGCCCTGGACCAGGGCCGTCAGCAGCAGCCCGCCGCAGGCGAAGACGGCGAGCGCGCCCGGCCAGTCCACGCGCGGCTTCGCGGCGCCGGGGGAGCCGTCGGAACCGGAGCCGCCGCCCGCCGTCCGCCCCTTGTCCCCGGCCGCGGCCCTGCGGGGGTCCTCGGTGAAGTAGCGCACGATCAGCCACAGGGCGAGGGCGCCGACGGGCAGGTTGACCAGGAAGATCCAGCGCCAGTCGGCGTAGCCGGCGAGCAGCCCGCCCAGCGCGGGCCCGGCGACCGACGAGGCGGCCCAGACCGAGGACAGCTTCGCCTGGATCTTGGGGCGCTGCGCCATCGGGTAGAGGTCGGCCGCGATGGTCTGCACGGTGCCCTGGAGCGCGCCGCCGCCCAGGCCCTGCACGATGCGGAAGGCGATCAGGGAGGCCATGTCCCAGGCGCCGGCGCAGGCGAGGGAGCCGACGAGGAAGAGGGCGATGCCGGTGACGAGGACCGGCTTGCGGCCGAAGGTGTCGGAGAGCTTGCCGTAGACGGGCAGCGTGACGGTGACGGCCAGGAGGTAGCCGGAGAACAGCCAGGAGAAGACGGCGAAGCCGCCGAGGTCGCCGACGATCTGCGGGATGGCGGTGGCGATGATCGTGGAGTCCAGCGCGGCCAGCGCCATCCCGAGCATCAGGGCGGCGACGACCGGGCCGCGCCGCCCGGCGGGTGCGCCCGCCGCCGCGCCCTGCCCGTCGGCCGTGCGGCCCGTGCCCCCGCGGCGTGCCCTGCCGCCGACGGCGCTGTCCCCGGTACTGCGGTTCACCCGGCCCCCCTGTGCCCCGCCGGTGCGGTGCACCGGCGCCGTTGTGTGTAGCGGACACCCTTCCACGCCCGGCCGGTGTGCGAAACGGTGCTTTCCCGGGGCAGGGGCGCACCGCCCCGGGGCGCCGTCCGCTCGCGGGGCGGGATGTCGGGGGGCGGGCGTAAGGTGGGCAACCCCGGCCCGTACGACGTGTCGGGCCTTTCGCGTTGTTCGCCTCGCTGGGACGGAACCTTTCATGAGCCTTGCTGGACTGCTCGACGCCGTCGTCAAGGACCCGGCGCTCGCCGAAGCGGTGCAGGCCGCGGCCGACGGACACCGGCCGCACGTGGATCTGGTCGGCCCGCCCGCCGCCCGCCCGTTCGCGGTGGCCGCCCTCGCCAGGGACGCGGGACGCCCGGTGCTCGCGGTGACCGCCACCGGCCGGGAGGCCGAGGACCTCGCGGCGGCGCTGCGCAGCATGGTGCCGGCCGGCGAGGAGAACACCATCGTGGAGTTCCCCTCCTGGGAGACGCTGCCGCACGAAAGGCTCTCGCCGCGTTCGGACACCGTGGGCCGCCGCCTCGCGGTGCTGCGCCGCCTCGCCCACCCGCGCGCGGACGACCCGACGGCAGGACCCGTGTCGGTCGTCGTCGCGCCCATCCGCTCGGTGCTCCAGCCGCAGGTCAAGGGGCTGGGCGACCTGGAGCCCGTCAGTCTGCGCACGGGCGGCAGCGCCGACCTCGGCGAGGTCGTCGACGGGCTCGCGGCAGCCGCGTACGCGCGCGTCGAACTGGTCGAGAAGCGCGGCGAGTTCGCGGTGCGCGGCGGCATCCTGGACGTCTTCCCGCCGACCGAGGAGCACCCGCTCCGGGTCGAGTTCTGGGGCGACGACGTCGAGGAGATCCGTTACTTCAAGGTCGCCGACCAGCGGTCCCTGGAGGTCGCCGAGCACGGCCTGTGGGCGCCGCCGTGCCGGGAGCTGCTGCTGACCGACGAGGTGCGCGAGCGGGCCGCCACCCTCGCCGAGCAGCACCCGGAACTGGGCGAACTGCTCGGCAAGATCGCCGAGGGCATCGCCGTCGAAGGCATGGAGTCGCTGGCCCCGGTCCTCGTCGACGACATGGAGCTGCTGCTCGACGTGCTGCCCGCCGGGAGCATGGCGGTGGTGTGCGACCCGGAGCGGGTGCGCACCAGGGCCGCCGACCTGGTGGCGACCAGCCAGGAATTCCTCCAGGCGTCCTGGGCGGCGAGCGCCGGGGGAGGAGAGGCGCCGATCGATGTGGGCGCCGCCTCCCTGTGGGGCATCGCCGACGTCCGCGAGCACGCCCGTGAACTGGGCATGATGTGGTGGTCGGTGAGCCCGTTCGCCGCCGACGAGGAGACCGTGCCCGACGCGGGCGACACCCTCAAGCTGGGCATGCACGCGCCCGACACCTACCGCGGTGACACCGCGCGGGCCCTCGCCGACACCAAGGGATGGCTGGCCGACGGCTGGCGCACGGTGTTCGTCACCGAAGGGCACGGCACGGCGGCCCGCACCGTCGAGGTACTCGGCGGCGAGGGCATCGCCGCCCGCCTCGACGCCACCCTGACCGCGCTCGCCCCCTCCGTCGTGCACGTCGCCTGCGGCTCCCTCGACAACGGCTTCATCGACCCGGCGCTGCGCCTGGCGGTGCTCACCGAGACGGACCTGTCCGGGCAGAAGGCAGCCGCCAAGGAACTGGGCCGGATGCCGGCCCGCCGCCGCAAGACCATCGACCCGCTGACCCTCCAGGCGGGCGACTTCATCGTGCACGAGCAGCACGGCGTCGGCCGCTACATCGAGATGGTGCAGCGCACGGTCCAGGGCGCCACCCGCGAATACCTCCTCGTCGAGTACGCGCCCGCCAAGCGCGGCCAGCCGGGCGACCGCCTCTACATCCCCACCGACCAGCTGGAGCAGGTCACCAAGTACGTCGGCGGCGAGGCCCCCACGCTGCACCGGCTCGGCGGCGCCGACTGGACCAAGACGAAGGCGCGCGCGAAGAAGGCCGTCAAGGAGATCGCCGCCGACCTCATCAAGCTCTACTCCGCCCGTATGGCGGCGCCCGGCCACACCTTCGGCCCGGACACCCCCTGGCAGCGCGAGCTGGAGGACGCCTTCCCGTACGCGGAGACCCCCGACCAGCTCACCACCATCGCCGAGGTCAAGGAGGACATGGAGAAGTCGGTCCCGATGGACCGGCTGATCTGCGGCGACGTCGGCTACGGCAAGACCGAGATCGCGGTGCGCGCCGCCTTCAAGGCCATTCAGGACGGCAAGCAGGTCGCGGTCCTGGTGCCCACCACCCTCCTGGTGCAGCAGCACTACGGCACCTTCACCGAGCGGTACGGCCAGTTCCCCGTCAACGTCAGGGCGCTGTCCCGCTTCCAGACCGAAACCGAGTCCAAGGCCACGATGGAGGGCCTGCGGGACGGCTCCGTCGACCTCGTCATCGGCACCCATCGCCTGTTCTCGTCCGAGACCAAGTTCAAGGACCTGGGCCTGGTCATCGTCGACGAGGAGCAGCGGTTCGGCGTCGAGCACAAGGAGCAGCTGAAGAAGCTGCGCGCCAACGTCGACGTCCTGACCATGTCCGCGACGCCGATCCCGCGCACCCTGGAGATGGCGGTCACCGGCATCCGCGAGATGTCCACGATCACCACACCGCCCGAGGAGCGGCACCCGGTCCTGACCTTCGTCGGGCCGTACGAGCAGAAGCAGATCGGCGCGGCGATCCGGCGTGAACTGCTGCGCGAGGGCCAGGTCTTCTACATCCACAACCGCGTCGAGTCCATCGACCGTGCCGCCGCGCGGCTGCGGGAGATCGTGCCCGAGGCGCGCATCCAGACCGCCCACGGGCAGATGGGCGAGACGGCGCTGGAGCAGGTCGTCGTCGACTTCTGGGAGAAGAAGTTCGATGTGCTGGTCTCGACGACGATCGTCGAATCCGGCATCGACATCTCCAACGCCAACACCCTGATCGTCGAACGCGGCGACAACTTCGGCCTCTCCCAGCTCCACCAGCTGCGCGGCCGGGTGGGCCGCGGCCGTGACCGCGGCTACTCCTACTTCCTCTACCCGCCGGAGAAGCCGCTCACCGAGACCGCCCACGAGCGGCTGGCGACCATCGCCCAGCACACCGAGATGGGCGCGGGCATGTACGTCGCCATGAAGGACCTGGAGATCCGCGGCGCGGGCAACCTCCTGGGCGGCGAGCAGTCGGGCCACATCGCCGGTGTCGGCTTCGACCTCTACGTCCGGATGGTCGGCGAGGCCGTCGCGGACTACCGGGCCTCGCTCGAAGGCGGCGTGGAGGAGGAGCCGCCGCTGGAGGTCAAGATCGAGCTGCCGGTCGACGCGCACGTCCCGCACGACTACGCGCCCGGCGAGCGGCTGCGCCTCCAGGCGTACCGCGCGATCGCGTCCGCGTCCACGGAGGAGGACATCGCCGCCGTCCGCGAGGAACTCACCGACCGCTACGGCAAGTTGCCCGAGCCGGTCGAGAACCTCCTGCTGGTCGCCGGACTGCGGATGCTGGCCCGCTCCTGCGGCGTCGCCGACATCACCCTCCAGGGCTCCAACATCCGCTTCGGCCCGGTGGAGCTGCGCGAGTCCCAGGAACTCCGGCTCAAGCGCCTGCACCCGCGCACGGTCCTGAAGCCGGCCACCCAGCAGATCCTGGTCCCCCGCCCGACCACCGGAAAGATCGGCGGCAAACCGCTGGTCGGCCGCGAACTGCTCGCGTGGGTGGGGGAGTTCCTGACGACGATCCTGGGAGGGTGAGGGGCGGCCCCGGAGTGGTGTGGAATGTCTGATTCCGGGGCGTTGGTGGGTTGCTGGGGCGAGTTACGCCTTATCGTCTGGCGGGGCGTGTGATCAGCCGCCCTGATGCGTTCTCATCGAAATGGATGCCCTGCCGTGATACGTGCCCACCGCACCGCTCTGTCCGCCGCCGCCCTCCTGACGGCGGCACTGGTGTCCGTCGTCGGCTGCACCCCGGACACCGCCGGCCCGAGCGAGCGGACGGCGAGCCCGTCGGCTTCCGTCTCGGCCCCGGCCACCCCGTCCCCCTCGCCCTCGTCCTCGCCCTCGGAAACGGCATCGCAGACGCCATCGGCGGCCCCGTCCCCCACGATGCCCGCCGTCTCGGCCGAGGCACCCACGAAGGCGGCGGCGCCGAAACAGCACAGCGCGCCGCTGCGGACCACGGCACCGGAGCCGACCCGGCAGGCCCGCCCGGAACCGTCCGGCGACGTGATCCTCGCGCCGTCCGGAAACCACTACCGGCGCGGGCAGTTCTGCAAGAACATCCACCTCGGGCTGACCACCCGGGACGCACACGGTGACACCCTGCACTGCGCGATGCAGAGCGGCCGGCCGCACTGGCAGTAGCCGGCCCTCACCCCACCCGCCCCGCGACCTCCCGTGCGCAGTCGGCCGCCGAGCGGTGGCCGGTGTCGACCTCCATGTCGTAGTGGACGCCGTGGTGGACGAGGTCGGCCTGGGAGGCGGCCATGCCCGCGATCCGGTCGCCGCGGGCGGCTTCCCTGGCGGTGGCGACCGCGGGTGCGCAGCGCACGCCGACCCACAGCACGGCCAGGCCGTCCAAGGCGGCGAGCCAGCGCTGTTGGGAGTCCCGGCCGCCGACGAAGACCTCGTCGAGGATGATGCCGGTGCCGGCGCGGGCCATCGCGGCGATGCCACGCATCCAGTCGTCCTGGAGGGCGCGGAAGGCCGGCCCCGGCGAGACCGTGCCGTCCGGTGCGAGCACCAGGCCCGCCGGGGTGTTCATCAAGGTGGGCGGCAGCGCCTCGACGAGGGTGTCCACGCCGAAGGTCAGCCAGGGCCTGGGCAGGAGTGCGTCCTGGAGGGCGCGGGCGAGGGACGAAGTGCCGGAGCTGGAGCCGCCGTTGAGAACGATCACGTCGAAGGTCATCGCGCCACCGTAGGCCGGTCAGCGGGCCGATGTCCGGTGGAATACCGCGAGGCCCGCCGCCTCGCCGGCCGGGACGTAGGTGGAGCCGGGGTGGCGGTGCGCGGCGTCGGCGAGTGCCTGTTGCGGGGTGCGGCCGTCGCGGAGCTGGACGGCGACGTAGTCGGGCGAGATGCCGCGGGTGTCGCCGATCCAGAAGACGCGGGTGCGGCCGGTGAGACGGCTCAGCGGCCGGATGTCGGCCTCGACCGTCGCCCCGTCCGGGATCCGCTCCAGCAGGCGCTCGGCCGCGGTGACGTCCGGCGGCACCCGGTAGGTGGCCGCCTCGGTGAGCCGGGACAGCGGGAGGGTGCAGGTCAGCGCGAGCGCCGCGGACAGCACGGCGGCCGGCAGGTGCAGCGCGTAGGAACGCAGCCACGGGCGGGCGGCGGTGCGGGCCCGCGGCAGGGCGTCGACGAGGGCGAGGAAGACCACCGGCATCAGGACGGCGCTGTAGTGCCAGTCGATGCCCCAGTAGTGCGGCTCGTGGGAGAGGAACCGCCAGCCGACGGTGGGCAGCGCGACCAGCAGGAGCGGGGAGCGCAGCGCGAGCAGCCCGGTGGTGGGCAGCACGATCCACAGGAGGGTGCGGACGGCGGTGTCGAAGGGAATGACCGGGCCGCCCGCGCCGTCGCCGCTGAGTTTGGTCCAGTAGTCGTACGAGCCCGAGCCGTTGAAGCCGGGGATGATCACGCCGAGGGTGACGGCGGTCGCGGTGACGCCGAAGGCGACCAGGGCGACGGCGAGCGGCACCGCACGGCGGGAGCGGATCAGCACCAGCACCCCGATGACGGCAGCGGTGACCCCCAGGTCCTCCTTGACCAGCACCAGCGGCGCGGCCCAGCACACCGCGGCCCTCCACCGGCCGCGCAGCACCGCTTCGAGGGCGAACGCGATCAGCGGCAGCGCGAAGGCGATCTCGTGGAAGTCGAAGTCGACGGCCTTCTGCACGCCCCAGGACAGCCCGTAGGCGAGGCCGACGGCCAGGCCCCTGCCGCGGCCGAGGTGACGGGCGGCGGCCCGGGTGACCGGCAGCGCCGACAGCGCGAACAGCGCGGCCTGCGCGGTCAGCAGCGTCATCGCCGACGGGACGAGGCGGTAGAAGGGCGCGAGCACGATCAGGACCGGGCTGAAGTGGTCGCCGAGGATGTTGCTGCCGGGGCCCTTCAGATCGACTATCGGCGCCCGGAGGTGGGCGTAGCCGCGGACGGCCTGCTCGAAGATCCCCAGATCCCAGGAGGCCGTGCCCATCGTGCGGTAGCGGCTCAGGGAGATCACGGCGTACGCGACGAAGAGGAACGCGGCCGTCCAGTACGGGTCGAGCCGGGGCGCGCGCAGGGCCGCCGTGCGCGCCCCGATCCGGCGTGCGCTGCGCCGTAGCGGACCGGTGTCCTGCGGCGCGGTGCGCGGCTTCGGGGGGAGGGCGGTCGCGGGGCCGCCGGGGGCTGCGGTTCCGGCGGCGGGCCCCGCGTCGCCCCTCGCCGTTGCTGCGGCCGTTTCCATGAGGGTCCTCACTCTCAACTTCCGGAAAGATACTCGAAGCCGTCGAACAGGACGGTCCGGCGCACGCGCACCCGGCCGTGCGTACGTGCCCGCGCCGGGACCGGTCACCGGCCCGGCGGACCCCGTCCGTCCGGTGCCGCGGCCGTGCCCGCGACCTCAGCCACCGGATGGGACAACCGACTTGATACCTACCGCGCTCCGCGCCCGCCCCGCCACCCTCACCGCGACCGCGGCCACCGCCCTGGCCGCGCTGCTCGCCCTCACCGGCTGCTCGCCCGACGGCGGCACGGACGCCAAGGGGGACGGGTCCGCCACCGCGCAGCCCGGCAGCGCCCTGGCCGCCGTGACCTCGCTCCGCGTCAAGCGCCCCGCGACGATGACCGGTTACGCCAGGAACAGGTTCGGCAGCGCCTGGGCCGACACCGACGGCAACGGCTGCGGCACCCGCGACGACATACTCAAGCGTGACCTGCGCGCGCCCTCGTTCCGCGGTGGGGACTGCGTCGTCGTCGCCGGGACGCTGAAGAAGGACCCGTACACCGGGCACAGCGTGCGCTACCGGCGCGGCAGCAGCAAGGTCGACATCGATCACGTGGTGGCGCTGTCCGACGCCTGGAAGAAGGGCGCCGCGAAGTGGCCGGCGCGCAAGCGCATCGCGCTGGCCAACGACCCGCTGAACCTCATAGCGGTGGACGCGTCGGCGAACCGGCAGAAGAGCGACGGCGACGCGGCGGCCTGGCTGCCCGCGTACAAGGGGTACCGCTGCACGTACGTGGCGCGCCAGGTGGCGGTGAAGAAGAAGTACGGGCTGTGGGTCACGCGCAGCGAGAAGGACGCGATGCGGCAGGTGCTGGCCGGCTGCCCCCAGGAGAAGCTGCCGGGCGGCGGCAATCCGACGGAGGCGCCGGCGCGGTTCTCTGCCAAGTAGCGGCGGCGGGGACGGGGCGGACGGCGGAACTTCGCGGTCCGGCACGGCCGTTGCGCCCGCGGTCCGCATCCGAATTCGCGGGCAATCGTTGGCCAAACAGTGGCCTGGACCACGGGGACTCCTTACCATCGATCAGAGCCTGTGTCTGAACCCCGGTTGGATCAGCGCCCGTCGTCTGGTGCGTGCGATCGCAAGGCGCCGGAAGGTCCTTGTAGCGGAGCTACCAGGGCCTTTCGGCAACGCCGCGAGCGTGCGTGCCAGACGACGGGCGCCCGACCGGGGTTCAGACGCAGGCTCTCACGCCAGATCGATGAGCCACCGCCCCGGTGACCGCTGGGGCCGCCCCTTTCGACCACCACCGCACGGGCGCACCCCCAGCGCCGCCTCGTTCACGATCTTTGCCGGGAGGCCAAGTGTTCCGCCGTAGGACAGCGCTCTCCGTATCCCTCACCGCGGGTCTGCTCGCCGCGGTCCCGCTGCTGGCCGCCTGCGGCAGCGACGCGCACCCCGGTGCCGCCGCCATCGTGGACGGCAAGCGGATCACCGTCGCCCAGCTCCAGGCGAAGGTGAAGGACGTACGGGAGGCCCAGGGCAGGTCCGTGCAGGGCGCCCAGCTCGTCGCGAGCACCGGCCGGCTCAGCCTGGCCACCCTCAACGGCATGATCTTCGACCGGGTCCTGGAGCGCGGCGCCCGGCAGGCGGGGGTCACCGTCCACCGCGACGGCGTGCAGAAGTGGCGGGCGGCGGCCGAGGAACGCGCGGGCGGCGGCGCACGGCTGAAGGCGATGTGGCTCCAACAGGGCATCGCCCCGGACGAGATCGACGCGACCGTCCGCAACCAGCTCCTCCTGGACGGCCTCGCCAAGAAGATCGGCGCGGACCGCGGCAGCCCCCAGGGCCAGCAGAAGCTCGCCGACGCGCTCGCCACGACCTCCCGCGCGATGGGCATCGACGTCAACCCGCGCTTCGGCAAGTGGAACGACAAGCAGGTCATCCTCGGCCAGGCCAAGGACCCCTGGATCACCAAGGCCCCGGCCGCCAGGCAGCAGGCGTAGGGCCCACGCCCCGCCCGCGCCCGGGGCCTTTCCCCCCGGGCGCGGGCGGGGCGTTGTCAGTGGCGTGCGTTACGTTCAAGGGGTGAACGCTGACGCCTCCTCCGCCGACGCCGGCGCCGAAGCCCGCCCCGAGGGCAGCGGCACCGGACGCCTCGTCCTGCTCACCACCAGCCACCGCGTCGCCCCCGGCCTGCTGTCCTGGAACGCCTGGCAGACGCTGCGCGCCGCCGACGCGGTGCTGTGCGCCGACGCGGAACACCCGCAGCTGCCCTACCTCCGCGAGGCCGGCATCACCGTCGACGCCGCCATACCGACCGCCCGCGAGCTGGTCGACCACTGCGTCGCAGCGGACCGTACGGTCGTCGTCCTCACCTCGGCCGACGGCGAGAGCGCGCTGACCGACGGACTGGCCAGACTGGCGGGGTCGGGCCGCGAGACCATGCCCGACCTGGAGCTGCTGCCCGGCTCCTACGACCTTCCCGGCGCCCGGCTGCTGGATCTCGTCCAGGTCATGGACCGGATCCGCGTCGCCTGCCCCTGGAGCGGCATCCGCACCCACGAAGACCTCGCCAAGTACGGCTTGGAGGAGGCGTACGAACTCGTCGAGGCCATCGAGGAGGGCGACCGCGAGGCACTGCGCGAGGAGCTGGGCGACGTCCTGCTCCAGGTCGTCTTCCACGCCAGGATCGCCCAGGACGACCCCGACGCACCGTTCTCCGTCGACGACGTCGCGGGCACGATCGTCGACAAGCTCATCCACCGCCACCCGCACGTCTTCGGTGCCGAGAGCGCCGAGACCCCCGAGGAGGTCAAGGCCCACTGGCTGCGGGCGAAGGCCGAGGAGAAGCAGCGGGATTCGGTGACCGAAGGCGTCCCGGTGGCCCAGCCGGGGCTGGCGCTCGCGGCGAAGCTCGCCTCCCGGGTGCGGACGGCGGGGCTCGACGTCACACCGCCCGACGGCCAGGGCGTCGGCTACGCCCTGCTGGCGCTGGCCATCAGGGCCGAGGCGGACGGGGTGGACCCGGAGGCGGCGCTGCGGGCCGCGGCCCGCGCCTACCGCGACGCCGTACTGGCGGCCGAGGGCGGCGCGGGAGCGGGGCGGGACACCGTCACGGAGTGACCGAGGAGGTGGCTGTGGGGGAGGCCGTGGAGGAGGCCGTGGGCGTGCCCGCCACGGCCCCGGTCCGCGTCCCGTCGCCGCCGCGGCGCCTGCCGCTCAGCCGCTCCGCGCACCACACCACGACCAGCGCCGCCGACAGCGCGGCGCCCACCGCGCACACCCCGGGCCAGCCGGCCGCGCTCCAGACCGCGGAGGTGAGCGCGGAGCCGGCCGCGCCGCCGACGAAGTAGGCGGTCATATAGGCCGAGTTGAGGCGGTTGCGGGCCTCGGGGCTGACCGCGTAGACGAGGTTCTGGTTGCTGATGTGCACCGCCTGCACCGCCAGGTCCAGCACGATCACCCCGGCCAGCAGGGCCACCAGCGCCCAGGCACCGCCCGCACCGCCGGCCGCCAGCAGTCCCCAGGACCCCAGCAGCAGCACCGCACCCGCGCCGGTCACCCGGTGCACCAGGCCGCGGTCCGCGAGCCGTCCGGCCGCCGAAGCGGACAGCGAACCGGCCGCGCCCACCAGCCCCAGCAGCCCGATCGCCGACTCCGACCAGCCGTAGGAAGGCCCGGACATCAAGAAGGCCAGCGCCGTCCACAGCACGCTGAACGTCCCGAACGCCAGCGCGCCGAGCGCCGCCCGCCACCGCAGCACCGGCTGCTGCCCGAACAGCGCCAGCGTCGAGCGCAGCAGCGCCGGATAGCGCAGCCCCGCCGTGGTGTGCAGGACCGGCAGCCGCAGCCGCAGCAGCACCGCCATCAGCAGCATCAGTACGGCGTTCACCCAGTACACGGTGCGCCAGCCGCCGAGTTCGGCCAGCAGCCCCGCAGCCGTGCGGGCCAGCAGGATGCCGAGCAGCAGCCCGGTCATGACCGTGCCGACCGTCCGGCCGCGCTCCTCGGGAGCCGAGAGGGTCGCCGCGTACGGCACCACCACCTGCGCGGCGACCGACGCCAGGCCGGTCAGCGCGGTGCCGGTGAGCAGCAGCGCGGCGTTCGGCGCGCTCGCCGTGACAGTCAGGAACAGCGCCGTCGCCACGCACAGCGTCACCGCGAGACGGCGCCGCTCCAGCAGATCACCGAGCGGCACGAGCAGCAGCAGCCCGAGGCCGTAGCCGATCTGGGCGACGGTCACCACCAGCGCGGCGGCGGACGCGGACAGCCCCAGATCCTGCCCGATGACGTCGAGCAGCGGCTGGGCGAAGTAGTTCCCGGCGACGGACAGGCCGGTGGCCACCGACATCAGCAGCAGCGTGCCGCGGCCCAGCCGCTGCGGCCCGGCCGCCGTTGGCACCGCCTGCGCGGCACTCGCCGCCTCGGGCGCCGTACGCGGCGCCTCCCCCTCGGACTCCATGTCCCCTCCTGCCAGTTGGTTCTCTTCCGCGCCCGCCTCCCCCCGGCGGCGGACGGTCCCAGCCTGCGGGCTGCGCATCGATGAGTCCAACACATTGTCGTCATCGCATCCATCGCTGATCACGATGGATCGTTATCCTCCGCGGATGGAGTTGCAGCAGATGCGGTACGTCGTCGCGGTCGCCGAGACCGGCGGGTTCACCCGGGCCGCCGAGCGCTGCCACGTGGTGCAGTCGGCGCTCAGCCACCAGATCGCCAGGCTGGAGAAGGAACTGGGCGCCCAGCTCTTCCAGCGCACCAGCCGCAGCGTGCGGCTGACCGCGGCGGGCGAGGCGTTCGTACCGGTCGCCCGGCAGGCCCTGGCGTCGGCCGAGCGGGCCCGCGCCGAGGTGGAGGCGGTCGCGGGCGAGGTGCGCGGGCAGCTCGCGGTCGGGGCGATCTCGACCGTGTCGGCCGTCGATCTCGCCCAGGAGCTGGGCGCGTTCCGCACCCGCTATCCCCAGGTGCGGGTCGGCCTCCGGATGGAGATGAGCGACGAGCTGATCGAGAAGGTGCGGCAGGGCGCGCTGGACGTCGCCTTCGTCGGCCTGGTGCCGGGCGCTCGGGTCACCGGGGTAAGGGAGAAGGAACTGGCGCGCGGTGAGCTGGTCGCGGTGGTGCCGCCGGGCCATCCGCTGGCCGGGCAGGAGCGGACCGGTCTGGCCCGGCTGGCCCGGGAGACCTTCGTCGACTTCACGGCGGGCTCGGCCGCCCGCAGGCAGCGCGACGACGCCTTCCGTGCCGCGGGGCTGAACGCCGACGTGGCCTTCGAGGTGACCACCGTCGAACTCCTGGCGAAGCTGGTGCGCGCAGGGCTCGGGGTCGGCATGGTGCCCGAGGGCATCGCGGGGGAGCTGACCGGGCTGCACGTCGTCCGCGTCCGCCCGGCGCCGCGGCGCATCGAGCGGGTGGTGTGGCAGGCGCTCGGCCCGTCGCCCGCAGCCGCCGCGTTCCTGGCGGGCCTCGGGGTGGACCCGGGCTGAGCACGGCAGGGGCGGCCGGGGCGCGGGTGCCCGGCGAGGCGCGGTCGCCGCAGCGGTTACCGTCGAAAGGTGCACGACAAGCCCGACACCACCCCTGACATCACCCCCGGCGCCGCCCCCGCGGGCCAGCCCGCGCGCTGCCCCGCAGCCTCCGCGCCGCCGCCCGCCCCCGAGCTGTTCACCTGGGAGTTCGCCGCCGACCCTTACCCGGCGTACGCCTGGCTGCGGGAGCACGCGCCGGTGCGCAGGACCGCGCTGCCCAGCGGCGTCGAGGCATGGCTGGTGACGCGGTACGCCGACGCCAGGCAGGCGCTCGCCGACGGCCGGCTCTCCAAGAACCCGGTGCACCACAGCGAGGCCGCGCACGGCAAGGGCAAGGTCGGCATCCCCGGCGAGCGCAGCGCCAACCTGATGACCCACCTCCTCAACATCGACCCGCCCGACCACACCCGGCTGCGCCGCCTGGTCTCCAAGGCGTTCACCCCGCGCCGGGTCGCAGCCTTCGCCCCCCGCGTCCAGGAGCTGACCGACGCGCTCATCGACTCCTTCGCGGCCCGCGGCGAGGCCGACCTCATCCACGAGTTCGCCTTCCCGCTGCCCATCTACGCGATCTGCGACCTGCTGGGCGTACCGCGCGAGGACCAGGACGACTTCCGCGACTGGGCCGGGATGATGCTGCGGCACACCAAGGCGGGCCAGGCGGGCGGGCCGCGCGGCGGCGTGGCCAAGGCGGTGAAGAAGATACGCGGCTATCTCGCCGAGCTGATCCACCGCAAGCGCGCCGAACTGCCCCGCGAGGCGGCCCCCGGCGAGGACCTCATCTCCGGCCTGATCCGCGCGTCCGACCACGGCGAGCACCTCACCGAGAACGAGGTGGCCGCGATGGCGTTCATCCTCCTCTTCGCCGGCTTCGAGACCACCGTCAACCTCATCGGCAACGGCACCTACGCCCTGCTGCGCCACCCGGAACAGCGCGCCCTGCTCCAGAAGGCCCTGGCGTCGGGCGACGACGCCCTGCTCGCCACCGGCATCGAGGAACTGCTGCGCTACGACGGCCCGGTGGAGCTGGCGACCTGGCGGTTCGCCACCGAGGAACTGACCATCGGCGGGGCACGGATAGCCGAGGGCGACCCCGTACTCGTCGTGCTGGCCGCGGCCGACCGCGACCCCGAGCGGTTCGACGCGCCCGACACCCTCGACCTGGCCAGGCGCGACAACCCGCACCTGGGGTACGGGCACGGCATCCACTACTGCCTGGGCGCCCCGCTCGCCAGGCTCGAAGGCCAGGCCGCCCTCGCGACGCTGCTGACCCGGCTGCCCGACATCCGGCTCGCGGCCGAACCCGACGAGCTGCGCTGGCGCGGCGGGCTCATCATGCGCGGACTGCGGTCCCTCCCGGTGGAGTTCACCCCGGCACCGTGACGAGGGGCACGGAACCGGCCCGGCGGCAGGCCGGTTGACGCCCACGCGGGCCGGTCTGCTACCGGCTCGGCGACGTGCCTGATGAGGGCCGTGACAACCGATTTCTTGACGGTGCGTCAGCTACGTGACCTCTGCGTGATCTCCGCTACACCGGCTTGTGACGACCCGTGAGCCCGGCTACCTTTCGACCGAACCTGTGCTCGACCGCCCCGGCGGGACGGCCGCGCCGAAGCCTCGGCCGGCCGGCATCCGCCGGTGCGACAACTCAACGCCGCTCGAAAGGCAACCGCATGCGCTCCGGGAACGGCCGCCATCGTCGACCCCGTCAGGCACCGGCCCTCTTTGTCACGGCGGGAGTGGCCGGCGCCGGCATCGCCATGCCACTGCTCGGCGCGGGCTCCGCACACGCCGCCGACACCGCCACCTGGGACCGCGTCGCCCAGTGCGAGAGCGGCGGGGTGTGGAGCGGCGCGTCAGGCGACGGCTACGGCGGTCTCCGGCTCACCGCGGACCTGTGGCAGGAGTACGGCGGCCTGGCGTACGCGCCGCGCCCCGACATGGCCAGCCGCGCCCAGCAGATAGCCGTGGCCGAGAAGATCCTGGACGACCGCGGCCCCGGCGCCTGGCCGAGCTGCGCCGCCGACGCCGGCCTCTCCCGGGGAGGCCGCGCACCGGACGTCGATCCGGGCAGCACCGACGCGCCGGCCCCCGCCCCCACGGACCACGACGACCAGGGCACCGGCGGCACGGACGACGCGACCGATCCGGCCGACACCCCCGGTTCGCACGCTTCGCCCTCCCCGTCCGACCCGTCACACCCGTCGGACACCGCGGACCCATCGGATGCTCCGGACCCGTCCGGCACTTCGGGCTCGCACGACCCCGCCCCCGACCCGTCCGACGCCACACCGGAGCCCGGCGCGCCGGACCCCGGCCACGCCGAGGGCGACGGCAGCGGCCACGACGGCGAGGGCAAGGGCAAGGACGGGAGCGGCGAGCACGGGACGCCCGGCACGGGCGGATCCGATGCGTCCGACGGCTCCGGTGACTCCGCGACGCCTGGCAGCGGCAGCCCCGACCCGACGCCGCCCGGCAAGCACCGCGGCGGCGAGGGTGCGGACGACGGCGGCAGGTCCTCGGGGCGGCACGCCTCGCGGGGCGGCGGGGAGCGTCCGCAGCCGGCTCGTGGCGACTACACCGTGCGCCCCGGTGACAGCCTGTCAGCCATCGCCGAGGCCCGGGAGCTGCCCGGCGGCTGGCCCGCGCTGTACGAGCGCAACCGTGAGGTCGTGGGCTCCGACGCGGACCTCATCCACCCCGGACAGCGTCTCGATCTGGGGCGCTGAGCGGGTAGTTAGTCGGCTTTCGTCCCTTTTGGCGAAAGTGAGACATGGCTCTCGTTGACGCCCGCGGTGTCCGACCCGTCCGCTGAATCCATACCGCGCCCTACCTGCGGAAATATGAGCGCTCTGCGGGCATTGGCGGCCAACTGGGTGCAGAAAACGGGGTTTGAACCGCACAGGGGTTCATGTCTACGGTCAGGACCGCTCGCCAAAGCGGGCCCTTCGCTCACACGCCGAATCCTGCCGGTGGGTGAAGGCAGTCGACGCGCAAGCGCCGAAGGCAGGAGCGGGGGAACCAAGGTAAGCGCCGGCCCCGCCCGTGAAAGCGGGTCAGCCGGCTTGGGGTGAAGACGTGTGTGAAGCGCACACGGCCGGGCAGCTCACAGCCCGAACCCGACAGCTCACCTCGTAGGCGTCGGTGAGGAAAACGAACCATGCTGATCAACAAGGGCAAGCACCGTCGTCCGTCCAAGGCCGTCCGCGTCGCCACCCTCGCCGGTGTCGCCGGTGCCGCTGTGGCCGTCCCGCTGATGGGCGCCTCCTCCGCCTCCGCCGCCTCGGTCGCCACCTGGGACGCCGTCGCCCAGTGCGAGTCCGGCGGCAACTGGTCGATCAACACCGGCAACAACTACTACGGCGGCCTGCAGTTCTCGCAGTCCAGCTGGGCCGCCGCCGGCGGTACCCAGTACGCGCCCCGCGCCGACCTGGCCACCAAGAGCCAGCAGATCGCCGCCGCCGAGAAGCTGCTCGCCATCCAGGGCCCGGGTGCCTGGTCCTGCGCCGGCGCCGGCAACCTGACCTCCGGTGGCCCCGCCGCCAACGTCGACACCTCCTCGGGCTCCGGCACGACCAAGGCCGCCCCGCAGCGGAAGGCCGAGACCCCGGCCCCGCAGCACAAGAGCACCCCGGCCCCGGCCCCGCAGCAGCAGAAGTCCCAGCCGGCGCCGAAGTCCAACCCGCACGGCAACTACACCGTCAAGTCCGGCGACACCCTCGCCAAGATCGCCAAGGCGCACGGCACCAACTGGAAGTCCGTCTACGCGAACAACAAGTCCGTCATCGGCGGCAACCCCAACCTGATCTTCCCGGGCCAGAAGCTCAGCATCTGAGCCCACCCTGGCAGGGTCTTGAGGGCTCCGTGCCCGGTGCCTCCTCCCGGATGACCGCAGCAGTTCGCGCGTACGGCGGTCCGCGCGAACCGCTCACCCGGGAGGCGGCGGGGGCCGAAGAGCCGGAGGGCGCCCGGGAGTTCGCTCATATCTCCCGAGCTGAACTAAATGCACGTAATGCGCATTGAGATCCCTTCGCTCTCATTCACCCCGCTCTGCCCGTTTTCTTCCCGCGAGATGCCCCGTCCGGCGCGTTCGTCCCCGCATCGCGCCGCGGCGGGGTCTCTCCGTTCCGTACCCTGGTGCCGGACACAGCGACGTGACCGCCCCTTACAGCTGCTCTCCCGCCCGGCGGACGAAGCTGCCCGAACTCCCGCGAACTGGGCCTTTGGGTCATTCTTCCTCCCGTCGAGGGGGCTGAGGGCGAGCGGAACGGCAACAGGCCGTTAGGCTCGTGCTGCAGAACTCCAGACACCCATGAAGGAGACAACGTGCCGTCCATCGACGTCGTCGTAGCCCGCGAAATTCTCGACTCGCGAGGTAATCCCACGGTCGAGGTCGAGGTCGGCCTCGACGACGGCAGCACCGGCCGTGCCGCGGTTCCGTCCGGCGCCTCGACCGGCGCCTTCGAGGCCATCGAGCTCCGCGACGGCGACCCCAGCCGTTACCAGGGCAAGGGCGTCGAGAAGGCCGTCCTCGCCGTCATCGAGCAGATCGGCCCGGAGCTGGTCGGCTACGACGCGACCGAGCAGCGGCTGATCGACCAGGCCATGTTCGACCTGGACGCCACCGACAACAAGGGCTCCCTCGGCGCCAACGCCATCCTGGGCGTCTCCCTCGCCGTCGCGCACGCCGCGTCCGAGGCCAGCGACCTGCCGCTGTTCCGCTACCTCGGTGGCCCGAACGCGCACGTCCTGCCCGTCCCGATGATGAACATCCTCAACGGTGGGTCGCACGCCGACTCCAACGTCGACATCCAGGAGTTCATGATCGCCCCGATCGGCGCGGAGTCCTTCTCCGAGGCGCTGCGCTGGGGCGCCGAGGTCTACCACACCCTCAAGAAGGTCCTGAAGGAGCGCAACCTCTCCACCGGTCTCGGTGACGAGGGCGGCTTCGCCCCGAACCTCGGCTCCAACCGCGAGGCGCTCGACCTGATCCTGGAGGCCATCCAGCAGGCCGGTTACGTCCCCGGCCAGGACATCGCGCTGGCGCTCGACGTCGCCGCCTCCGAGTTCTACAAGGACGGCAAGTACGCCTTCGAGGGCTCGGACCGCTCGGCCGCCGAGATGACCGAGTACTACGAGGGCCTCGTCGCCGACTACCCGCTCGTGTCCATCGAGGACCCGCTGTTCGAGGACGACTGGGCCGGCTGGCACGTCATCACCGAGAAGCTCGGCGCCAAGGTCCAGCTCGTCGGTGACGACCTGTTCGTCACCAACCCCGAGCGCCTGGCCCGCGGCATCGAGGAGAACTCCGCCAACGCGCTGCTGGTGAAGGTCAACCAGATCGGCTCGCTGACCGAGACCCTGGACGCCGTCGAGCTGGCCCAGCGCAACGGCTTCAAGTGCATGATGTCGCACCGCTCCGGCGAGACCGAGGACGTCACCATCGCCGACCTCGCCGTCGCCACCAACTGCGGCCAGATCAAGACCGGCGCCCCGGCCCGCTCCGAGCGCGTCGCCAAGTACAACCAGCTGCTGCGCATCGAGGAGATCCTCGACGACGCCGCCGTCTACGCCGGCCGCTCCGCCTTCCCCCGGTTCCGCCCCGCGAACTGACACAGGCACAGCGCCCTGCGAACCGATCACCGCGGCGCCCCGCGAACTGACCGGAACGGCAGGGCCGATCGGCCCGAGCGTGGCGTCCCGCCTCGCAGCGTCCCCGGCAGCGGTCCCGTACCGTTGCCGGGGACGGCTTTGTCTCCGAACGGCCAGGACCGGCGCGGAGCGTGGCCGTGGAGCGTACGTTCGTACCTCCGCGAAGACGGCAATCCAGGGGAGGCGACGTGCCCGCTGACCGGTTCTCGACCGCGACCCGGCTCAAGGCGCTCGGTGAACAGGCGGCGGCCCGCGTCTACCGCGCCCGGCGGCCCCGCCGCAACCGGCTGACCGGCCGCGCCGCCCTGCTGGCCCTGGTGATGTGCTCCCTCGTCGTGGCGCTCGCGTACCCGATAAGGCAGTACGTGTCGCAGCGTTCGGACATCGCCGACCAGCGTCGCAAGGCCCAGGAAGCGGGCCGGACGCTGGACCGGCTGCGCGACGAGAAGGCGCGCTGGCAGGACCCCGCGTACGTCGAGCAGCAGGCCAGGCTGCATCTGCACTTCGTCAGGCCGGGGGAGACCGGCTACCTCGTCCAGGACGGCACCGGCGCCGGTACGGGCGCCGCGCGCAAGGGCGCGGGGGCGGCCGAGCGGCCCTGGTACAAGAATCTCTGGGACGGCGTCGACTCGGCCGACAAGAGGTGACCGACCGGACCGTCCCGCCCGCCCCGACCCGACCTGTCCCCGCCGCAGGCGGCGTACGTGCCGCACCGGCCGCCGCCCGCCCGCGGACCCCGATCCCACCGAAAGCGCACATGGACACCGCCCCGCCCCAGACCGAGCCCACCGAACCCACCGCCGCGGACATCGCCGCCTTCAAGGAGCAGCTGGGCCGCCCGCCGCGCGGCCTGCGGGCCATCGCGCACCGCTGCCCCTGCGGACAGCCGGACGTCGTCGAGACCGCCCCGCGCCTGGAGGACGGCACGCCCTTCCCCACGCTCTACTACCTCACCTGCCCGCGCGCGGCCTCCGCGATCGGCACGCTGGAGGCCAACGGCGTGATGAAGGAGATGACCGAGCGGCTGGCGACCGACCCCGAACTGGCCGCCGCCTACCGCGCCGCGCACGAGGACTACATCCGGCGCAGGGACGCCATCGAGGTGCTCCAGGGCTTCCCCAGCGCCGGTGGGATGCCGGACCGGGTCAAGTGCCTGCACGTCCTGGTCGGCCACTCGCTGGCGGCCGGTCCCGGCGTCAACCCGCTCGGCGACGAGGCCATCGCGATGCTGCCGGAGTGGTGGCGCAAGGGCCCGTGCGTCTCGCCGTGCCAGGACACCCCGGATGCGGCGCGGGACGCCGGAGCCCCCGAAGGAGACGCGGAATGAAGCGGGTAGCCGCCATCGACTGCGGTACGAACTCCATCCGCCTGCTGGTCGCCGACGCCGATCCGGCGACGGGCGAGCTCAAGGAGCTGGACCGCCGGATGCAGATCGTCCGGCTGGGCCAGGGCGTGGACCGCACCGGGCGGCTGGCGCCCGAGGCGCTGGAGCGGACCTTCGCCGCCTGCCGGGACTACGCGGCGGTGATCAAGGAGCTGGGTGCCGAGCAGGTCAGGTTCGTGGCGACCTCGGCCTCCCGGGACGCCGAGAACCGCGAGGACTTCGTCCGCGGCGTGCTGGACATCCTGGGCGTCGAGCCCGAGGTGATCACCGGCGACCAGGAGGCGGAGTTCTCCTTCACCGGCGCCACCAAGGAGCTGACCGGCCGCACCGATCTCGCGCAGCCGTACCTGGTCGTGGACATCGGCGGCGGCTCCACCGAGTTCGTGCTCGGCTCGGACTCCGTGCGGGCCGCGCGGTCGGTCGACATCGGCTGCGTCCGGATGACGGAGCGGCACCTGCTGCGGGACGGCGAGGTCAGCGACCCGCCGAGCGCCGAGCAGATCGCCGCGATACGCGCGGACGTCGACGCGGCGCTCGACCACGCCGAGGAGGCCGTACCGCTGGCCGAAGCGGCGACCCTGGTGGGCCTGGCGGGCTCGGTGACCACCGTCGCCGCCCTCGCCCTGGACCTGGACCACTACGACTCGCAGGCCATCCACCACGCGCGCATCCCGCTGGCCGGGGTCCAGGAGATCACCGCCCGACTGCTCGCCTCCACCCACGCGGAGCGCGCGGCGAGCCCGGTCATGCACCCCGGCCGCGTCGACGTGATCGCCGCCGGCGCCCTCGTCCTGCTCGCCATCATGGAACGGACCGGCGCCACGGAGGTCGTCGTCAGCGAACACGACATCCTGGACGGGATCGCCTGGAGCCTCGCCTGACGAGGTCGGGGAGTCGCCCCCCGGCCCGTCCGTTTCCGAGCGCGCTGGGCCCCGTCCGAGCGCCGGGAAGCGGGGTTTGAGGGTTCCTGGGGGGCTCGTGGTGCGGGGGCGGCGGGAAAGTTCGTGAAACTCTTCACATGAAAAAAGTGCCCGATGGCTGAACAAAGCGGTCCGAGGGCCCTCATTCGAAGGTCCTAGGTCCTCTGGAACCGGTGAAAGTCCGGGTTCCGGAGGGCCTTCTCCGTGCTTACGGGGTGTGTGGTTCAGCCGCCCGTGCGTTCACAATCCCTGATCAACAGGGGTATCCAACGCCTTGACCGGCCCAGTGGTTCCCGTGATGCGCTATGGCGTCCGTCACGGGGGTGGCGGAGTGTAGCAGATACCCCCCGAGTGCTTGTGAAGGGGCTCACGAGCGACCCCCCGAGCAGGGGTGGATACTCGATTGCATGAGCACCACGGAGCGTCCCAGGATCCTCGTTGTAGGCGGTGGGTACGTAGGCCTGTACGCGGCACGCCGCATCCTCAAGAAGATGCGGTACGGCGAGGCGACCGTCACGGTCGTCGACCCGCGCTCGTACATGACGTACCAGCCCTTCCTCCCTGAAGCTGCGGCCGGCAGCATCTCTCCCCGCCACGTCGTGGTTCCGCTACGACGCGTGCTGCCCAAGGCAGAGGTGCTCACCGGTCGGGTGACCACCATCGATCAGGACCGCAAGGTCGCCACGATCGCCCCGCTGGTGGGCGAGGCGTACGAGCTGCCTTTCGACTACCTGGTCATCGCGATGGGCGCGGTCTCCCGTACCTTCCCGATCCCCGGCCTGGCCGAGAACGGCATCGGCATGAAGGGCGTGGAAGAGGCCATCGGCCTGCGCAACCACGTTCTGGAGCAGCTGGACAAGGCTGACTCCACGACCGACGAAGACGTCCGCCGCAAGGCGCTGACCTTCGTGTTCGTCGGCGGCGGCTTCGCGGGTGCGGAGACCGTCGGCGAGGTCGAGGACATGGCGCGCGACGCCGCCAAGTACTACAACAACGTCAAGCGCGAAGACATGCGCTTCCTGCTGGTCGACGTCGCCGACAAGATCCTCCCCGAGGTGGGCCCGAAGCTCGGCGCCTACGGCAAGGAGCACCTTGAGGGCCGCGGCGTCGAGGTCTACCTCAAGACCGGCATGGACTCCTGCGTGGACGGCCATGTCGTCCTGAACAACGGGCTCGAGGTCGACTCCAACACCATCGTGTGGACCGCGGGTGTCAAGCCGAACCCGGCGCTGTCCCGCTTCGGTCTGCCGCTGGGCCCGCGCGGCCACGTGGACACCGGCACCACCCTCCAGGTGCAGGGCACCGACTACATCTGGGCTGCCGGCGACAACGCCCAGGTCCCGGACATGGTCGGCCGCAAGGCGGGCAACGAGAACGCCTGGTGCCCGCCGAACGCCCAGCACGCGCTGCGCCAGGCCAAGGTGCTCGGCGACAACGTCGTGTCCGGCATGCGCGGCTTCCCGCAGAAGGACTACAGCCACGCCAACAAGGGCGCGGTCGCCGGTCTCGGTCTGCACAAGGGCGTCGCGATGATCGTCCTGGGCAAGACCAAGATCAAGCTCAAGGGCCGGCTCGCCTGGTACATGCACCGCGCGTACCACGGCATGGCCATGCCGACGTTCAACCGCAAGATCCGGGTCTTCGCCGACTGGACCCTCGCGATGTTCCTCAAGCGTGAGGTCGTGTCGCTCAGCGCCATGCAGAACCCCCGCGAGGAGTTCTACGAGGCGGCGAAGCCCGCGCCGAAGCCCGCGGCCGACAAGCCGAAGGCCAACGCTTCCTGACACCTCGGTCGGGGTCATCCGACCAGCCCGAAGGGCGTCCGCCATCCGTGGGGCGGGCGCCCTTCGGCGTGTGCGCCGTAGCGTGCGCCGTGCCTTTTGCTGTTCCCTTACGCGGGAACGGGACTATTTCGGCGCCCAATTGGCGTTTACGTGGTGGGTGAAACTTGTTTGCCCCACGTCAACACGGAGGTGTGCGACATGGCCGACGCCGCTGGACGGCTCACCAAGCTCGCCGAGGAGGTGCTGGGAGCACCCCTCCCGGTCCGTATCCGCGCCTGGGACCGCAGCGAGTCCGGCCCTCCGGGCGCACCCGTACTCGTCTTCCGTAACCGAAGAGCGCTGCGCCGCCTGCTGTTCAAGCCGGGCGAGCTGGGTCTGGCCCGTGCCTGGGTGGCCGGTGACATCGAGGTGGAAGGCGACCTCTACGAAGCCCTCGACCTGCTGGCCGGGCTGATCTGGGAGCGCGGCACCGCGGCTCCCGCCCCGCAGCGCGCGCCGCTGCTGCGCGCCCTGGCCCGCCCCGAGATCCGGGCCGCCGCCAAGGAGTTGGTCACCCTGGCGGGCGCCCCGATCCCGCCGGCGCCGCCCGCCGAGGAGGCCAGGAACCGCCGCGGCCCGCTGCACACCCTGCTGCGCGACAAGGAAGCCATCAGCCACCACTACGACGTCGGCAACGACTTCTACGAGCTGGTGCTCGGCCCGTCGATGGTCTACTCCTGCGCGTACTGGGACGGCCCCGACGGTTCCCTGGAGGACGCCCAGCGCGACAAGCTCGACCTGATCTGCCGCAAGCTCGGCCTCAAGGAAGGCCAGCGGCTGCTGGACGTGGGCTGCGGCTGGGGCTCGATGGTGCTGCACGCCGCCCGCGAGTACGGCGTGCGGGCGGTCGGCATCACCCTCTCCGAGGAGCAGGCCGCCTACGGGCGCAAGCGCATCGCGGAGGCCGGGCTCGCGGACCGTGTCGAGATCCGGGTGCAGGACTACCGCGAGATCCACGACGAGCCGTTCGACGCGATCTCCTCGATCGGGATGGCCGAGCACGTCGGCCGGGCGCTCTACGCCGAGTACGCGAGCGCCCTGTACGCCCTGCTGAAGCCGGGCGGCCGGCTGCTCAACCACCAGATCGCCCGGCGGCCCCTGGAGGACGAAGACGCGTACCACGTCGACGAGTTCATCGACCGGTACGTCTTCCCCGACGGTGAGCTGGCCCCCGTCGGCCGGACCACCGGCGCCCTGGAGGACGCCGGATTCGAGGTGCGGGACGTCGAGGTGCTGCGCGAGCACTACGCGCTGACGCTGCGCCGCTGGGTCGCCAACCTGGAGAAGCACTGGAGCGCGGCGGTGAAGCTGACGTCTCCGGGGCGGGCCCGGGTGTGGCGGCTCTACATGGCCGCGTCCGCGCTGTCCTTCGAGCGCAACCGGATAGGGATCAACCAGGTGCTCGCGGTGCGTACGCCGGAATCGGGCGCATCGGGACTGCCGCTGCGGGTGCGGGAGTGGCGGGGCTGAGGCCGCCGCCCCACCGCCGTACGGATGAGGGCCCCCGCACCACAGCTCGTGGTGCGGGGGCCCTCATCCGTAACGGGCGGCGGCTACTCCGCCTTGATCGCCGCCAGCATGTTCAGCCGGGCCGCGCGGCGGGCGGGCCAGAGCGCGGCCAGCACGCCGACCAGTGCGGCCAGGGCCAGGAAGAGGCCCATCCGGCCCCAGGGCAGCACCAGTTCGTAGGTGCCGAGCGACCCGGAGATCAGCTCGCCTGCCGCCCAGCCGAAGAACACGCCGAGGCCGATGCCGAGCACCCCGCCGAACAGCGAGATGACCAGCGACTCCAGGCGCACCATCCGCTTGATGCCGGAGCGGTCCAGGCCGATGGCGCGCAGCATGCCGATCTCCTGGGAGCGCTCGAAGACCGACATCGCCAGGGTGTTGACGACGCCGAGCACCGCGACGATCACCGCCATGGCCAGCAGGCCGTAGAGCATGTTCAGCATCAGGTTGATGGTCTGCGCGATGCCGTCGGACACGTCCTTCTTGTCCTGGACGGAGATGGCGGGGTTGTCGCCCAGCGCCTTGACCAGCGAGTCCTTGGTGGAGTCGGAGACGCCGGCCTGGGTCTTGACCATCACCTGCATGTCGGACGCGTGCTTCTGGTGCGGGGCCAGGACGCCGTTGTCCAGGATGATGCCCTTGATCATCTCGTTGCCTTCGTAGACACCCGAGACGGTCAGCGCGCCCTTCTTGCCGTCCTCGAACGTCACCGGGACGTGCGAGCCGACCCGCCAGCCCTTCTCCTTCGCCGTGTCCGCGTCCACCACGGCCGCGTCGCCGCGCAGCCCGGACAGGCCGCCGCTGGTGAAGTCGAGGCGGGTGAGCTTGCCGAAGTCCTTGCCGTTGACGCCGGTCAGGTACTCGGTGGCGGAGCCGATGCGGGCGGGGGAGTTGCGCAGCGGGCTGGAGGCGGTGACCTCGTCGAGGGTGCCGATCTTCTTCGCGACGTCCGGCGAGAGCGGCGTCTTCCCGGCCATCGAGACGATGTAGTCGGCCTTCAGCGCGTCGGTGGCCATCTTGTCGATGCCCTTCTGCACGCTGCCGGCGATCACCGTCAGGCCGGTGATCAGGGTCAGCCCGACCATCAGCGCGGAGGCGGTGGCGGCCGTACGGCGCGGGTTGCGCACCGCGTTCTGCCGCGCGAGCTTGCCGGAGATGCCGAACATCCGCAGGACCGGCGAGGCCAGCGCGATCAGCGGCCGGGACAGCAGCGGCGTCAGGATGAAGACGCCGATCAGCAGGAGCACCGCGCCCAGGCCCATCAGGGCCTTGCCGTCGTCCATGCCCGTGGCGACCAGGACGGCCGCGGTGCCCGCGCCGGCGAAGAGCGCGCCGATGGTGTTGCGGACCACCAGCGACTTGGTGGTGGCGGCGGCGTGCACGCTGTTCATCGCGGCGACCGGCGGGATCTTCGCGGCCCTGCGGCCCGGCAGCCAGGCCGCGAGCACGGTCACCACGATGCCGACGGCCAGCGCGGTCAGGACGGTCGAGGGGGAGACCACCAGCGGGCCGTCGGGCACCGTGGCGCCGGTGCCGTTCATCAGCGCGCGCAGCGCGGCGCCGATGCCGATGCCGGCGGCGAGTCCGACGACGGCGGCGACGGCGCCGACCACGCACGCCTCGATCAGCACCGAGCGGGTCACCTGGCGGCGGCTGGCGCCGACCGCACGCAGCAGCGCCAGTTCCTTGGTGCGCTGGGCGACCAGCATGGTGAAGGTGTTGGCGATGATGAAGACGCCGACGAAGAGGGCGATGCCGGCGAAGGCCAGCAGGCCGGTCTTCATGCCTTCCATGCCCTTTGCGATCTGCTCGGCCTGGTCGTCGGCGAGCTGCTTGCCGGTGGTGGCCTCGGCGGCGTTGTGCGGCAGGATCGCGTCGACCGCGGTCTTCAGCGCGTGCTGCGAGGTGCCGGGGGCGGCCTTGACGTCGATCTCGTCGAACGTGCCCGGGGTGCCGAGCAGTCGCTGCGCGGTGGCGGTGTCGAACAGCGCGAGGCTGCCGCCCGCGGACACCGCGCCGTCGTCGGTGGTGAAGACGCCGGTCAGCTTCTCCTCGCGGACGGGTCCGTCGACGGAGATCCGTACGGTGTCGCCGACGCGGTAGCCGGCCAGGTCCGCGGTCCTGGCGTCCAGCGCGATCTCGCCGGCCCGCTGGGGGGCGGCGCCGTCGCGCAGCGGATAGCGGGCGTCCTTGCCGTCCGTGCCGGGGTAGTAGTTGCCGCCGAGGGTCGAGAAGCCGTTGCCGATCAGCTTGCCGTGCTTGTCGGCGACGGCGGTGAAGCCGGAGACGCTGCCGGTGGCCGATGCGGCGCCCGGCACCTTCCCGGCCTTGTCGAGCAGCTTGTTGCTGAGCCCGGGTGCGGCGCCGGGGTTGCCGGCCGCGCTGTCCGAGCGGTGCGGCTGGATGGCGACGTCGACGGAGTCGTAGCCCTTCTGGGCGCTGGACTGGAGGGCGTCGGAGATGGTCGAGGTGAAGACCAGGGTGCCGGAGACGAAGGCCACGCCGAGCATCACGGCGAGGGTGGTCATCAGCAGCCTGGCCTTGTGCGCGAGCACGTTGCGCAAGGCGGTACGGAACATGGGTGTGTCAGTCCTGAAGAAGAGGTCCGAAGTACGGGCGGCGGCTGCTGCGGGTCAGCTGGTACGCCCCTTGGCGTCGAAACCCTTCATGCGCTCCAGCACCATGTCGGCGGTCGGGTCGGGCATGTCGTCGACGATCCGGCCGTCGGCGAGGAAGACCACGCGGTCCGCGTAGGAGGCGGCGACCGGGTCGTGGGTGACCATGACGACGGTCTGGCCCAGCTCGCGGACGGAGTTGCGCAGGAAGCCGAGCACCTCGGCGCCGGAGCGCGAGTCGAGGTTGCCGGTGGGCTCGTCGGCGAAGATGATCTCCGGCTGCGAGGCGAGGGCGCGGGCGACCGCGACGCGCTGCTGCTGGCCGCCGGAGAGCTGGCTGGGGCGGTGCTTGAGGCGGCCCGCCAGGCCGACGGTCTCGACGACGCGGTCCAGCCAGGCGCGGTCCGGCTTGCGGCCCGCGATGTCCATCGGCAGCGTGATGTTCTCCAGCGCCGTCAGGGTCGGCAGCAGGTTGAACGCCTGGAAGATGAAGCCGATCTTGTCGCGGCGCAGCTGGGTGAGCTTCTTGTCCTTCAGGCCGGTCAGCTCGACGTCGCCGATCCGGGCCGAGCCGCCCGATATCGCGTCCAGGCCCGCCATGCAGTGCATCAGCGTCGACTTGCCGGAGCCGGAGGGGCCCATGATCGCGGTGAACTGGGCCTGGCGGAAGTCAACGGAGACCGCGTCCAGGGCGACCACCTGGGTCTCACCCTGCCCGTAGACCTTGGTGAGATCTGTGGCGCGGGCGGCCACCGCGGTGGCGCGGGTGGCGGTGGAGACGCCGGAGTGGGTGGTGGTCACGGGGAAGTGCTCCTGTCGGGCGGCGGCGGTACGGACGGTCCGCCGGGCGTACCGGCGGGCCCTTCCATCGTCGGCCCGCGGAACCGGCGAGAACGTCAACCCGTGTGACCGTCCTGGGGCAGCCCTGGGGCGTAGCCGTCCCGTCGGCCGTCATCCCTGGGGAGGAGAAGGACCCCGAGGACGGCCGCCGTACAACGCGCCCTGTACGCGCCTGGAGGCGGCGCCCCCGGAGGCTGTCGGACCGGCATCGACTTTCCGTCAATTCGGGCATGGAATGCGTTTCGGATGGTTGCGCCGAAGGGGGCCACCAGGCATGTGACAACGGCCTGTACCCGTCGCTGATGCTCCCTCAGTTGCCAATAAAATAAGACAACCTCGGGGTCGCTGGCCGAAGTGCGTGGTGCCCTGCGGGCTACGCTCGTGCTGCCCTCTTTGAGGTGTCGTGGGGGAGCCCAGGCCCGGATGGTGGAATGCAGACACGGCGAGCTTAAACCTCGCTGGCCTTCGGGCCGTGCCGGTTCAAGTCCGGCTCCGGGCACTGCCCAGTACATACCGCCTGACCTGCACAAACAGCTGGATGCCTGCCCTGCTCCCGTAACCCGTGGGAGCACCGTGGGAGCACCGGGCCCCTTTTCTTCCGCCGGGCGGGCGCGTATCCAAGAGGAATCCGGGCCGGAAATGTCACCGGGTACCGGGGCAAGTGGCGGGATGACGGTATCCGGGAAGCCCATCGGCAGTGCGGAACCTTTGAATCCGGGCATCCCGCCGGGATCTACCGGGAAGCCGTCAACGCCGTTCGGCCGGTACCGGGCACCAGGATGGGTGAAGGGCCCCGGGTGTTCGGGAACGACTTCTTCACCGGCCCGTTCCCGGCTCAAGGTTTGCTGACCACTTCCTGACAGCTTTCTGACCCCTGGTCCATACTCTCCGCGCATGACCACACCCCTCGACCGCGCAGGCGGTCCGCAGCGCCCGGCAGGTAAGCATCTACGACGTACGGCCGCCCTGGCCGTGGCGGTCTTCGCCCTGGGGACGGCACTGCCGGCACCCGCGTCGGCCGCACCTTCGGGCCCGCGGTCCGCGACCGCACCCGCCGAAGTGGCCGTCCACGACCAGGCGGTCGGCGAAGCCGACCAGAAGGCCGTACTCGACTACTGGACGCCGCAGCGGATCGCGGCGCTGAACGGGAAGCCGTCGGACAACCCGCCCAGGAGCGGGCCCGACGGCGCGCCGTGGACCGGCGGGAGTGCCCTGACCCGGACGGTCGGCCGGCTCTTCTTCACCGATCACGGCGAGGACAGCAGCTGCACCGCCACCGTCGTCGACAGCGCCAACGGCAGCACCGTGGTGACGGCGGGGCACTGCGTGAACAACGGCAACCTCCTCGGCGAGGACAACCAGTGGTCGACGCACATGATGTTCGTCCCCGGGTACCACGACGGTGCGGCGCCCTACGGGAAGTTCGTCGGCCGCCTCGGGGTCGCGGCTGCCACCTGGCTGCAGAACGACGCGCAGCACTCCGAGAAGTTCGACGGGTACGACCAGGCTTTCGTGGTGCTGAACCGGGACGCGCGGGGCGGGCGGCTCCAGGACGTGGTCGGTGCCGCACAGAAGATCGGGTTCGACGAGCCGGGTGACGGTCCTGTGCACCAGTTCGGATATCCGCGCGCGGCCTCGGACCCGGCGCGCGAAGGGCTCCCGGAGTACACCGGAGCGCGGCTCGCGTACTGCACCGGCCAGGCCAGGGAGTACCCGGGCACCCCGGACTGGCCGGAGCCGAAGGGCCAGTGGGGCACCGCGTGTGTGATGGGCGGCGGTTCCAGCGGAGGCCCGCGGATAGCCGGCCTCGACCCGAAGTCGGGTCTTGGCACGGTGGTCGGCGACAACACCACGAGCGGCTTCTTCGACAGCGCGGGCCACGTCTGCGCCGACGACACCCCGGGCTGCGTCCGGCACCTCGTCGGCCCGCAGTTCACCTCGGACGTCACCGGGCCGCTCTACGCACGCGCCCAGCGGACGAGCTGATCGGGGCACCGGCCGGGCGGCTTCGTCAGCTCGGGCGGGTTCTCCTCCGGGGGCGCCGCGGCAAGGGCCTGCCGTGGCGCCCCCGGAGCATGCTGAACGTTCCGTAGTGGTGCGGGAGTTGGGACGGGCCCGCCACCCGCACCACCGTCGGACGGACCCTAGGCGGCGGGCAGGCCCGTCGACTGGGCGGTGTGGCAGGTGGCGCAGAGGAGCTGCCGGGCCGGGGCGGGGCCGTGGGCGACGCCCATGCCGTTCAGGCGGTGGACCACCGGGCGGGTCATGTGGAGGTGGTCGGGGCAGAGGCCGGAGCCGCAGCAGTGGCACATGGCGACCGCGGAGGTCTCGGCTTTTTCGGAGGCATGACAGTCGTAGCAGTTCACAGAAGTTCTCCTTCCGGTGCGGGCGGGGTGGCTTACGGGCGGGCGCGGGGCCGCGGTACGGGAGCGTGGCCGGTGTCCTGATGGGCCGGCCGGTCCCGGTGGCCCGCCGCCGCTCGCGTGGCGTCCGCGGAGGTGGTCCGTAGCGGTGGCGGGGCCTGTGCTCCGCGGACGACGGCGCCGGTCGCCCTCCGCACCAGGGAGCCGAGTTCCGTGCCGGGGGTGTTCCCGACCCGGCGGCACGCGGCGATGAACCGTGCCGCCAGCTCCTGGTCATGGCGCCAGACCACGGCGATGTCCGTCCGGAGCCCCGGCGGCGCCAGCGGACGGATGCGCAGATCCGCGCTGAGGCTCAGCCACTCGGCGATGCCGCGGTCCATGTACGACATGCCGGCGCCGGATCCCACGGCGGCGGCGAGGTTGATGTAGTCGGGCTCCTCCCATGCGACCTGGGGGGAGCGTTCCCGCCGGATGGCGTCCAGGACCATGTCGTAGAGCCCGGGGGCCTGCGGCCTGGGCCACATGAGGAGGGGGAGGTCCTGGCCAGGTTTCCCCTCCGCCGCGCGGCTAGCTGCCTCCGGCCCCGGGAGCACCTTGACGATCTCCGAGTCGCCCACCACGGAAAGCCGCAGGTCGTCCGCCTCGACGGGCGGCCTGACGAAGGCGAAGTCGACCTGGCCCGCGCGCACCAGGCCGATGTTCCGTTCCGACCAGCCGGATTCGACGGAGACCGGAGCGGTGTTGCGTGCGCGGAACTCCGCGACCATCTCCCGCTGGAGCAGGGCGTGTCCCGAGAGGCTGAAGGCGACCCGTATCGGGCGCCGGTGCCCCGCGGCTGCGTCCTTGATCCGGGCCCGGATCGCGTAGGTGCGTTGCAGGAGCAGCGGCGCTTCCTCCTGGAGCGCCTCGCCCGGAGGGGTCAGGGACATCCGGCGGCTGCCGCGGCTCAGCAGCTTGGCGCCCAACTCCTCCTCCAGCACCTTCATTTGATGGGACAGGGTGGGCTGGCTCACCTGGCAGCGCTGGGCCGCCCTCCCCAAGTGAAGTTCATCGGCCACGACGACGAAGTACTCCAACCGGCGCAGTAAACCGGAGAAGTTCGGTGCGGATCCCCCGTCATCTTGCATGTGTATGGCCTCCCGCCTCGACAGCTCGGAGCGGTCGTCCCCATGCCCTGTCGTGCATGACGCCCCCGGGGGCGTGGACCGCTAACAAGGTATCCACATTACGAAAAAACCTTTCCGCAGATGGTCAGGAGTCTAGCTGTATTAGACAGAGTCCAGTCAAGGACTCAGTCCAGTCAACTCCTTAACCATCAGGGGGAGTTGGAGGGGATGGCTCCACTTTCCTGACGGTTCCCACCCCGGCTCCGATACCGGACCCGGGTCCGGTGCCGATACCCATACCTTGAGCGCCCCGTGTCGCACTCGCCGCCGCATGTCGGCCAACTTGATGCCCCCGGCATACCGCCGCGTGATGTGACACACGTCATATTTTGCGCGGCGAAAAGGGCGTCCGACCTGCCCTCTTGGCGATCGTCTATGGAGCTATAGAGCGGATTTATTGGACTGTTCGAGACACCCCGTGGAACTGTCGCTGTCGCAAGCATGGGCCGAGTGCCGCCGGGCATTCCGCCGCAAAGTCATCGGACGGGGGACTTCAATGACGGGCGTATCGAGCGGATAGCTCGCCGCCGCGTGCACGGTGTACCGGCTTCCGCATGGGTAATTTCTGCGGCCAGGTGAACCACCACAGCAGGCAGTGCTTCCTTTCATTCCAGAGTCTGATCCGTCCTTCCAGACTGTCGTCCCAAGGGTAATTCCCCGAGCGCAGGAGGTAAGATGATCGGAGAGTTGATCAGTAAGGACGATCGATTCCAGGGGATCCTGGAGCGTCTGAATCGCAAGTCGGTCGAGGACTACTACAACCCTTACCGGATGTTCGACTGGCCGGACTCCCTGCCGGAGAACCGGTGGTGGATGAGTCCTCAGCTCACCACCACGTACGGGACCGACGTTGCCGCCGAATTGGACCAGGAACAGCTCCACCGCCTGTCCAAGTGCGAGAGCATCAATTTCTACAGCCTCAATGTGGACGGAATCCGTGAGCTCATTGTCGAGGTGACCCGGCGCATCCACACCCGGGGCTTCGAAATTCCGTCGGAGTTCTTCCACCACTTCATCGGTGAAGAGAACGAGCACATGTGGTTCTTCGCCGAGTTCTGCCTGCGCTACGGTAAGAAGATCTACCGGCAGATGGAGCCGGCAGGGGACGGGGACGCCTGGCCGGAAGCCGCCAGCTTCCTGGTGTTCGTGCGCATTCTCCTCTTCGAGGAGCTGGTCGACCACTTCAACAGCACGATGGCGACCGACGAGAAATTGCACGACACGATCCGCGCGGTCAACCGGATTCACCACCAGGACGAGTCCCGGCACATCGCCTTCGGCCGTGAACTGGTCTCCCTGCTCTTCGACGACCTGAAGTCGAAGGCGTCGGAAGAACAGCTTCGCGAGATCCAGGAATACATCAAGCGCTACCTGAACTACAGCTTCCAGTCGCTGTTCAACCCGCAGGTCTACAAGGACGCCGGAATTCCCGAGCCGTTCGCCGTACGACGGCGTCTGCTGGCCTCGCCGCGCAGTGCGAAGTTCCAGCAGGAGGTGTTCCGCAAGCCCTTGAACTTCCTCACCAAGACCGGGATTCTGCAGGACCGGGACCTGACGGTCGCGGATCGGGGTGCCGCGTGACCGCGCCGATCTCGACGGCTCAGGGCGACGCGCTCACCATCCTCGACCCGGACCAGAGCGACCTGCTGCGCGAGCTGGACCGCACCATCACCCGCTGGGCCGCCGAGGCCGGCGCGCGGGAAATCATTCCGCCGCCCGTCTACCCGCTCCGCGACCTGGAGAAGTTCGACGTCTACGAGAACTTCCCGCACCTGCAATTCGTCGGCGGTCCGCTGGACGTGACAGGTACCCCGCCGAAGCCGGTGGACGGCACCTTCGCACCCGGCGATGCCGACCCCCCGTTCCTCGGGCTGCCGCACTCCACCTGTTACGGCGCCTATCTCTACGCTGAGAACCGGGCGGTGGCGCCCGACACCACCCTCACTCTCATCAACCGCTGCTTCCGCAACGAGGAAAAGTACGAAGGGCTGCGGCGGCTGCTCAGCTTTCAGATGAGAGAAATCGTGGCGATCGGATCGCTGGAGCACACCCAGGAGATCAACGCCCGCTTCACCGACCGGATCGAAAGGTTCGCGAAGGACCTCGGCATCGGCCTGGTCAAGGAGGTGGCCACCGACCCGTTCTTCGAACGCGACAGTGGCCGCGCGCTCCTCCAGCGGCTCAGTCCGGTCAAACACGAATTCCAGGCCGACGGGCTGGCCATCGCCTCCGTCAACACCCACCGCAATTTCTTCGGCGAACGGTGCCACATCACCGTGGAAGGGACCGGCGAGCACGCCTACACGGGCTGCGTCGCCTTCGGTCTCGAACGGTGGCTCGCGGTCCTGAGCGACCTGTTCGACGGAGATCTCAAGCGCGCCCGCGCCGCGGTCGACGCCGCCTCGTGATCCGGGTCGGTGTGGACCTCGTCCCTGTCGCCCGGGTGCAGGCCATGGCCGACGCGGGCGAGCGCAGCCCCCTGTTCCTGATGCTCACCTCGGAGGAAGTGGCGCTGAGCCGCTTCACCACCGGGTGGGACCTGCACGGCGTCGCCGGCCGCATCGCGGCCAAGGAAGCGGTGTTCAAGCTCTTCCACGTCGCCGACCACACACTTCCCTGGCAGTCCATCGAAGTTCTGCGGACCACAGGGAAATGGCCCACCGTCCGGCTCGGCAAGCCGGCGAGCACCTGGGCCGCAGCAGCCGGCATCGAAGCCATCGACGTCAGCATTTCCCACGAAGACCAGTTCGCCGTCGCCGTCGCCGCAGGCGCGACGGGATATCCCACGGATAAGGAGACGTTCCATGCCGAGCACCACCTCGTCCAACGTTGATGCAGTGCGGAACTGGCTTCTGGCCAAGCACCCCGAGCGCGACTCCATCGCCCCGGACGAAGACCTCATCGCGGCCCGTTTCGTCGACTCGCTCTCCTTCGTCGAGTTCGTGCTGACGATCGAGGAGGCCAGTGGCGTGGAAATCGACCGCGAGGAAATCGACCTGGCCGATTTCCGGACGCTTGAGGCCATCCAGAGGAAGTTCTTCTGATGGGTCGTCTGCTCTATGCAGAGGACTACGAGAAAGGCTCCCGGCACGATCTCGGGTCGCACAAGGTCACGGCCGAGGAAATCACCGCCTTCGGCCGGACCTACGACCCGCAGCCGTACCACCTGGACGAGGAAGCCGGGCGCGCCTCGTCCTTCGGTGGCCTGATTGCCAGTGGCTGGAACACAGCGGCGATCTGGATGCGCCTGTACGTGACGACCCTGCTGCCCGACGCGGCGGCCGAGGGCACGGTCGAGGGCTCGCCGGGAGTGGACGAACTCCGCTTCCTGCACCCCGTCCGGCCGGGCGACGTACTGACCGGCACCTGCGAGATCGTCGCGTCCCTGCCGTCGCTCTCCGCGCCCGACTTCCGCATCATCCGCAACCGCGGACGCCTTCTGAACGCGGACGGAGCCGAGGTTCTCACGCTGATCCTCAACGCCCGGTTCCGTTGCCGGCCCAAGAACTCCTGACCAGAGACCACCTCGAGAAACGGAGCCAGTCATGGAGACTGTGTCCTATACGTCGCAGTGGACCGCAGCCGCCCGCGCGCTGGAAAGCGAACGGAGTGACGCGCTTTTCCAGGACCCGCTGGCCAAGCCGCTCGCCGAGCCGCGCGGGTTCGAGCTGCTCGACAAGTACGGCGGCGGCGGTCTGGTCGAGTTCGTGGCCGTCCGTACCCGCTATTTCGACGACACCATCAACGACCTCGTCGGGAAGGGCATCCGGCAGGTGGTGCTGATCGCGGCGGGCATGGACACCCGTGCCTACCGTCTGAAGCTCCCGGATGACGTCCGCGTCTACGAGGTCGACCACCAGGCCCTGATAGACGAGAAGGAGAAGCGTCTCGCCCAGCTCGGATCGCCGACGCCGACGGTCAATCTGCGGCGCGTCGGTGCGGACCTGGCGGGGGACTGGTCGACCACGCTGCGGGCGGCGGGATTCGACCCGTCGCTGCCGACGCTGTGGGTGCCCGAGGCCCTGCTGTTCTTCCTGACCGAGGAGCAGTCCGCGACGCTGATGCGTACCTTCGCGGCCAACTCCGCCCCCGGAAGCTGGGTCGCGGTGGACATCCTGAGCAAGTCGCTGCTGCGCGGCCCGGCCACCCAGATCTTCCTTTCCGCACTCAAGGAAGACGGGATTCCGTGGCTCTTCGGCACCGACGAGCCCGAGGAGTTCATGGCGGGCACCGGCTGGACCGTCCGGGAACTCAAGGAGCCGGGCGAGCAGGGCGCCGGTGAAACCCGCTGGCCGTACGCCGTCCAGCCGCGCGATGTGAAGGGCGTGGCACGCAACTGGCTGCTCCGCGCCGAACTCGCGTAAGCACCGCCTGTGCAGCGGCACGGCCCCCCGGGGCCGTGCCGCTCTCGGCGCGTGGTCCGACCGTCCGTCCACGGCAAGCAATCATCACGAACAGCGTCGCGAGGAGCAGACCATGAGTGCAGCCGAGACCGTCACACTCCGGCGGCTCGCCTGGGCCGGCGTCGAAGTGGCCGCCGGAGACCGGCGGGTGGTCATCGACCCCCTCAAGAACACCGCGGACCTCGCGGGCTTCCAGGGACTGCCGAAGCGGCCCCTGCCCGACATCGAGGCTCCCCCCGGGGTGCGCACCCACGCCGTCATCACCCACATCCACCCCGACCACTGCGACCGGGAACTGCTCGCCGGCATCGCCGCCGACGACGGCGGCACCGTGGGCTGCCACACCCCGATCGTCGGCACCCTGGACCGGATGGGGGTGACCGCCACCCCGCAGGACATGGGCGAGCGGCGGCAGATCGGGCGGTTCACCACCATCCCGGTGGCCTCCCACGACTGGCGCGGCGACGACCAGGTCGCCTGGATCGTCGAGACCGACGGCCTGCGCGTCATCCACTTCGGCGACACCATCTGGCACGGCCGGTGGTGGCAGATCGCGAAGGACCACGGCCCCTTCGACGTCGCGTTCCTGCCGATCGCCGGGGTGCTGACCCAGCGCGAGGGCTTCACCCCCACCAACCAGCCCGCCACGCTCACCCCGGAACAGGCCGTCGAAGCCGCGGTCGTGCTCGGGGCGAAGACCGCCTGCGCGATCCACTACGAGCTGTTCGACAACCCGCCGTACTACGCCGAGCAGGACGACGTACGGGGGCGTTTCCTGCGGGCCGCCAAGGCCAGAGGCGTGCACGCGGTCGCCCCCGGCGACGGGGAACCCGTGCCGTTCACCGCCGCCGCCTGACGACAGCACCCCCGCTCGCCCGCCGGGCCGTCCATCCGATCACCCCGCCTCCCCGGCGTCGATCGGACGGACGGCCCGTCGGTGCGCACCCCCGCACCCCGGAAGGACCGCTCGTGACCCCACCCCCTGAACCGGAAGCCCCCGCCACGCCGCCCCGGGCAGCGGCCGACCCGACCGCCGGGCCCGCACCCGGCACGCCCCGCAGCCGGCGCCACCTGATCTGGTACGCGCTGGCGGTGCTGCTGGTCGGGATCAACATGCGGCCCGCCATCGTGGCGGTCTCCCCGCTGCTGGACGAGATCCGGCACGTCACCGGCCTGTCCAACGGCGGCGCCGGCGTGCTGTCGACGCTGCCGCTGATCTGCTTCGGCATCTTCGCGCCGCTCGCGCCCCGGCTGTCCCGCCGCTGGGGCATGGAACGCACCCTGGTCGCGGTGCTCGCGGTGCTGCTGGCCGGCACCGCGGTGCGCCTGGTCCCGGAACTGTTCCCCCTGTTCGCCGGATCGTTCCTGGTCGGCACCGCGGTGGCCGTCGCGAACGTCGTCATCACCGCGCTGATCAAGCGGGACTTCCCCGACCGGGTCGGGCTGATGTCGGGGCTGCACACCACCATGCTGGTCGGCGGCGGCGCGGTCGCGGCGGCCACCACCGTCCCGCTGCGGGACGCGCTGCCGCTGTCCTGGGCCGGCGGCCTCGCCGTCTGGGGCGTCCTGGCGCTGGCGGCGCTGGTGGTGTGGGTGCCACGGCTGCGGCGCGGCCGGGAGCAGCCGCCGGTTCAGGTGCACGAGGGCGGTTCGATCTGGCGCTCCAAGCTGGCCTGGGCGGTCGCCCTGTTCTACGCGTTCCAGTCGCTGCTGTACTACACCGCGACCACCTGGCTGCCGTCGTTCTACATCGACCACGGCTACACCGAAGGCGGCGCCGGGGTGCTGCTGGCGGTCTGCATGGGCTCCGCCGTGGTCACGTCGGTCCTGGTGCCGGTGTGGGCGCAGCGCTCCCGGCAGCAGAGCTACCTGGCGATATGGGGCACCGTGCTGTGCGTCGCCGCCTTCGTCGGCCTGATCGCGGCGCCGACCGGGGCGGCGGTGCTGTGGGCCGCGGTGCTGGGCCTCGGCCTGGGAGCCGTGCTGTCCCTGGGCATCGCCTACATGTCGATGTGCGCCCGCACCACGCACGAGGCGGGGCTGCTGTCGGCGATGTCCCAGTGCGTGGGCTACCTGCTGGCCGCCGTCGGCCCCACCGCGTTCGGCGCCGCCCGCGACCTGACCGGCGCCTGGACCGCGGGACTGATCGCTCTGGTGGTCCTGTCGGTGCCGATGGGTCTGACGGGAGCGCTCGCCGGGCGCGGCGGCCACCTCGCACGCTGAGGCGCGTCCACCCCGCTGTGCGCCGCCTCCGCCCGGGGGCGGCGCACAGCGACCCCGGCCCCGGGCACCTTTGCGGGCTCCCGTACGTACTCCTCGTGGCGTAGATACGCCCACGGAAATCAGGGGAAGATCCTGCCCAAGAAGTAGCCGAGCGTCTTTGCCAGGCCATTACCCTGAGGGGAAGGCCGCGCAGGGCGGCCATGGAGGAGTGAGATGAGGAGCAGCAACCCGGTCTTCTCGCGACGGGGGTTCAGCCGCGACACCGGCTACGCGGGCTTCAACGCGCCGCCGCAGGCCGGGGGCCCCGCAGCCGACCCGTACGCAGGAACCAACCCGTACGCCCAGGGCACGAACAACCCGTACGCCCAGGGCGCGCCGCAGGCCGCCACCCAGGCGCCGCCGCAGTACACGCCGCAGACCCGCCCGATGACGATGGACGACGTCGTCGCGCGCACCGCCATGACGCTCGGCACGGTCATCGCGGGCGCCACCGTCGGCTGGCTCTTCCTGACCGAGCAGCTCGGCTTCGCCATCGGCGCCGGTCTGGTCGCGATGGTGCTGGGCTTCGTCCAGTCGTTCAAGCGCAAGCCGTCGCCCGCGCTGATCCTGTCGTACGCGGCGCTGGAGGGCCTGTTCCTCGGTGCCCTCAGCGGGTTCATCAACGACCTGCCGAAGATGAACGGCGCGCCGATGCAGGCGGTGCTGGGCACCATGGCGGTGTTCGTCACCATGCTGGTCGCCTACAAGACGCGGATCGTCCGGGTCACCGCCCGCTTCACCCGCTTCGTGATGATCGCCGCCATGGGCTTCGTGCTCCTGTCGCTGGTCAACTGCCTGTTCATGGTGTTCGGCGGCGGGGACGGCCTCGGCTTCCGCAGCGGCGGCATGGGCATCCTGTTCGGCCTGGTGGGTGTGGTGCTCGGCGCGCTGTTCCTGGCGCTGGACTTCAAGCAGGTCGAGGACGGCGTCGCCTACGGCGCCCCGCGTGAGGAGTCCTGGCTGGCGGCGTTCGGCCTGACCCTCACCCTGGTGTGGATCTACATGGAGATGCTGCGCCTGATCTCGATCCTCCGGGACTGATCCGGCGGACCGCGCCCCCGGTGACGGGGAGCCGCAGCGCACGGAAGGCCCCGCGGGCAACTGCCCGCGGGGCCTTCGGCGTTCTGCTCCCGGCGTGGGCTCAGCGCTTGCGGGCGGCGCGCCTGAGGTCGTGCTCGTGGACGATCGCCTTGGCGTGCCCGTACGCGAGCTGGTGCTCGCCGCGCAGCCAGCTGACTCTTTCGTCGAAGCGGAAGAGTGCGGGGCCTTCATCGACGGTGCGCAGCCATTCGGAGATTTCCCGGCCGGTGCAGTGCGGGATGCGGGAGAGCAGATTCCGGTGGGTTTCTTCGGAGAACATCTGAGACATCGGCGCCTCCGGACGCGTTCGATGCTGGTCTTCAGCACACCGTGCCTGAGGGTTCGGGTGTTGGCAACCACCTGTGGGTGGCGCATAGGCTCAAGCCGTGCTTGACGTAACGCCTTTGCAGAATGCCGTGGACGCCTTCGCCGACCGCCTCAGATCGCTGCCGCAGAGCACGCTCGGCCGCGGTGCCGCGGCCGAAGCGCTCGCCCTCGCGCGGGAGTTGGCCGACCGCGCGCAGCGCATCGAGACCCCGCAGCGGGAGCCGTACGCGCTGCCGGACGCCGGGATGTTCGCCGTCGGCGACCAGCTCGCGGTGGCCGGGCACGACCTGGCCGAGGCGCTGCGGAACACGAGCGCGGCCCCCGCCGGTGAACTGGCGGAGGCCGTACGGAAGGTGCGGGAGACGGCGGGGCGCTGGTAGCGCCGGGCCGCGTCAGAGCGAGGCGATGACGCGGTCGGCCAGGATGTAGACGCGTCGCTGCCTGCCCTCGCCCCAGGCGAAGGTCAGCGCGTAGGCGCCCGAGATGCCGGAGCCGCCCAGCAGGACCGGGGTGTGGCCGTCGCGCAGGGCGTCCGCCACGCTCTCCGACGTCTCGCGGTGCCCCGGCGTCAGACACAGCGTGGTGCCGTCGGTGAAGACGTAGACGTCCAGGGTGCCCAGCGGCCCCGGCCGTACGTCGGCGAGCGGGACGCTGTGATCGGCCAGCTCCTCCAGGCGTGCGACGGTGCGCTCGTGATCGCCGACCGCAGGGACGGGGGAGAAGTCCGGATGCGAGGGGTGCCGGCGGCGGGCGGCGGCCAGCTCGGCGGACTCGCCCTCGTCGGCAGGCTCCCACTCCGTGGCGTCCAGGGACTCCAGGGCGTCGATGGGCTCCAGCGAGGTGAACGGCTCCAGCGAGGCGAACGGCTCCAGGCCCGCGAGGTCCGCCTGGCGGGGCAGGAACGGCTGGTTGTCGAAGTGGTCCAGGTCGAGCCGGTCGGCGAACTCACGCTGCTCGGTCCGCGCGTCCAGCGGGCCCTCGTCGCCGATACCGGTCAGGCCGCCCAGCAGCGACGGGGTGTCGGCGGCGTCCCTGGCCTCCTGCGCGGCCCAGAACGCGCGGGCCTCGGCCAGTTCACGCTCCCGCTCGTCGGCGAGCGCTTCGGCGACCGCCGCCCGTATGTCGGCCAGCGGCGTCGGTGCCGGCCGGGCGGCCGGGATCAGTCCTTCGGTGGCGGCGCTCCGGGTGGCGGTCAGCTCGGCGCGCAGCTCGGTGAGCTGCCGGCGCAGCGCGCGGACGGTGTGCAGCGCCGCGGCTCCCAGCGCCACGGCGAGACCCGCGGCCAGGAGCAGGGCGACGGTGGTGACGCTCATGCGTCCTCCCCGCTTCGCTCGGCGGCCCCGTATGCGCGGGTCGCGTGCCTGTCGATGGTCAGCCCCCGGCCGACGGCCGCGGGGACCTCCTTGCTGCGCTCGCTCACTGGCGTACTCCTGATAGCAGAATGTCCCTCGACTTCTACATCAGCCTGCCGGTCGTCGGCGACCGTTCCCAGTGCGCTATGTCCCGAAATGGAGGGGGCTTAGGGCCTCATGCGGATGGGTGACCCCTCGCTGACCTGCAAGAACCCGATTTACCCGGGGCGTTGGTCACAATCCTGGCGGCGATTGGGTCGCGATCTTGTCACCGGGTGACCCATGTCACCAAGGATCGCTGTACGTACCCGCGCGACGCCGAAGGGTGCGCGGGGAACGGGAGTTGACCCGCCCCGGCGCACCCTCGGTCAGCTGCTGCGCTCGCGCTGAGCTTCGCTGCGGCTCAGCTCAGCCGCTCGTGCCCATGGTCGCGCTGAGCTTCGCCTCCGCTGCGGGCAGGTGCCGCCTTCGTCCCTCAGGCGACCCCTACCCTCCGCTGCGGCTCAGCTCATCCTCTCGATGACCATCGCCATCCCCTGGCCGCCGCCCACGCACATCGTCTCCAGGCCGAACTGCTTGTCGTGCCACTGAAGGGAGTTGATGAGGGTGGTGGTGATGCGGGCGCCCGTCATGCCGAAGGGGTGGCCGACGGCGATGGCGCCGCCGTTGACGTTCAGCCGGTCCAGGTCGATGCCCAGGTCGCGGTAGGAGGGGATCACCTGGGCGGCGAACGCCTCGTTGATCTCGACCAGGTCGATGTCGGAGACACCGAGGCCGGCCCGCCGGAGTGCCTGCTTGCTGGCCTCGACCGGGCCGTAGCCCATGATCTCGGGGGACAGTCCGGAGACGCCGGTGGAGACGATCCGGGCCAGCGGGGTCAGGCCCAGCTCGCGCGCCTTGGTGTCGGACATGACGACCAGGGCCGCGGCGCCGTCGTTCAGCGGGCAGCAGTTGCCCGCGGTCACCAGGCCGTCGGGGCGGAACACCGGCTTGAGGCCGGCGACGCCCTCGACGGTGACGCCGGCGCGCGGGCCGTCGTCCTTGGCGACGACCGTGCCGTCGGGGAGCGTGACGGGCGTGATCTCCCGCTCCCAGAAGCCGTCCTTGATGGCCTGCTCGGCGAGGTTCTGGGAGCGGACGCCGAACTCGTCCATGTCCTGGCGGGTGACGCCCTTGAGGCGGGCGAGGTTCTCCGCGGTCTGGCCCATGGCGATGTACGCGTCGGGGACCAGGCCGTCCTCGCGCGGGTCGTGCCAGTCGGCGCCCTCCTGCTCCGCGCGGGACGCGGTGCGGGACTCGGCGTCGGCGAAGAGCGGGTTGTGGGTGCCGGGCATGCCGTCGGAGCTGCCGTTGACGGAGCGGGAGACGGTCTCGACACCCGCCGAGATGAAGACGTCGCCCTCGCCCGCCTTGATGGCGTGCAGCGCCATGCGGGTCGTCTGGAGGGAGGAGGAGCAGTAGCGGGTGACGGTGCAGCCCGGCAGGTGGTCCATCCCCATCTGGACGGCCACGATCCGGCCGAGGTTGTGGCCCTGCTCGCCGCCGGGCAGGCCGCAGCCGAGCATCAGGTCGTCGATGTCGGCCGGGTCCAGCTCGGGCACCTTGGCCAGCGCGGCCTGGACGATGTGCGCGGTCAGGTCGTCGGGCCGCAGCTCCTTGAGCGACCCCTTGAAGGCGCGGCCGATCGGAGAGCGGGCGGCTGAGACGATCACGGCTTCGGGCATCACGGCTCCATGGGGTCGAGAGGGTGCGGTCGAGCGGGTGCAGGCGTACCGGAGGCGCGGCGGCCCCGTCGCGGCGTCCGGCAGAGACTGTGAGGGAAGTTACCGGTACGTACCGCAGAGGTCACGGGGTGCGTGCTGTGATGCGGGACTCTTTTCTAAGCGAGCGCTTATGCGGGGGTGGTGGTCCGCACGGCTCACGGGGCGACCGGCGGCTGGTCCGTCTCCTCGGTCGACGGCAGCCGGCGCCGCCTGCGGTGCTTGAGCAGTGCCCACGGCGCACGGGTGGCGGCGACCTCCGTACCGCCCTCGGACGCGGCCTGGACGGCGGCCTGCTCGACGGGCAGGATGCCCTCGCGCCTGGCCTCCTCCGGGCGCTCGCTCTCCGGCCACAGGCCGAGCGAGGCGCACAGCGTGGGCAGCACGGCCATCGCGGCGGTGGCGTAGCCCTCGGCCGACGGGTGGTAGTTGTCGGGCCCGAACAGCTCCCGCGGACGCGCCTCGAACTCCGGGCCCAGCAGGTCGCCCAGCGAGACCGTACGGCCGCCGCTCTCGACCACCCCGATCGTCTGCGCCGCCGCGAGCTGCCGGGACAGCCGCCTGGCCACCCAGCGCAGCGGCTGGTAGACCGGCTCGATGGTCCCCATGTCGGGGCAGGTGCCGACGACCACCTCGCAGCCCGCCGCGCGCAGCCTGCGCACCGCGTCCGACAGATGGCGGACCGAGCGGGCCATCGGCATCCGGTGGGTGACGTCGTTGGCGCCGATCATGATGACGCAGACGTCGGGTGCCTGGGCGCCGTCCCCGAGCAGCAGGTCCACCTGGCGTTCGAGGTCGTCGGACTGGGCGCCGGGCAGCGCGACGTTGCGGAAGTCCACCGGCCGCTCGGACAGCGCGGCGAGGCCGGAGGCCAGCAGCGCGCCCGGTGTCTCGCGGGCGCGGCGCACGCCCTGTCCTGCGGCGGTGGAGTCGCCGAGGAAGCCGAGCCGCAGCGGTGCCCGGTCGGTGCGGTGGCCGAAGGCGGCGCCGTAGCGGCCGTCGGCGCCCGGCGGGGTCTCCTTGGAGCCGCCGACGGTACGGCGGGCCAGCCTGACCTCGGTCAGCAGCAGCCCGGCGGCGGCCACCCCGAGCAGCCCGATCCCACTGCCGCCGAGCGCGGCTGCGGTGGCGATCCGCCGGGCCACTCTCGCCCTGGACAACGTCATCGGCATAGGCCGGGCACCTCCCCGTGCAGTGCGTGGCGCGTCCTGTCGGGGGACGGCCGGCGCGCTTCGTGAATCGGCGAGAACTCGTACAACAAGTTGTTGCCCCGTAGCGCGCCGAACGCAACGCGGGGGAGGGGCAATAGGCTGGCAGGACGGGCGCAGGACAGCGTGCCCCCGACCGCGGAGACCACCGTGCAGTTTTACGAATCGATGATTGAGCTAGTCGGCAACACCCCGCTCGTGCGGCTCAACAACGTCACCCGAGGGATCCAGGCCACCGTCCTGGTGAAGGTCGAGTACTTCAACCCGGGCGGATCGGTCAAGGACCGGATCGCGGTGCGGATGATCGAGGCCGCCGAGGAATCGGGCGAGTTGCAGCCGGGCGGCACCATCGTCGAGCCGACGTCGGGCAACACCGGCGTGGGGCTGGCGATCGTGGCCCAGCAGAAGGGTTACAAGTGCATTTTCGTCTGCCCTGACAAGGTCTCGACGGACAAGATCAACGTGCTGCGGGCGTACGGCGCCGAGGTGGTGGTCTGCCCGACCGCGGTGGACCCCGAGCACCCGGACTCGTACTACAACGTCTCGGACCGGCTGGTGCGCGAGACGCCTGGCGCCTGGAAGCCGGACCAGTACAGCAACCCGAACAACCCGCGCTCGCACTACGAGACGACCGGGCCCGAGCTGTGGGAGCAGACCGGGGGCCGGGTCACGCACTTCGTCGCGGGTGTCGGCACCGGCGGCACCATCAGCGGCACCGGCCGCTATCTGAAGGACGCCAGCGAGGGCCGGGTGCAGGTCATCGGCGCCGACCCGGAGGGCTCCGTCTACAGCGGCGGCTCCGGGCGCCCGTACCTGATCGAGGGCGTCGGCGAGGACTTCTGGCCGACCGCCTACGACCGCACCGTCGCCGACGAGATCGTCGCGGTGTCGGACAAGGACGCCTTCCAGATGACCCGGCGCCTCGCCAAGGAGGAGGGCCTGCTGGTCGGCGGCTCCTGCGGGATGGCGGTCGTGGCCGGCCTGGAGGTCGCCTCCCGGCTCGGCCCCGACGACGTCGTCGTGGTGCTGCTGCCGGACAGCGGTCGCGGTTACCTCTCCAAGATCTTCAACGACGAGTGGATGGCGGACTACGGCTTCCTGGAGGAGAGCGGTGCCGCGGCCCGGGTCGGTGAGGTGCTGGCGCACAAGGAGGGCGCACTGCCCTCGCTCGTGCACATGCACCCCGAGGAGACCGTCGGCGAGGCGATCGAGGTGCTGCGCGAGTACGGCGTCTCGCAGATGCCGATCGTCAAGCCGGGCGCCGGGCACCCGGACGTGATGGCGGCCGAGGTCGTCGGCTCGGTCGTCGAACGCGAACTCCTGGACGCCCTGTTCGCCCAGCGGGCCTCCCTGGCCGACCCGCTGGAGAAGCACATGTGCGCGCCGCTCCCGCAGGTCGGCTCGGGTGAGCCGGTCGCCGACCTGATGGCGGTCCTGGAAGGCGCCGACGCGGCCATCGTCCTCGTCGAGGGCAAGCCGAAGGGCGTGGTGAGCCGGCAGGACCTGCTGGCGTACCTGGCGCGGGAGGCCGGCAAGTAGCGTCCGTGCGGGCGCGGACGCGGGCGAGATGAACGCCGGTCCGTGCGAGCGGTACGCATGCGTCATGTGCCCGCAGCACGGGCTTAACACGGGTCGGGCAGATTACTGACCACGGCGATACGGAACTCCGGAGCGGCTCCCGGGCCTCCGCCATCGTCAGGACGTCCCGTCCGGCCCTGGCCCGGACACGTCCCCCGCGGGGACCGCTGTCGTCCCGCCCCCGGCCCCGGCCGGGGTGAGGCGGTCCCCGCGCCTTCTTCTTCCCCGGCGCGGGGACCGGCCGCGCTACGCGCCGTCGTGGCGGGCGCGCCGCAGCAGGGCGGCGAAGCCCTTGGCGTGCACGGCGTTGACGCCGACGATGCCCGCCCAGCACGTCAGCAGTCCGAGCAGACCGGTGTTGACCGCGGCGATCGCGGACAGCGGGACGGCCAGCACCAGGGAGACCGTGGCGAAGCCGAAGCGCGCGGCGAACGTGCCGTCGCCGAAGGGCGCACCGCCGCCGGAGCCGCCGTACGGGCGTCCGGAGCGGGCCACCTGGAGCTGCGCCTGCGCGAGACCCCGGCGTACGCGCTGGTCGACGGTCCGCTCCAGCTTCTCCAGGAACGCGTCGGTCAGTTCCGTCTCGTACTCGGGGCCGAGGTCTTTGCGGGCCTTGAGCGTCGCGTCGAGTTCGTCGGCCAGTTCGGGGTCGTGGGTCGCCATGGAGCCGAGATTACGGACGGCGGCGGGCCCGCGCGGTAGGGCCAGCCCCCCTCTTTCCGGTACCGGCGCAGGTCAGCCGGCCGGGGTGGCCCGTGCGTCCGGTCCGGTCGCGTCCGGGGTGCCGTCGGCGGGCCGGTCCGGCAGCCGTGCGGTGTCGCGGTGGGTGACGGCCCAGTAGAGGACGCCGGGCACGACCAGGCCGACGAGCCAGGAGACGTCGGCGCCGCCGAGCGGGGCGACCAGCGGTCCGGTGTAGAACGCGGTGGCCAGGAACGGCAGTTGGGCCAGGACGCCGATGAGGTAGGCGGCGAGTGCCTTGACGTTCCAGGAGCCGTAGCGGCCGGCCGGGTCGCTGAGCGCCGGGATGTCGTAGCGCTCCTTGGAGATCAGGTAGTAGTCGGCCAGGTTGATCGCCGACCACGGGGTGAAGAAGGTCAGCAGGAAGAGCAGGAAGTCCTTGAAGGAGGTGAGGAAGGAGTCCTTGCCCAGCAGGGCCACGGCGGTGCCGGCCACCATGATCCCGAAGATGTAGGCGGACCGGGCGCGCGGCGACAGGGTGCGCTGCCCGCGGAAGCCGCTGACGCTGGTCACCAGCGACATGAAGCCGCCGTAGGTGTTGAGGATGTTGATGGTGAGCTTGCCGAAGGCGATGGCGAAGTAGAGCACCGAGGCGATCAGGCCCGTGCCGCCGAGGCCGACGAGGTAGCTCACCTCGTGGCCGACGAACGCCCCGGGCGCCGCCGCGGCGGCCAGCGCGCCGAAGGTCATCGACCACTGGGCGCCGAGCACCGAGCCGGAGAGCGTCCACCAGAACGTGGCACGCGCGGAGGTGCGCCGCGGCAGGTAGCGCGAGTAGTCCGCGACGTACGGGCCGAACGCCAGCTGCCAGGACGCCGCCAGGGAGACGGCGAGCAGGAAGACGGGCAGGCCGAAGCCGCGGTCGTGGAGGAGCGCGCCGATGTCGGCGCGGCCGATGAGCCGGATGCCGAGGTAGACGAAGGCCACCGCGCAGACCAGACCGGCGATCCGGCCGAGCGCGTGGATGAGGCGGTAGCCGACCGCCGCGGCGAAGGCGGTGACGGCGGCGAAGATGACGATGCCGGGTGTCGCGCCGAGGTGGGTCAGCTCGCCGACCGCCTGCCCGGCCAGCACGCTGCCGCTGGCGAAGAAGCCGATGTACATCACGATGACCAGCGCGAGCGGGACGACGGCGCCGCGGACGCCGAACTGCGCCCGCGAGGTGATCATCTGCGGCAGGCCGAGCCGGGGGCCCTGCGCGGAGTGCAGCGCCATCACCGCCCCGCCGGCGAGGTTGCCCAGCAGCAGTCCGGCCAGCGCCCAGAAGGCCGTCGCCCCGAAGACGACGGCCAGCGCTCCGGTGACGACGGCGGTGATCTGGAGGTTGGCGCCGAGCCAGAGGGTGAACTGGCTGAAGGCGTTGCCGTGCCGTTCGCCGTCCGGGACGACATCGATCGAGCGTCGTTCCACCACGCCTGCCATGTTGCGCCGCCTCACTGTATGGATCCATGCAGGATCAATGCAGTGTGAATGGAAGGTCAATAGGCGGAGCGTGATTTCTGTCGGCCGGGACGCGGACGGCGCCCCCGTGCCCCGCGTCCGCGCAGGTCAGACGGTTGACGGCGGGGTGTCGACCGGCCGCAGCTCATCCGCGTACGACACCGAGCGCCGGCGCATCAGCCCGTCATCGGTGATGTCGTACTGGCCCAGGCGCCACAGCGGCGGCGAGTAGGCGTGCACCGAGACGGCGTCGTCGGTGGCGCCGGAGAGCCGGTGGATGTGGTCGGGCCCGAAGCAGAACGAGGCGCCGGCGCCGACCGTCGTCGTCAGGTGCTCCCCGCCGATCCGCGGATTGGTCTCGGTCAGCGCGCCCTGGACGACGCGGACCGCGCCGGACGAGAGGTCGTGGTCGTGCCATCCGGTGTCGTTGCGCCGGGTCCAGCACAGCAGCCAGACGTCGACGTACTCGTCGCGGTACAGCGAGGCGTAGTGCCGCTCGGTGTCGGAGAACGCGACCTGGGCGCGCCAGAGGCCGGGGCGGGCGGCGAGAGTGTCGACCAGATCCCGCAACTCGCGTGTGCCGAGGGCGCGTTCGGGCAGCGCGGCGAACGGCTCGGGGACGCGGACGGCCCGGTCGGGGGCGGGACGGTTCATGGGCGGGCTCCTTTCGCCGGCCCCAGCAGGCGGGCCGGGTTGACGGTGCGCAGGGCGTGCCGGGCGGCCTCGGCGCCGAGATCGGGGTCGGTGGGTGTGGCGTACGGGCGGTCGCTGCCGCTGACGACGACGTCGATGCCGACGGCCCGCACCAGCGCGTCCACCGCGCGCGTCCCGTACGACGAGGTCTCGTAGAACGCGTCGGTGTCGACCCGGCCGCGGTCCAGGCCGCCGCCGCGTGCGGCCAGCCGCTCGCCGTGCAGCGGGGCGAGCCCGGCCAGCGCGGCGAAGCAGACCCGCAGCCGCGGATGGCGCGGCCTGCCGAAGGCGCGGAACGCGAACCAGGAGGCGTGCAGCTGCTGGACGTACGGGACCAGGGCGGGCCACCAGGCAGGCGCCGCGCCCGCGGTGGGCGCCGCGCCGGGGTGGATGAACAGCGGCAGGTCCAGCTCCGCGACGGCGTCGATGAGCGGGGCGCAGCGCTGCCATCCGGCGGCGTCGAGCAGGGCGGTGGCCGGGAGTTGCAGCCCGGCGCAGCCGCGGGCCAGCAGGCGCCGCACAGGTCCGGGATCCGGCCGGGGGACGGACAGGCAGGGCGAGGCCCAGACGCCGAACGGCGCGGGCAGGGCGAGCGCGCCGTCGTGGAACGCGGCCAGCAGCGGGTCGGCCTCGCCGGGCGGCAGGTACTCGATGCCCAGCGGGCTGGAGAGCGAGACCAGCGCCAGGTCGAGCCCGTCGGCGCGGGCGAGGCGTTGCCTGGCGCCGGTGTCGTGGTCGGCCGGGTCGACGGCGTACGGGGCCTCGCCCGGCAGGTGCAGCGTCCAGCCGTCCAGCCGCGGCGGTGCGCTGCGGGCGCGCAGCAGGGCGGTGAATTCGGCCGGCCAGATGTGCTGGTGGACGTCGGCGGGCACGCGTCTCCCTCGGCGGTGGGGCGGTGTCCCGGTGCCGGCCGCGGGCGGGGCGAAGGGGTCGGACGCCCGTTGGGCCACGGAACTTAACCGCTTCACTGATGCGATTAAGTGAATCGCTTAACGTGAGGTGGTGTCAAGGGTCGGCCGGGCCGGAGCGGGGGCGGCGGACGGCCGCCCGTTCACCCGCGGTCCGGTGGCCGGCGGGCCGCCCGCCCGCCTTGGGTAGGCTCTCGGCATGGCCAGGCCCAACAAGCGCACCACCCTCCGCGAGGTGGCCGAGGCCACCGGACTCTCCACCGCGGCCGTCTCCTACGCGCTGCGCGGCAAGCACGTCTCCAAGGAGACCGAGCAGCGGGTGCGCAAGGCCGCCGCCGACCTCGGATACGAGGCCGACCCGATCGCCCGCGCCCTCGCGGGCGGCCGGACGAGCATGGTCGGCGTGCTCTCCGGTGACCTCCAGGACCTCTGGCAGCAGCAGCTGATGGCGGCGATAGGCCGCGAGCTGCTGGCCGGTGACCGCTATGCGCTGATCCTCGACGCGGGCGGCGACCCGGAACGCGAACTCGCGCTGGCCAAGCAGCTGCGCGACCAGCGCGTGGACGGCCTCCTGGTGTCGCCGGTCGACCCCTCGGCCGAGGGCTGGGCGGCGATCGCCGACGCGGTGCCCGTCGTCTCCATCGGCGACTCGCTGCGCCGCGCCCGTACGGCGGGCGAGGTGCTCTTCGACAACCGCGCCGGCATCGACACGGTCCTCGACCACCTCAGGGCCCTCGGCCACCGCCGCATCACGGTCCTGACCCCCACCGGGCCCTCCACCCCCGACCGGCCCGCCGACGTCTACGTCCGCGAGGCCGCCGACCGGCTGCACCTCACGGTCGAAGTGCTGCCCTGCGCGCAGGAGTTGGGGGAGGCGACCGAGGTCGCCCGGCGGGTGCTGGACGGCACCGGCGGCGGGGGCGCCCGGCGCGCCGCGCCCACCGCCGTCTTCTGCTTCTCCGACTCCATCGCCTACGGCGTCTACGCGGCGGCTGCCGAGGCGTCCCTCGCGGTCGGCCGCGACCTCTCCGTCGTCGGCTTCGACGACCACCCCGTCTCGCGGATCCTGACCCCGCCCCTCACCACCCTCGACTGGGGCCTGGCCGGGATCGCCAAGGAGGCCGCGCGGCTCGCCGTCGCGGCCATCGAAGGCCGCCGGGTCCGCCGCAAGCGCATCCTGTGCGCGCCGCGGCTGTCGGAGCGGGGCTCGGCGCTGGGGCGTGGCCCTGCCTGAGCCGGCGCGGCGACGGCACGGCCGCGATGGCGGGGATTGATCGCTGCTCCTTGCCGGTCTGCATATCGTCATGCAGAGTCATAGGTGAGTGAATGGGAGCCGGTGGACCGGTGCGGAACGCCCGGTGCTCCGGCCCGCCGTACGCAACGCGGTGCCGGGATCCCGGCCACCGAGGGCGCGGCAGAAGGGAGTTGAGCGCGATGCCTTCCCCCGCGGCGGACCCCGGCCGGGGTGCGGATCCCGGCCGAACCCACGGCCCTGCGCCACAGGACCGCAGGCCGGGCACGCCCCGCGTCACCCTCGACGGCCACGGCCTGCGCCCCGCCGACGTCGCCGCGCTCGCCACCCGCACCGCACGCCCAGGACCCCCCGACCCCGACGCCCTGCGCCGCGCCGATGAGTCCTGGCACACCGCGCGCCGCCTCGCCGCCACCGGCCGGGTCTACGGGCGCAGCACCGGCGTCGGCGCCAACCGCACCGAGGACGTCCAGCACATCGACGCCGCACACGGACTCCGGCTGCTGCGCAGCCACGCCGGAGCCATCGGCGACCCGCTGCCCGCCCGCGAGGTCCGCGCCATGCTCGCGGTCCGCGCCAACCAGCTCCTCGCGGGCGGCGCAGGACTCAACCCCGCCGTCGTCACCGCACTCGTCGCCGCCCTGGACACCGGCGCCCACCCGGTCGTCAACGAACTCGGCGCGGTCGGCACCGGCGACCTCGCCGCCCTCGCCCAGACCGGCCTGGCGCTGGCGGGCGAGCACCCCTGGCGCTGCCCGTCCGGCGGCCACGCCCCCGCGCCCGTCGCCCTCGACAGCAACGACGCCCTCGCCCTGATCAGCAGCAACGCCCTCACCCTCGGGCAGTCCGCGCTCGCACTCGACGAGCTGCGCGGCCTGCTGGCGGCGTCACTCGCGGTCGCCGCGCTCTCCCTCCTCGCGGTCGGCGGCTCGTACGAACCCTTCGCCGAACCCGTCATGCTCGCCAGGCCGCACACCGGCTCATCGGCCGCCGCCGCCCGCATCCGCACCCTCTCCGGAGTACCCGCCCGCCCCGCGCCACCGCTGGGCCGCATCCAGGACCCGTACGGATTCCGCTGCATCCCGCAGGTCCACGGCCCCGCGCTGGACGCCGCCGACACCCTGGAACAGGTGCTGACCGTCGACCTCAACGCCGCCGCGGAAAACCCCCTGATCAGCGTCGACGACCAGGCCGCCTACCACCACGGCAACTTCTACGCCGCCCACACCGCGCTCGCCCTGGACGGCTTCCGGCTGGCCGTACTCCAGACCGCGCAGCTCTCCGCCGCCCGGCTCGCCGCGCTCTCCGAACCCGACCTCACCCGGCTGCGGCCGTTCCTCGGTGACGCGGCGCCCGCCAGCTCCGGCGTGATGATCCTGGAGTACGCGGCCGGCGCGGCACTCGGCGAGCTGCGTGCCGTCTCCCAGCCCGCCACCCTCGGGCACGCCGTGCTCTCCCGCGGCGTCGAGGAACAGGCCAGCTTCGCCTCCCTCGGCGCCCGCCAGACACTGCGCGCCTGCGTCTCCTTCCGGCACGTCCTGGCCTGCGAACTCGTCGCCTGCGTACGGGCGTTGCGGATGCGCTCACTGGAACCGGAACCGGACACCCCGGTCGCCGCCGGCTACGCCCTGGCGGCCGAGGCGCTGGACGCCAGGACGGCGGACCGTCCCCTGACGGACGACGTCGCGGTGGCCGAGCGGCTGCTGGACCGCCTGGCGGAGGTGTAGCGGGGGCGGCGCGGCCTCGCGGGGCCCCGCGGCGGGCGGAGAGGGCGGCTGCGGGCCAGGAGTTCCGTACAGTCGGTCGGTACACGAGACGGCCTTGACCGGGCCGGGAGGAAGAGGCGATGAGCGGGGACAACGGCGGCGCGGCGGCCGGGGCGACGGGCGCGGCACGGGCGGCCGGCCAGCCGGACGTGACAGGAGCGGTTCCGGGGACGCCGACGGCGCAGGCCGGGACCGGTGGCACACCCGCCGAGCGGGCACGCAGGCGCGCGGACGCGGCGAAGGCCGAGGCGGCCAGGGCCGAGGCGGACGCGGACGCGGCGGAGCGGGCCGCCGGGACGGACCACGGGCCCGGCGCGAAGGCACCGGCCTTCCCGGACGCCGCCGCCGGAACCGCCGCCCGCCTGCAAAAACTCTTCGAAGGGCACCGGCTCACCCCCACCCAGCGGCGCATCGCGCACTGCATGGTGCGCAGGGCCGCCGACGCGCCGTTCCTCTCCAGCGTCGAACTCGCCGAACTCGCCGGCGTCAGCCAGCCGTCCGTCACCCGCTTCGCCGTCGCCCTGGGCTTCGACGGCTACCCCGCGCTCCGCCGCCACCTGCGCGAGGTCGCCCCCGCCGAACCGCCGGGCGGCAACGGCGCAGCCAACGAATACCAGCAGGCCGTCCAGGCGGAGATCGACAACCTCCGCCACCTCGCCGCCGCACTCGCCGACCCGTCCCCGGTCGTCCGCGCGGGCCGGCTCTTCGCCGCGTCCAGGCCGCTCCCGGTACTCGGCCTGCGCGCGGCCACCGCACAGGCCGCCGGATTCGTGTACTTCGCCCGCAAGGTGCACCCCGACGTCCGTCTCCTGGACGAGGGCGGCACCCTGCTCGCCGACCGCATCGACGCCGCCGTACGGGCCGGCGCGAGCACCCTGCTCTGCTTCGCGCTGCCCCGCCACCCGCGCGAGGTCGTCGAAGCCCTGGAGTACGCGCGCGCCGCGGGCCTGACCGTCGTCACCGTCGCCGACAGCGCCTTCGCGCCCGTCGCCCGGCACACCGACCTCCTGCTGCCCGCCCCGGTGGGCACCGGCCTGGCCTTCGACACGGTCTGCGCCCCCATGCTCCTGGGCCGCGTCCTGCTGGAGGCGATGTGCGACGCGCTGCCCGACGCCCAGTCCCGCCTGGAGGAGTTCGACGCGAAGGCGGCGGCCAGAGGGCTCTTCGTGGAGTGAGGCCCGCCCGTCGGGCCGCCCTCCGGCCGTCTCAGAAAATCCTCATCCGGGCTGGCTACGATCCGCCGCCGTACAGGTGTGACGCAGCGCCGCGACGCCCGGTGTGACGTCGCGGGCTCGACGTGAGGAGGACCGACGTGGGGCGCGCGTATGCGCTGGCGAGGGTGGCCGTGATCGTACGGGCACCGGCCGGCCTGCTGTGGTGGCCAGGACTGCTGGCGGCGGGCATCGGGGCGCTGCTGCCGGGGCTGACCGGACGGCGGATCGGGCTGCTCGCGGGGGTGGCGCTCGCCCTGATCGCGGCCTGCGCCGTGTTCCTGACGCGGCGCCGCCGCCTGACGGCCCTGGCGGGCGGCGCCTCCCGGGCGGGCAAGTCCGTCATCCTCCAGGACCGCGGGGTCACCGTACGGATCTGGCGCCGGGCACACCGCTGGTGGCTGCTGCTCGCCTTCCTGGCCGCGGTCGGCTCGTCGTGGGCGCTGCCCGCCGCGGGCGGACTGCTGATGGCGGGCAGCGCCGCCGGACTCTGGGCCAAGTCCCGGTGGCTGGGCCGCTGGGAGCGGGAACACGAGGCGCTGTTGTGGGTCCGCACGGAGGCCGCGGCGCGCGGCGGCGCGGCGGGCAAGAAGGTCCGCGGCTATCTGACGACGGGGGTGGCCGCCGGGGACGCGGGGCCGGGGGGTGTACGTATCCGGCGTGGTGCGGGAGGCAGGGGCGGGCGCGGGTAGCCGACGGCGCCGTCTCCCCTCATCTCCCGCCGACCCGCCTCACGCCACGTCACCTCACCTCACCGCAACGCGCGCATGCCGTCGGCGTGCGCCGCGCCGCTCTCCGCCGCCAGTTCCTGGAGGGTCTGCGGGGTGCGCACGGTCGTGAAGCGGACGGCGCCCGACGGGTCCGCCACATAGCCGTAAACCCCGGGGCGCGGCAGGGAGTTGTAGGCGAAGTGGGTGGAGAAGTAGTAGGCGCCGGTGTCCAGCAGGGCGGCGTGGTCGCCGGACTCCAGCGGCGGGAGCGTGCGGTTCTCGGCGACCAGGTCGCCCGCGAAACAGCACGGCCCCGCGACGTCCTGGGCGACCGGCTCGCCCGTCTTCGGGAGCCCCCGCGCGTCGTACGCCGCGACCCGGATCGGCCAGGCATCCGGGACGAAGACCGTACGGGTCGCCACCTGGGCGCCGGCATGGGTGACCGCGATGGGCCGGCCGCCCGCCGACTTCGCGTACTCGACGCGGCCCACGATCGTGCCGTGCTTGGCGAGCAGCGACCTGCCGAACTCGGTGACCAGCCCGTACCGCCCGGAGAACAGGCCGGGCACGACCGTGCTGAGCAGCTCCGCGTACGCCCGGTACGTCGGGGCGGCCACGTCCGACGCGAAGTTCACCGGCAGCCCGCCGCCGATGTCGAGGGTGTCGATCTGCGGTCGCCCGGCCTTCGCATTGATCTCCTCGGCGAGGTCGAACAGGGACCGCACCCCCTCGGCCATCAGCGGCAACGGCATGCCCTGCGAGCCGACATGGGCGTGCAGCCGGGTCAGCCACGGGCGGTCCAGACAGGCCCGCACGACCCAGTCGCGGGCCCCCGCGTCCCGTAGCCCCACACCGAACTTGGAAGTCTCGGTCGCGGTGCTCATCGCGCCGATGCTGCCGCCGCCGACCTGCGGATTGACGCGCAGGCCGAGGGGAGCGCCGGTCGGCGCGGAGGCCACCAGACCGTCGATACGGGCCAGCTCCTCGGGGTTGTCGGCGTTCACCGCGATGCCGAGGGCGAGCGCTTCGCGCAGCTCCGCGGGGGTCTTGGCGGGGGAGTCCAGCACCGTGCGGGCGGCCGGCACCCCGGCCGCGCGGGCCAGCGCCAGCTCGCCGGGGCTGGCCACCTCACAGCCCAGGCCCTCGTCGGCGAGCAGCCGGAGCACCGGCACGAGCGAGGCGGCCTTCACCGCGAACGCGTGCAGCACGGGTGTGCCGGGTGCGGTGAACGCCTCGAAGGCGGACCGCAGTTCGGCCGCCGAGCGGCGGATCCCCGCCACATCCAGGAGCCCGGCGACGGGCTGGGCGGGGCCGACGAGCCCCTGCGCCACGGCTGCCTGTACGGCACGGTCCCGGTCCGTCGCAACAGGGCCGGTCATGGAACCAGTCTGGAGGCCAGTCATACCGCTACTCCATCACTGCCACCGGCCGCAGCGCCATGGGGGCCGGGTGAATGTGCGGGCGGATGTGTGGCCGGCGGGGCAGGCGCGGTATGTGGTGGCGGGTGGCCGGTGTCCGGGTGGCCGGTAGGTGTGCCTCGGGGGCGCCGGGCGCGGGGCCCTGTTGACTGGGCATATTCAGCGAAGCCACTATGTGAATAGCTCGATCCATTCGACGTCAGGGAGGCACCACCCATGTCGGGACCGCGACCTGTGCAGGCACCGCGCGGAACGCAGCTGAACACCTTGGGGTGGCAGCAGGAGGCTGCGTTGCGGATGTTGCAGAACAACTTGGATCCGGAGGTGGCTGAGCATCCGGAGAAGTTG